>JAEEQB010000059.1 GCA_016285075.1 Prevotella sp.
GCGAAGCGCACATCAGGTGGTTATTGCAGCGGGGTCCCACCTCTTCCCATTCCGAACAGAGAAGTTAAGCCCGCCTGCGCCGATGGTACTGCAATGCAATGCGGGAGAGTAGGAGGCCGCCTTCTTTGGAGAACGGAGCCCTGTTCCACAGTCGTGGAGCAGGGCTTCTTCGTTTTCCTTGCTCATTGCTTACCAGTTTGCTTATGGGCTTCTTCGTATTCATAGCTCATTGCTTACCAATTTGCTTATGGGCTAGCATATCTCTGACCGCAAGCTGACACTCTTTGGAGATTTGTTTGTTTGTAAGAACATGGTATTGAATAAATTCTTCAAGACGAGCAAAGCCGAATTGCTAACCTCTAAACCCAAATTGGTCATTTGGCTTTCTTTTTGTCATCTGCCCTGCCGCTTTTCGATTACAATGGAACCCCATTGCGCACTCAAAGCAGCAGGACATCTGTTCCAAAATAAAGGGCGTTTTCATCATATCGCTAAAGACCGATTCGGGTTAAAGCTAAATCGGCGACTATGTAATCGTGGCTGATAGGATTGTTACTGGTCTTGGTGAGAGAAAGCAAGGATCCTTTTATGATTCGCTATGAAGGATAGCTATGATTCTTTTTTTCCTGTTGTTCCTTGATGGTTTGTTTTCTCTACGGCCTTGACTTATTCTTGAATGCCCCATTGAATGGCATCCAGCTTTGCTGAACGAGCTTGCCCCGGCTCTGCGTGTCCAGTATTGGAGAGTGACAACAAAATCAGCACTGCTTCTTAGCTTGTAACTATCGAATCAGCCCGGCTTTTTCGCTTGTGTCTATCGAATCAGTACGACTAAGAAACATTTGTCTATTGATTTTGCCTATGAGAAGAGAAAGTGTCTAGTCGAATCGGTAAAAGAATTTTTCGGATCAGTAGAAGTCAATAGTATAACTGATCAAAAAAACGCGAGTTAACTCGATTAATCAAATGAGTTAACTCGATCAATCAAATGAGTTAACTCAAACGATTGATTGAGTTAACTCAGTGAGAAAAGGCTATTCTCGATTTGTCAAGAAATCCGATTGCCATACAGCGATAAATGAAGAAGAGCCATTTTAGATAGTCAAACACCTTAGTTGATAAGGTAGATTCTGATGAAGAAACCTTATAAGTTCACTTCACAGCCAAGGCCAAGGACACGGCTGGAGCGGGTAAAGCGATCGCTGACAAGAGGTTCCTTGGAGGTGACTCGGTCATAGTTGCTGTAGTTCGTCTGGAAGTAACCTGCTTTCAGGATAATCTTGTCGGTGGCTTTGTAGTTGAAACCGAGGCCTAGGCTGTAACTATTCACTACAAAGGACATATCATTCATATAGGCATCGGTCAGTCCGTAACGTGTAATCTGGCCTCCTGCGCTGATGGTGAGGCGGTTGTTCACGTCCCATTCTATGCCTGCGAGGTATTCGTTGGTGTCATGGTCGAGCAGATCCTGGGAATTATTGTACCAGGAAGCATCCTTGTCGAAGAAATGGTGGTAGCCCACGTTCAGTCGGACGTCGTCTATGGGTGTGTACTGAGCACCAATGGCCAATTGTGCGGGGGCATCTTCGTTCACTTCTTCACCGTCACGGAACTTGTTAATGGCGGGTATCTCGCTGGCTTCGTTTACCGTTGACTCGTTCTTCATCCTTATCTGAGTCTTGAACTCGTACTTTGCGGCGAAGTTCAGCCTGCCTGTTTTATAATCTATACCAACGATAGGGGCAATGCCCACACTAGACTGGTTACACAGCAGGTTAACGCCCTGCGAATACTTCTGGAGCTGGTTCAGGCTGGTATTTGTACCCTGGAGCGTCTGTGAAGACTGTTCCAACTGCGCTTTTGTGGTATTCAATGTGGTCAGCTGCGTACTGAGCTGGTCGGGGATGGGGGCACCTGCGGCCTGATACTGAGCAATCCCGGCATTGACCTGCTCCAATCCAGCGTTCACCTTCTGGAGGTTCTCATTTACATAGCTGATACCACCGTCCACCATGGCCGTTGCTTGCTGCATGAAACTGCCGAAGTCAACGTAACCCGCAGCAGTCTTCACCTGAATGTTACTGATCTTGGCTTTGTAGGTGGCTGTTCCGTAGAGCAGACGCAGACCGCCATAGACCGAAAGATGTTCATTAATCTTATAAGCTGTACCGAACTGGAAGCCGAAATAGTACTGGCGCCCCTCCATATAGCCGTCCATATCGTAGCCATTCACGCCTGGTGCCTGCTGGCCAAGAGCTGTTGCAATCTGGTCCAGTCCACCCAGCTGATGTGCTATGCTGCCTACAACACTTTCAAACGAACCCAATCCGTCAGCAAATTCGCAGGCACCTCCGCCACCAGGCACAGAGAAATTGAATTGCCACGACCAGTCACCGGTGTTGTAGGCTGCCTGTATGCTTGGGATGCATGGTGCATCGGCCACCCCTTCGAAGGTTTTTGTATTGAGGCCGTTGTTCTTACGTCCCAAGGCAAAATACGGGCTGGAGCTTTCTATAGTGCGTGTTTGGTGGGCGTACTGCCAGTTGATACCCAGATGGAACCCCTGTGGCAGAAAGACCACACCGGCAGGATTGCTGTAGACACCGTCCAAGCCAATGGCAGCATCGCGTGCCGGGTTGCGCAAAAAGTCTATACTCTGATTGGTGTTAGTGAGAATGCCACCAGCCATCACGGCCTGCGTGGCAGTGGCCAGTACAAGACCGGCCAACATTCGTTTTGTTGCTTTCATTTCCGTTAAAACTTTCTTTTTACCTTTTTTCTCTCAAAGTTTTCTGTAAATTTGGCTGCAAAGGTATAGGAATTGTTCCTTATTTCCCTGTTAAGGCGCACAAAGTTAAGGAATATTAACGAAAAATGCACACTTCTATGCACATTTGTGCAATTGTGTGCACTTTTTGCTTACAATTCATCCATAAAAGCTCTCTTTTGGCGGATGCCGTTTTCCGGTTAACGGGAACGTTCCGTCTTCAACTCCGGATAGCTGATGCGGGTATGATAAATGATTTTGAGTTTCTCAATGAGCACAGTTTTGGCATACTGAATGTCGCGGAAGGTGATAGGGCACTCACGGAAATACCCTTCGCTGACCTGAGAGTCGATGATACGGTTCACCAGTTCACGGATGCTCTGTTCTGTATAGTCGGGCAGTGAACGGGAGGCGGCTTCCACGGCATCGCTCATCATCAGAATGGCCTGTTCCTTGGTGAAGGGGTTGGGGCCGGGATAGGTGAAGAGCAGGTCATCTACAGCCTCGTCAGGATGTTCGTTCTTTTGCTTGATATAGAAATACTTGGTCTTGCCTTGGCCATGATGGGTCTGTATGAAGTCCTTGATTTCCTTGGGCAGGTTATACTTGTCGGCTAGTTTTATGCCTTCTGTGACATGGCTGATGAGCATCTGTGCACTGTCAATGAAGGTGAGGCTGTCGTGTGGATTGACGCCTGCCTGGTTCTCGGTGAAATAGGCAGGATTCATAATCTTTCCTATATCGTGGTAGAGTGCACCCGTACGTACCAACAAGCTCTTTGCCCCGATTTTGCGGGCTATTTCAACGGCCAGGTTGCCTACCTGTGTAGAATGCTGGAAAGTGCCTGGTGCCACCTCGCTCATTCGGCGCAAGAGGGTTTTGTTCATGTCGCTGAGTTCTATCAGGGTGATGCTGGATGTGAACCCGAAAGCCTTCTCAATGATATAGAGCAGAGGGTAGGAACAGAAGAGTAGCACACCGTTGAGCAGCAGGTATTGATACTCTCCTGTGTCTATCAGCTTCAGATCCAGATCGTTGATGTTCAACAGGCTGATGGACAGGTTGGTCAGCATGGCTGCTCCCATGACGAGTACTGCTGTCCAGAACAGCTGGGAACGGCTGCTCAGTTCACGCAAAGTAAAAATGGCCATGAGTCCTGCCACCGTTTCTACGGCAATGAACTCATATGGGTGCTGTAAGATACAGGCACAGATGAGAATCATCGTGGTATGCGCCATGAATGCCGTTCGCGAATCCATGAATACCCGGATGAATATAGGCACCATGGCATAAGGAATAAGGAAAACGTGCATGAAGGTGTGGCTCACCATGAGCGACGTGATGACAGTGAACAGGATGATAAGCGCATAAAGCATGGCTGTAGTGCGCATATTCTCGAAATAGTCATTGCGGAAGAGTGAAAGGAAGACGGTGAAGGCTGTGATAAGGAGCGATACGTAGAGTATCTGGCCCAAGATGGTAGCACTGAGCTGTGACTCCGTCTGATGGCGGCGATCGTTCTCACGGAAGAAGGACTCCAGGGTGTTATAAGTCTTCTCGTCAACGATGTCTCCCCTGCCTATAATCTTCTGTCCATGCTGTACAAGACCTGTAGCCAAGGGAATGTTGCTAAGCATGTCGTTCTGGCTGGCCTCACTGCGGTCGCGGTCGTAGGCCAGATTGGGGATGATATAGTCGTTCAGGTTGCACTTCTGCAGCTGTTCGCGATAACTGCTCAGTGAAGGGTCGGCAAATAGCTGTTCATAGGCGCTGACCGTTGAGTAGACATGTGTGATGGGAACGGTGCTGGCAGTTTTCCCGCTGACAACACGTATGGTTCTCGTCGTGTCCATCATATTGTATTCGCCACTCTGCATGATACCTTGCTGATAGAGGCTGTGCAGCCGGTTGGCGATGATACTGATGTAGTCGGAGGGGAGACCGGGTATGCCATTGCTATAGTCTTTCACGAACTGTCGTACCTGTGCCCCTTCCACATCCCTGTTCAGGTTGTAATATGGCTCAAAGTCCTTCAGCAGGCTGTCTCGCTCTGCCTTCACACGCTCCTCACTTTTATATACGGGGAAGTCAAACGGTGCTGTCAGGTCAGCATAGCGCCAGGGCCTGCCCACCTCAGTCTTGAAATTGAAACTGCCTGCCTCACGAGGCATCGCCCACACAATCAGCGCTACGCTTGCCACTACCAGCACGGTCTTTATCCAGATTTCGTGCCAAGATATTTTCTCAAACCAATTGTTTAACATCGCCTTGAATCCTTTGCATCCTTCATGTCACATTCTACATATTTCATGTCACATTCCACACTTCACTCTGAGCCATTCCCGTTCGTCAGCCTCCAGATGGGGTGAGAGTCGTTCATAGACCAACCTGTGGTAATCATTCAGCCATGTCAGTTCCTCTTGGGAGAGCATCTCCATAAGGATGGGAGCAGTGTCAATGGGACAGAGCGTCAGTGGTTCAAACTGCAGGAACTCGCCGAACTCCGTCGTCTTGTAAGGAACGATGAGCAGGGTGTTCTCTATCCTTACTCCGAACCGTCCTTCCAAATAGATACCGGGCTCATCGGTAACCGTCATTCCAGCCACTAGTGGTGCTGGTTTCCACTCCATGCGTATCTGGTGGGGACCTTCGTGAACGTTGAGGTATGTCCCCACACCATGACCTGTTCCGTGCAGATAGCTCAATCCTTCACGCCACATGGCTTGTTTGGCCAGCACATCCAACTGGGTTCCGCTGATGCCTGACGGGAACTTGGCCAGCTCTATCTGTATGTGTCCTTTCAGCACCAGGGTATATACTCGCTTCATCTCCTCTGTCAGAGGACCGAGGGCTATTGTGCGGGTAATGTCGGTAGTACCGTCCAAATACTGCGCACCACTGTCAAGCAGCAACAAACCTTCCGGCTTCAAGGGTATGTCGGTCTCGGGCGTAGCCTCATAGTGGACAATGGCACCATGTGCTCCATAGCCAGCAATGGTGTCAAATGAAATGTCGCGGAACAGTGGCTGCTCTGCCCGCAGCGACGTTAGCTTCTCTGATATGGAGATTTCAGTATGTGTGTCTTCTTTTTCCAGCCAGGACAGAAACTTTACCATGGCGATGCCGTCGCGCAGCATCGCCTCATGAAAACCCGCTATTTCCTCCTTGTTCTTTATTGTCTTCATGCGTTTCACCGGCGATTCAGCTTCTACTATAGCCGTTTTCGGTCCCTTCTCCCTATTCCTTATTATATTATATAAGGTATAGTTCACCTCATCAGGGTCCAGCAGGATATTGTATTCAAAATAGTCCTTCAGGCCTTGAGCCACCTTTTCATAGCTGTCTGTTCCTACTCCCTCCTGCCGCAAATACGCTTCCACTTCGGGTGTAAGTTTCTGTTTGTCTATAAAGAGTGTGGCACTGGAGGGTGAGATGAGCAGATAGCTTACCAGGACAGGAGTGCAGTGAACGTCCTTCCCTCGCAGGTTCAGTGTCCAGGCAATGTCATCGAGCGAGGCCATGAGCATCCCGTCAGCGTGAAGCTCACGGAGCGCCTGCCGGATGCGGGCGAGCTTGTCGTGGGCTGCCTCACCCGCATATTCCATCGGATAGATTTCTGCCTTGCTGGCGGGCTGGGGAGGACGGTTGCGCCATATTTGCCGCAAGGGGTCGAGGTTTGTACGGAGCGTCAGTCCACCTTCACGTCGGATATCGCAGATCAGCTGTCGTACCTCATTGGTGGAACTGACCATCCCATCGATGCCTACCTCTGTCGATGCGACATGATTCTTTGTGCATTGTCCATTGATCCATTGGGCAATGGTCGGTGTGTCGGGCATCTTCAGTTTCATCAGTTGGAATTCTGTGCCCTTCAGTTGCTCGGCAGCAGCGATGAAATAGCGGGAGTCGGTCCACAGGGCAGCAGCATCCATGGTCACCACGGCAGTTCCTGCCGAACCGTTGAAGCCGGAAATAAACTCGCGACCTTTCCAGTGGTCGGCCACATATTCGCTCTGATGCGGGTCTGTACTAGGAAAGATAAAAGCCGCAAGCCGTTCACGAAGCATCAACTCGCGGAGGTCAGAAAGCCGTTGTTCAATGATATTCATAGTTCAAGCCGATTTGCCCGCAAAGATAATGCTTTTTTCTAAATTATCAAAAGATTTCCGGTTTTTTCTTGCATTTGGTAATCCCGGAGTTTACAGGCGGTAAACTCCGGGATTAGTGGCGTTAAAGTAGGACTTTACTGTCGGTAAACTTCTACTTATAGGTTATCAGCCTTTTTGCCGAATTTGCGGACAGGTTTCTCGGTGGGCTTCACAACAGTGCTGTCGCCGCTGCGGGTCTGACGGGTGTAGTAACCATCATCGTACCATTCGTCGTAGCCCCAATAGTCATACTCATCCCAGTTGGGTGATGAGATATGCGTGAGGTTGAAATGCACATCGTTGTCACCATCGGCAATGTAGCCCGAGAAGTGTGCGTCAGACAGGTGATAGTCGGCAATGACCACCGAGGTTCCTTCGTCCAGGAAGTTGATGTATATGTTGCCGTTGTCGACGCGCCAGCTGATATGGTTGGCGACATAGTCCCATGGCGCGCCGCTGTAGTAGTCCACCCAGTAGCCCGAACCCTTGGTGAAACGGAAGGGATCGATGCTGAAGGTGATTTCAGAACGTGTGGCGTAGTAGTCCCGGCCATCGTAGTAAGATGACACATACATGTTGCCACTCCAGGTTCCCTCGAGGGTGTCAGCGATGAATTCGTCTTCGCAAGCGGTGAATGTGAGAGCCATTGTGGCCATCAGCATCAGGGTGTATAGCTTCTTCATAGTCGTAAACTTTTATTAGGTGAGACTTTCTGTTTCTTTTTTCTGCTGCAAAGGTACGGCTTTTGGGAATAGGTTGCAAGGGTAAAACCATAAAGTGACGAGGGGAAATCTATATAGCTGAATGGGGAAAACCCTATTCACCCGACCATCCGGTCTTGCGCCGAAGGTTCTTTCACTTGAAATCTTTGCACCGAAGGTGTTTTCATTCGGAAAAAAGAAAAGAAATACAAGTTTTCCTTTCTTATTTCACTCTCTTTTTGTACCTTTGTACCATCATAACGATAAAGTAATGGAAAAGATGAATAAACTCTTTACCGTCATATTGGTTTTGCTGATGTCTGCCAACCTTCAGGCACAGACGGTGGAACCAGACCCGTCGGGTATGGGAATGACTGCTCAGGAATGGACACGACAAGTGAAGATGGGGTGGAACCTTGGCAACTCCTTGGAAAGCCAGGGAGGTGAGACAGCATGGGGTAATCCCAAGACCACTCAGGCCATGATCAAAGCCGTCAAGGCAGCAGGTTTCAATGCCATCCGCATTCCTGTGCGCTGGTCGGAAAAAGTGACCAGCACGTCGAATATGAATGTAGGCTCATCTTGGCTGGCACGAGTGAAAGAGATTGTCGACTGGGCTTTGAACGAGGATATGTACGTCATTATCAATACCCACCACGAGGAATGGCTCGACCGCAATCCGTTCTATAAGAACCAGCAGGAGAACAATCGCAGGCTGTCTGCACTTTGGACCAACATAGCCACCTATTTCCGTGACTACGACCAGAGGCTCGCCTTTGCCGGAACCAACGAAGTGATTTCAAAAGTGAACGGACAGGAGAACTGGGGACAGCCCACTAAGGAGTGCCAGGATGTACAGAATTCTTATAACCAGTCATTTGTTGATGCCGTGCGTGCCACAGGAGGTAAGAACTATTATCGCCATCTCGTGGTGCAATGCTATGCTTGTAATCCCTATTATGGAATGGCGGGTTTAACCGTGCCAGCCGACAAGGTGGAAGGGCGTCTGAGTGTGGAGTTCCATTGCTATGATCCCTACGAATATGCAGGTAGCGGAGAGTATTATTACTGGGGCGATGCCTATAAGGCCAAGGGTAAGCAGACACCACAGAGCAACGAGCAGACAATGAGCAGCCTCTTTGACCGCATCCGCAATACATGGGGCAAGCAGGGGTTGGGAGTGGTCCTGGGCGAGTATGGCGTTACTTGCCACTACACAGCACAGGATAAGCAGACACAGATGGAGAACGAGCAGTATTTCACGAAATGTATGGTGAGCAATGCCCGCGAACATGGTTTCGCTGCTTTTGTCTGGGACAATAATGTCTTTGGCAATGGTAAGGAGACCTTTGGGGTCTTCGACCGTAAAAACAATATGGCAGTGAAAAACACGTACGTACTCAACGGCATCAAAGAGGGATCTGTCACAGAGTATAAGGAACCCGAAGAGCAGCCAGGTGGCGACAATACAGGGATCGGCGACGAGTTCTGGTCGGGCAACGCAGTGCTGGACTGGGGGAGTGGCCTGCAACTGAACATTCCCGCTCAGACCTTCGCTAAATACGGAAAGGATGTGCTGCTTGTCCTGTCTTATCAGCTCGACTATCGCGACTATAACTCGATGCAGTTCTTCTATGGCGACTGGGACGGAAACCAGAACGTATCCTTCACCATTGGCGGTAAGACATATGTGAAGGAGTACGTTCCCAGCGATGTCCATAGTGCTGGCAGTGGAGAGAACTGCACGGCAGTCATCAGCTTCAGTGAGCCGGTCTTCAATCTGCTCATCTCAAAAGGGTTCGTGTTGCAGGGTCACGGTATACGTCTGACAAGGGTGGCCCTGACCTCGGCATCAGGTATTCACCCCACCATGTCCGTCACCTCCCATCCATCAGCCTTTGTCCACACCCTCGGTGGACACCGTGTCAAGGGAGAGAGCCTGAAACCGGGCATCTATGTCAGAGAGAGGAAAAAGGTGGTGGTAAAGTAAACAGACTTCACAAAAGAATCAAAACAAGACAAATAGACGTATGAAAAGAATGTGTGCGTGGCTCGTTCTGACGGGCGTAGTGATGACGGCTGTTGCTCAGCAGATGGTGTCGCCCAATGGCAAACTGACCGTCAATGTGGCTGGCAGCGAACTGAACGTTGCTTACCAGAAACAGCAGGTTATGAAGATTGAGACGAGTCAGCTGTCAGCCAGCGTGGCTGCACCGAAGGCCATCCGTATCAAGGACGACTACCAAATGGTGATAGGCAAACGGCTGCATTGCACCAATCAGGCCAATGAGTACCAATGGTCTGTCAGTGGCGGTGGTGAGTTGGTGATGCGTGTCTATAACGACGGACTTGCTTTCCGCTATAACGGTCTGACTGGCGAGGAGCCTACTACCTATGTCATTCCTGAAGGAACCCGCCGTTGGATACAGCAGTGGACCGATGGCTACGAAGGTTTCTTCCCGCTTGCCACTACCTACAAGGTGAAGCCCGTACGTTCGTTTAGTGGCACATTCAAGTCTGCCGAAGGCTGGAACAACCGCTGGGGCTATCCTGCTTTGGTGGAAGCCACGCCGGGAGTGTTTGCCCTGATTACCGAGGCGAACATTGAGTGGGGGCAGAGTGCTTCATGTCTATATAATGATAAAGATCGTTACCGCGTTGTGCAGGCAGAGCATATCACAGGGAAGAACAGCGACTATGAGCAGGGAAAGGGACACACCCCTTGGCGTGTGGTCATCGTAGGTAGATTGTCCGATGTAGTGGAGTCCACTTTGGTGACGGATGTCAGTAATCCAAGCCGTATCACCGATGTCAGTTGGATTCAGCCAGGTGTGGTTTCATGGGTCTACTGGGCCTACAATCACGGCAGCAACGACTTCAATATTATCAAGAAATATGTAGACTTGGCTGTTGCATTACATCTTCCCTACGTGCTGATCGATGCTGAGTGGGACACCATGAAAGATGGCAAGACTGTGGAGGATGCCGTGAACTATGCCAAGAGTCAGGGCGTGAAACCCATGATATGGTATAACTCCAGCGTGGGTTGGGTTGACGGTGCGCCGACTCCCAAATACCGTCTGAACAAAGCCTTTGACCGTGAGAAGGAATTTGCCTGGTGCGAGAAGATAGGAGTGGTTGGCGTGAAGATTGACTTCTTCAGCGGCGACAACCAGATGAATATGGACTACTGTCAGGACCTGCTGGAGTGTGCAGCCCGTCATCACTTGTATGTAAACTTTCATGGTGCCACTGTGCCGCGTGGTTGGCAACGTACATGGCCGAACCTGCTATCGACGGAGGGTGTCTACGGTGCCGAGTGGTACAATAATGTGCCTACCTTCACCGACAAGGCAGCCAGCCACAATGCCACGCTGCCCTTCACCCGTAATGTTATTGGCCCCATGGACTATACGCCTTGTGCGTTCAGCAATTCACAGCATCCTCACATCACCTCCAATGCTCACGAGCTGGCGCTGACTGTACTCTTTGAAAGTGGTCTTCAGCACCTGGCTGACCGCCCGGAGAGCTTCCTTGCCCAGCCGCAGCAGGTGCAGAAGTTCTTTTCCGAATTGCCAGCCGCATGGGACGAGACACGTTTCGTGTCAGGGTATCCTGGCGAAAGCTGTGTCCTGGCTCGCAGAAGTGGCAATACATGGTATGTGGCTGGCATCAATGGAACCGATGAACCCAAGACCCTTGACTGCAACCTCAGCTTTATCAAGGGGCGTCGCAAAGTCACAGTCTTTGCCGACAGGGCTAATGAGCCATGGGTCATCAGTACTGCTACAACCCTTCCTGCGAAGATGGAATGCCAGCCTCGCGGAGGATTTGTGATACAGGTGAAGAAGTGATTATCCTTTTGTGGCGACGATCTGGCTGTACACGTGGATGTCTGTAGCGTCAAAGGTGTAAAGCATCAGCCAACCTGCAATACTGTTTCTCGTGACTTCCTGACTGATCCACTTGCTGAGTCGTTTGATCATGCCGGGATGCATGAAGTAATAGCAGGAGATACGGTCGAGGCGTCTCAGTGACGGTCTGATCTTGTGGGTCAGGTCGTCTATCTGGATGTCCTTGAACCCGTTTCCCTCCAGGTATTTCCTCAAGTCGACAATGCATTGGTCTCTTCGTGTGAGGCTCATGCCTGCCAAGGTGATGGCAGAGGCCCGTTTCTCGAACGCTGTCATTTCCCCATCAGGCTTGGGCTCATAGACATCCCAGGTCAGGAACTTGCCGCCGGGCTTGAGCACCCTGGCAATTTCGCCAATCACGACATTCTTGTTCGGGGAATAGCATATGGTCTCTACGCCGAACACAATGTCGAACGACTCATCCTTCAGGAATGACAGGTCGTGGAAGTCACCTTCTATCAGCTTCACATTCTTAGGCACCTTCCGCTTCAGGAAATTCCTGTTAGGCAGGTCCATAGCCGTGAAGTGGTGGTTAGGGAAGTGTTTGGCCAGGTATTTCGTGTTGGGCAACTGTCCGGCACCCACTTCCAATATATTCATTCCTTCGCCCTTCAGTAGCGAGCCCACCAGCTGTGCCTGTTTCATGAAGTCATCGTGGTGGAAGAGACCATCATCCGACAAGCCCATGTGGTTGTTTCCTCCACCTCGTGAATGAATGAGGTTGTAGAAACGGTCGCTCAAACGGTAGTATTTGGAGACTTCCTCCTTGTCTTTCTTACCAGCCAACATGTCTTCTATGTCGTAGTAACGACCGATAATGTCAATTCTGTCGGCAATTTCCTTTTCTTTGAAGTCCTTCATCTTGTTTCCTTTTATATTTTCGCTGCAAAGGTACGAATAAGTAAGCAGAAAACAAAAAGAAATTTCCTTTTCTTTTTATGTTGGAAGGATAGCCCATTCGGGTATGGTTTGTTATGAGTAAAAAAACTACGTAGAAATTTGCATGGATGAGTAAAATATCGTATCTTTGTCGCGAAATAGCGAAAGCCATAAAACAGAAGCCCAATGAGTTTGCCATCGAATAAACTCCATACGCTTTCCCTGCAGGTAACCTGCTGGGTGGTAGGCTTCACGGCTGTTGTCTGGGTCGTGATTCTTCTGTTGCTAAACCATTTCTCTTTCAAGTTGCTTCATGATACTGGGTTGGATGATTCGCTCATGTCCATTGCCATCACTGTGGCCGTGGTGAGTATGGTGGTACTGGCAGTTCTCATCTGGTGGGTTGCGAACCGTTATCTGCATCCTTTGGATGTGCTGGCTGATTCTGCTCATAACATAGCCAGTGATACTTGTTCAGAAATGGTCGTGTCGCGTACGGAGCAGCGCGATGAGATAGGACAGCTTCAGAACAATTTTGTCGCCATGCAGCAGGTACTGAACAGCTATATGACTGAGATGAGGCAGAAACGCGACCGCTTGGCTATACAGAACAAAGAGTTGAAAATAGCTTATGATCAGTTGCAGCAGGCTGACAACGTGAAAACGGATTTCCTCAGACACATGTCTGTCCAGATGCTCGATACTGTGGAGACGATTGACAAGTTGACTACCCGAATTTGCGATCATCATGCTGAACTCTCGCCCACTGACATGATGAAGATAAAGATAGAGATGATGGCAAATGCAGACAGTATCACCCGGCAATTGGAAAAAATGCTTGGGGAAGAGTGAAGGCGATAAAACAATAAGTGATGGTGAAGACACTCTTAGATTACATCCATCAGCACCTCTCACTGAGGCTTGGCCTGATTATCATACTGATAGTCGGTGGTGTGCTCGGTGTGTCGCTTTCTGTGTTGTTCTATCAGACGAAGCAGCGGGTGAATCAGGTCGCTGAGCGTCGTGCCACGCAGGTATTGGGTGGGACGGTGCGTCAAATAGAGAAAATCATGGACGATGCTGAAGACGTAACGGCAGAACTGGAACGTATGACACGGCGTTATATGGAACCCGACTCTTTGCTGGCTTTTACAAGGCAGATGCTGGAGGAGCATCCCGACTATCTGGGTTTCACCATTGCCATGAAGCCCTACTATTTCCCTGCTAAGGGACGCAACTACTCTGCATACTCACTCCGTCATGGTGACTCCATTGTCACGGTAGTGGAAGATGGCGATTACTACAATCAGATATGGTACAAAACGCCTTGGGAAAAGAGACGCGCAATGTGGCTGGAACCCTATATTGACGATACTCCAGGCTTTCTCTCCTCATCGGAGTATAACTATTCGTTTGTGAAACCCCTGTATACAAATAAAGGTGAACTAGTGGGCATCATCTGTACGGATTTGCTGCTGAAATGGCTGTCACAGGCTGTCTCAGATGTAAAGCCTTATCCTAACTCTTCAGCAATCATGTTGGACCACAACGGGCACTACATTGTACATCCTGATACGGGAAAGCTGGTAAGACAAAGCATCTTCTCCGACCCCGATCCGCAGTCGAGGGATGAGGTGAAACACTTGGGACATGCCATGATTTCCGGGCAGAGTGGCAGCTGGTCGATGTATGTCGACGGACAACCTGCACGGGTTTTCTTCCGTCCTCTTCTGCGTACGGGCTGGAGCATAGCCATCGTATGTCCTGACAGCGATGTCTTCAGCGGCTACAACCGGTTGCTCTATGCTGTGTGGGCTATCATCGGTGGAGCCCTGCTGCTGCTTTTGCTTTTCTGCTATCTCGCAATCCGGCGCATCATCATACCCGTGAAACGGTTGGCAGCCGCTACCCAAAGCATGGCAGACAAGAACAGCTTGGAGAAATTCAGTTTCCAGAATATGGAATTAAGCGAACTGAAGCCCAGCAGTAGCGAAAACACCTTAAGAAGACTGCAAGACTGCTTTGTGCAGATGCAGCAGACTATCAGCACCCACATTGCCGAATTGCAGCAAATTAACAATGAAAGCATGCTGCGTAACCAAGAACTGCAGCAAGCCTATGAGTTGGTGCGTGAGGCCCAGAATCGGAAGACTGCCTTCGTACAGGAGATGGCACATGATGTACGTACACCTCTGAATATTGTTAGCGGCTTTACCCAGGTTATTGTGGAGAACTATAACGATCTCCCAAGCTACGAACTGGATGACATTACCCAGCGCATGAAGGAGAGTGCCGACACCATCACTCGCCTCACGCGTACATTTATGGAATTAAAAGAACTGATGAAGACTTAATATAAGAAAATAATGGGAGCAAAAATGGGAATTAGAATCGGATTTACTGCCTTGTGCGCTGCTGCGTGTTTACAGGCAAAGTGTGGCGTTGAAATACGTCATAACCAAGTGGGTTACTCGCCCTCGCAGGAGAAAGTAATCGTAGTAGAGGGCGTCAACCCTGCAGGAAAACTGCGAGTTACAGCCCCTGACGGACGCAAGATCAAGCCCGCCTCGGTTCGGAAGGCTGTATCGCCGTGGTCAGGCAAGGTGCGCTACGTGGTTGACCTGGGAAATCTTTCAACAGTAGGAAGCTATCAGGTCAGCGTAGGCGGGCAGCATTGCGCCATTGAGGTGAAGGAACATCCCTTGCAGGATATGGCCACCTCTGCACTTCGTCTGTTCTATCTCATCCGTTCGGGTGTACCCATTGATCAGGGTGGGGTTTACAACCGCCCTGTTGGACATCCAGACACTCATGTGCTGGTGCATAACTCTGCTGCCTCTGAGCTCCGTCCGGCTGGAACCGTCATCAGCTCGCCCTATGGTTGGTATGATGCAGGCGACTATAATAAATATGTGGTGAATTCCGCGTTCAGCATCGGTCTGATGTTCGCAGCCTTTGAGCAACAGACCAATTATTTCGACAAGCTGCTGACTGCTATCCCTGAAAGCCGTAACCAGACACCCGACTTCCTGGACGAGATGATGTTCAACCTTAAGTGGTTCTTCTCAATGCAGGATCCATACGACGGTGGAGTATATCATAAGCTCACTACACCCAATTTCGAGGGTTTCATCATGCCTAAGGAGTGCAAGCAGCCGCGCTACGTGGTGGCCAAGAGCGTCACTGCCACCCTTGACTTTGCTGCCGTGATGGCTGATGCCGCACGTCTCTTCGAAAAGTACCAGGCCGACTATCCCGGTTTCTCGTCACAAGCTGCTGCAGCAGCAGAACGTGCCTATCTGTGGGCGAAGGCCAATCCTACGGCTTTCTACCGTCAGGAACAGCTGAAAGACCCTGCAGTCTCCACTGGCGCCTATGGTGACATGAGTGCCAGGGACGAATTCTTCTGGGCAGCAACGGCCCTTTGGCGTCTTACGGGTAGGCAGCAGTATTTGGACGATGCTCTGCAATATCAGCCCAAGCAGTTCTCAACGCCTACGTGGGGTAACGTGGCATCGTTAGGCGCCTTTGAGTGGATGGCAGAGACCCACTTCAACGAGCAGGCTGCCACCAAGCTCCCTGAGACGGTTCGTAGCCTGTCCGCTTCAATGCTCAAGCAGCTGTATGCGTACTGCGATGAAGCCGTGAAAGGTGTGGAAACCTCTTGCTTCAATTCTCCTTATGGCAATAAGAAAAGCGACTTCGGCTGGGGCTGTCTGGCAGAGTTCTGCTGCTGCCAGGGAATGGCTCTTCTCTATGCCGACAAAATGCTGAGCTGCGAGAGGAAGGAAAACGTAACGAAGTATCGTCGCTATGCCCTGCAGAATGTTGACTATCTGTTAGGCCGCAACGCCATAGGCTACTGTTTCGTCACAGGCTTCGGCGAGAAGAGTCCTATGCACCCCCACCACCGTATCTCTGAGGCCGACAATGTGGAGGCTCCCTTCCCCGGTATGCTCGTAGGAGGTCCGAATCCTGGCCAGCAAGACAAGAGGGATATGCCCGTGCCTTATCCGTCCGACTATCCCGATGAGTCCTACATTGATGCTATGCAGTCGTATGCCTCCAACGAAATTGCCATTAACTGGAATGCCTCACTGGTGGCTTTCCTCTGTTGGATAGATGCGCTGGATAGGTAGATATGTATTGTACTACATATTCATTTGTATTTAAAAACTATTGTTTCGGTTTCAAGCCAAACAATAGTTTTTTGTTATTGCTATGTAACAAAAATACAAGAAAAGAAGCATTTGTGCAAAAATGATAGTTTTCGATAATGTAGTGTTACAAACGGAAAACTCACTTAGATTGTTTAATTATTATCTTTGCAGCCGAAAAGTGTCGTGAGGCACTGGTGATTATCAACTATTCATTACTTGTTTTTTTAAAACGGTACTGACAAATTATCAACCAAATTCAAATAAAAGCAACAAACAATCTAAAACAGTGTTTTTATGAAGAGTCTTAAATCACTCCAAAAGCCGTTAGTGTTGCTGTTCCTGCTCTGTTTGCTCCCACTGGGAGCGTTGGCTCAGGGCTTAGTAAAGGGAACGGTAAGTGACGCAGCTGGTGATCCGATCATCGGTGCCAGTGTGAAAGTTCAAGGATCGTCGACAGGAGCTATTACCGACCTTAACGGTAAGTTCTCTGTTAATGCACCTTCGAATGCTACACTCAGTATTTCTTATGTGGGCTATGTTACTCAGCGTGTCAACGTGGGTGGTCGCCAGAACATCAACGTCGTGTTGCAGGAAGACAACAACACGTTGGACGATGTAGTTGTGATTGGTTACGGTGTTCAGAAAAAGTCTGACCTGACTGGTGCTGTAGCATCCGTCAAGGCAGAAGACCTGATGAACCGTTCTACCACTGATGCTGCTGCTGCCCTTCAGGGTAAGGCTGCTGGTGTCCAGATTCTGAACAGTACTGGTAAGCCGGGTGCCGGTGCAAACATCCGTGTCCGTGGTTACTCTTCTAACTCGAAGAATATCGGCCCGTTGCTCATCGTCGACGGTCTTCAGGTAACAAGCATTCAGTATCTTGATCCCTCTATGATTGAGTCAATGGAGGTGTTGAAGGATGCTGCTTCTGCTGCTATCTATGGTGCTGAGGCTGGTAACGGTGTCATCCTTATTACTACTAAGACTGGTAGCAAGAAGGGACAGGGTACCATCAACTATACCGCTAAGTTCACCAACCAGTCGCTGGGTCACGTAGGAAAGCTCCTCAACGCTTCTCAGTTCAAGGACTGGATGGATATGCAGCTTGGTGAAACGGAGGTGGAGGAAAACGGTGTAAAGAAAAAGTATCGCGTCATTGATCTTGACATGAAAGATGCTCATGATAAGTATGGTTGGGATCCCAACACCGATACTGACTGGCTCAAAGAATACTTCGAGGATACTTGGGCTCAGCAGCACACACTCACCTTCCAGGGTGGTAACGACCGTGGCTCTTACTTCCTGAGCACCAGCTATGTGAACCAGGATGGTATCATTAAGGGCGGCAAGGATAAGTATGAGCGCCTCACTGCTCAGATCAATGCAGACTATAAGATCAAGAACTGGCTGCAGGTCGGTACCAACACCTCTATCGAGAAGTGGCGCACCAAGGGCGTTTCCGAGAACGGTTACGGTTCTTCATTCGAAATGCTTCTCTTGATTGACCCGTTGACTCCTATGTACTGGACTAAGCGTGAGCAAATGTATGAGGGCACTTATCGTGAAATTTATGATGAGATTCAGGCTGGTGGCTCAAAGTACACGCTCTTTGGTGACGAGAAGGGCTACTATGCTTCGTCTTACTTCAACGACCGTCTTGCCGGTGGTAACCCCTTCGCACAGCGCGACCGCTCGTGCGCTAAGAATGATGGTGTCAACGTCAATGGTACTGTCTTCATGAATATCACTCCGGTGAAGTTTGTCACATTTACCTCTCGCCTGGGTTATCGTCTGTCGTTCAGCAACAGCTCTGACTGGACATATCCTTATTATATCAACAACCAGACCGGTAAAGTGGAAACCTACTCCATCAATGGTGCCAGCAACAATAACACATGGTACCAGTGGGAGAACTTCCTCAACTACAACCAGGACTTCGGTCTGCACAATGTAGGTGCGATGGTCGGTATGTCTTATCGTCAGTATGACTCTAATGGTGTCTCCGCCAATGCTTCCGGTTCCGACATTCTCACGGCATACGAACCCAACTACATCTACCTGAATTGCGTAAACGGTAATTCCGATACAACGAAGGGTATCAGCGGCATGCCTGGTACAACCCGTGCTCTCTCTTACTTCGGCCGTCTGCTTTACAGCTTCGACAACCGTTACAGCCTGCAGGCAAACTTCCGTGCTGATGCATTCGACTCTTCCAAACTGGATAAGGACAACCGCTGGGGTCATTTCTTCTCAGCATCTGCTGGTTGGACATTCTCCAATGAGAAGTTCTTCAAGGAAGCTATTGATCCGAGCATCATGTCGTTTGGTAAGCTTCGTGCTTCTTGGGGTACCAATGGTAACGTGAACGTTCTGAACAACTATGCCTACACAGCAGGTATCTCTCTGAACGGACAGTGGTACCAGTACCATGATTCAAATGTTGCCTCCTATGGTTCAATGCCTAATGGTATTGCTAACCCCGACCTTACTTGGGAGAAGTCCGAGCAGCTCGACCTGGGTGCTGACTTCCGTTTCCTCAACGATCGCCTCTCTCTTGGCATCGACTGGTATAAGAAGACAACAAAGGACCTTCTTGTTCCTGCTCCCGTAATGCCTGAGTCTGGTGCTTCTACCATGACACTGAATGCCGGTGAGGTGGAGAACAGCGGTCTTGAGTTGGAACTCACTTGGAAGGATCATGTTGGCGACCTCTTCTATAGCATCTCTGGTAACTTGGCTACCTTGAAGAACAAGGTGACCTACCTCGATCCTTCTATCGAGCGTCTCGCCGGTGCAACTGTTGAGGGTGCAAGTCCTGAGGTGGTTCGCTGCTACTTCGAGGAAGGTGAGCCTGTATGGTATATGCGTGGTTTCAAGTATGCAGGACGTGCTGAGGAGTTGATGACTCCGGCTCAATTGGAGGAGAAGAAGATATCCAGTGGTACAGCTCTCTATTATAATAAGGATGGTGAATTAACCAACGACCCACAGGCTGACGATATGGCTAACATCGGTTCCGGTCTTCCTGATCTGACCTACGGTATTACGCTGAATGCTGAATATAAGGGTATCGACCTGACAGTCTTCGGTGCAGGCCAGGCTGGTAACGATGTTTACTACGGACTCTATCGTACAAGGTATCACAATTTGGCCAAGGGCATTTACGATGACTTCAAGTCAAAGAAGCTCCCTGAAGCAGCAAGCGTTGCAGGTAGTGGTCAGTTCTGGCGTTCTTCTGCTATGATCTACAATGGATCATTCTTCAAGATCAAGCAGATCCAGTTGGGTTACACCTTGCCTAAGAGCATTACCAAGAAAGTTTACATGGAGAATGTACGTGCTTACATCTCTCTTGACGACTTCTTCACATTCACTTCGTATCCTGGTCTCGATCCGGAAACCACCACTCAGGAGTACAACTGCCCAGGTCTTGACAAGGGTGTTTATCCTACCATGAAGAAGATGGTACTTGGCTTAAGCGTTACTTTCTAAATTGATAACAGATAAAAGATAATTGACAATAGATAATAGAATAGCAATATGAAAAAGATATTATTTTCTGTAGCTGTGCTTTCTGCAGGTATGATGTTTACATCATGCGAGGACAAGCTTGATGTAGAACAGAAGGCAACCAGCAGTACTGCGAGCTTCTATAAGACTGATGCTGATGCCGAGTCCGCGCTGACAGCTATGTATGCTACATATACTGGTGAGATCGGTGGTACTGAAGGTATCTGGAATGCCTATATTATGGGTCTTAACTATTCTGCTGACGATGTGTTTGCAGCAGGTGGCGACATCAACGACCATGCTGACTTCCGTATCCTGAACGAGATGCGTTATGATGCAAGCTCTGGTCCGATTGGTACTCTCTATAACCATATCTATAAGTCCATCTACTCTGCCAACCTGGTGATCAGCTATTTCGGTGAGAATGCTGATACGCCTATTAAGAAGCAGGCGGTGGCCGAGGCTAAGGTGATGCGTGCTTGGGCTCACATGCTTGCTGCACAGGTTTATTATCAGCCGCCATTGATCGACCATCTGATCACAACTGAGAAGCCGACGAATGCAGAGTCTCAGAAGGCTATCTTCGACTTCTGCGTGAAGGATTGTGAAGAGGCTCTGCCTGACCTCCCCGAGCGTAAGGGCCAGAGCGACAAGGAAGGTGCTTGGCGTGTAACGAAAGGCTTCGCTCAGTTCGTTGGCGGTAAGGCTGCCCTCTTCGGTGGTGACAATGCCAAGGCTGTCAGCCTGCTGAAGCCCCTTGTGGAGTCTCCTAACTATGCACTTGTTCCTGGTAACCGCTTCCGCGACCTCTTCCATAAGGAAGGTGACGGCTGCGAGGAGAAGATCTTCGAGTTCAACTATACGACCAATACTGCTCTCGGCGGTGTTTGGGGTGGTAGTATCCAGCGTGGACGTTGGATGGTTGCAAACGTGCTCAACTGGCGTGGTGACGATATCGTAGGTGGTGGTACATCTCCGAAGATCTGCTCTACCGGTGGTTGGGGCGGTGGCTCTATCAACCAGGATTTCGCTCACAAGATGCTTGCTAACGATGGCGACAGCTATCGTCGTAAGGCTACCTTCCTCACCTCCGATGAATTCTTCTATGATGAGCAGCTCTGTGGCTGGAAGAGCGATGATGTTTGCAAGACCCGTGAACAGAAGGAGTTTGACGACAAGCGCGGTATTAACAAGGCTGCCGGTTCATTCTCTCGTAGTGACGTGATGGAGGTGAAGATGATGTGTCATCCCAATGATGTTGACCTCTCTGTAGGTGACAACTGTAACAATACTAACCTGTGCATTGCACGTCTTGGCGAAGCTTACCTTCTCTATGCAGAGGCTTGTCTCGCATCGGGCAACAGTGGTGAGGCCAAGAAGTATATCAACAGAATCCAGGAGCGTGCCGGTTCTAAGACCATTTCTTCTGACGTGAACCTCCAGGTTCTTCAGGATGAGAAGGAGTATGAACTCTGGTTCGAGGGTTGCCGTTGGTTCGACATCGTACGTTGGGGTATTGCCAAGCAGTGCTATGACAAGGTGCTCGACAACATTCCTTTCCAGTGGGATGAGTATTGGACTTCTGGCGGTGCGAAGCCTCATAAGCTCGTTTACGAGGTGAAGCATCCGTTTGCCGAGGTTGGTATCCACCTGAACTTCGTGGAGGGTAAGAACGAATACTGGCCTATCCCGCAGACCGTTCTCGAGGTCAACGACCAGATGCACCAGGTGCGCGGTTGGGCAAAGCAATAAGATAATGCATCTAAGAGACTAGTTATAGTACATCTTACTCATATACACTGTTAGTACTTAGATATACATTGTTATTGGTATTATTCTTTAGAATGGGTGCTGCGTCGTGATGACGCGGCACCTTTTTTCTTGTGAAAAGTTTTGCAGTTCGCCAATTTTTGTGTAAGTTTGCAGCGGAAAACTAATAACAAAGACAAATATGCTTAAGACAAGACTCTGGAAGCGGGTATTAGGAGCTGCACTTCTTTTCACCCTTTCACCTTTTCACGCTTTCACCTTTGCCCAAACAGCATCGGTAGCGGGTCTGTTCCCATTGGCGAACAGCGGCCGTGTAGTATATAACTTCAACGAGGGTTGGCGTTTCCTGCTTGGCGACGTTCAAGGGGCAGAAGCTCTCCAGTTTAACGATGCCTCCTGGGAGGTGGTGTGTGCGCCACACATTGACCGACTGGAGCCGTCGGAGGCCAGCGGCGGACGTAACTATCAGGGTGTATGCTGGTACCGTAAGCATTTCACTGTGCCCCAGGACCTATCTGGCAAGAACATCTCTGTACACTTTGAAGCCATCATGGGTAAACAGAAAGTCTATGTCAACGGCAAGTTGGTGAAGGAACACCTCGGCGGCTATCTTCCTATCACCATCGACCTGACAAAGGAAGGCGTGAAGGCGGGTGACAAGTGTCTCATTGCCGTGCGTGCTGACAACAGTGACGATGCTGATTATCCTCCTGGCAAGAAACAGTCGCAGCTCGATTTCACCTATCACGGAGGTATGTACCGTGATGTATGGCTCATCGGTAAATCGGCCGTAGCCATTACCGATGCCATTGAACGTGGTCAGGTGGCTGGTGGCGGAGTGTTCCTGCACTATGATAATATTTCGGAGAAAAGTGCCGATGTCTTTATAGATGTGGAGGTTGGAACCGCCCCTACTGACCCTACTGACCCTACTCACCCTAACAACCCTACTCGCCCTACCACCCTCACAGCCCTAATCAAAGACTCCACCGGCAAGATCGTCAAGACCTTGAAGCAGAAGGTGGTATTGCAGGAAGGCGTATGTAAGACAGCAAAACTGAGCACTACGCTAAAGAATCCCCGTCTCTGGAGTCCGGAGGATCCCTATTTGTATCAAGTGGAATTGCAACTGAAGGACGGCAACCGCAGTCTCGACGGTGGCATCGTCCGGATGGGCATCCGCAAGGCAGAGTTTCGTGGCAAGGACGGATTCTGGCTCAACGGCAAGCCTTATCACCAGTTCATTGGCGGAAACCGCCACCAGGACTTTGCCTATGTGGGCAATGCCCTGCCCAATTCCCAGCAGTGGCGCGATGTCTTGAGGCTGAAGCAGGCTGGCATGACCATCATCCGTGCTGCACACTATCCGCAGGATCCGTCGTTTATGGATGCCTGTGACGAACTGGGACTTTTCATCATCGTGCCTACACCAGGCTGGCAGTTCTGGAACAAGGATCCGAAGTGGGCAGAGATGGTGCATCAGAACACCCGTGACATTGTGCGTCGCGACCGCAACCATCCCTGTGTGCTGATGTGGGAACCCATCCTTAATGAGACACGTTATCCTGAGGACTTCGCCCTGAAGGCTTTGCAGGCTACCCGCGAGGAATATCCCTGGCCAGGACGTCCTGTGGCAGCTGCCGATCTGAACTCTGCAGGTGTGAAGCAGAACTACGACGTGCTCTACGACTGGGCCTACAATATCGCCAACGGTAAATATGACGATATAGACAAGTGCATCTTCACCCGTGAGTGGGGAGAGTATGTCGACGACTGGTATGCCCACAATGCTATCAACCGTGCTGCCCGAGGCTGGGGTGAGCACGCTCAGCTGGCTGCTGCACTCTCCCTAGCCGATACCTACGGTCAGATGTATCACGGACAGCGCCAGTTCATCGGTGGATGTCTGTGGCATCCGTTCGACCATCAGCGCGGCTATCATCCCGATGCCTATCTCGGCGGTATTTACGATGCGTTCCGCCAGCCCAAATATGCCCTCGACATGTTCAAGGCGCAGCAGTCTCCCGATACGCAGTCGTCAGCTGCTGACTATTACTTGTCAATCGCCCATGAGCTCACCCAGTTCTCACCCTCCGATGTTACTATCTTTTCCAATTGCGACAGCGTACGGCTGACAGCACTTAACGGATGGAAGACGGCCACGCTGCCAGTGGTGCACAATCCTCAAGGGCAGCCTAACGAGCCAGTGATATTCAAAGGTTTCTGGGATTTCTGGAAGGCCCGCGAACTAAGCTACACGAAGCGCTCCTGGCAGTCCGTGAAGCTGATAGCCGAGGGTATCAAGGATGGCAAGGTGGTGTGCCGGGAAGAGAAGATGCCTTCACGGCGCAGTACGAAAATACGGCTTTCTGCCGATGAAATGGGCAAAAAACTCGTTGCCGACGGTTCCGATTTCATTGTCTGCATAGCTGAGATTACCGATGACAGCGGACATGTGCGCCGCTTGGCCCGTGAACATGTCACCTTCATCGTAGAAGGCGAGGGAAGCATCATCGGCGATGCCACCATTGCTGCCAATCCCCGTCAGGTGGAGTGGGGGACTGCTCCCGTACTGGTCCGTAGCACCCATCAGGCAGGAAAGATACGCATCATTGCACGTTCCACCTTCGAAGGCATCCATGCGCCCGTGGCCGATACCCTCACCATTGAAAGCATTCCCTACGAGGGTCGCCAGTGCTACGACGAGGCAGCTGCCAAACCCCGTTATGCCATGAAGAACGGTGACTGGGTACTCGATCCTGTCTATCCTCCGAAAGCAGGTGGTAAGCAGCCTGCCGCTCCGGCAAAGAACCCCACTGACCGCCGCAAGCTCTTGGAGGAAGTGGAGAAACAACAACAGGATTTTGGAATACAATAAGCGGCCCTTACGGCTAAGTAAGTGGCTCTTCTGACAAAACAGGTGGCGCTTATTCCGCAATAAGCGCCACCTGTTCCATCAAGAGTTTGTAAACGTTTACGTCCTAAAAAAAACTAAAAAGGTTGGGCGTTAAGGAAAAAAGTAGTATTTTTGCGCGGTGATTAATCATTTACAAATTATAACTAATAAGCTTATGAAGAAATTATTTACACTGATGAGTGTTGCGTTCTGTGCCATGACGGTTCAGGCGCAGGATGTTTATAATGCCATTGTCGATGGTAAGCTCGCCCCCGAGTTTGCTGCCGTTGCCGGTGATGACGGTGGCGTGGCCAACAATGCTGCCAATGGTCAGTCCATCGTTACGATGAAGGCAGGTAAGGCTACTGTTACCGCAGTGGGTGGAACTACACCTGCCAATGCCGATGGAGGTGGCCAGCAAATCACTATCGGAGCCGCCATCGATGCTGACAAGCACATTTACAAGGTGGCATCTGTTGAGGCATGGAACGAAATCAAGTGGGATCGTAAGAACCAGGGCGACATCGACTTCTGGTACATCGCCGGTACTGGCAATCCCTATGTCGAAATGAATGCTGTGGAGAATTCCAAGGATGATGAGTGGCAGGGAAACTACAAGGCTGACTATGTCTACTATGAGCCCGACGGTTCAAAAGGCATGCCTGTCACAGGCCTCTACTACAAGTTCACTGCTACAGCACAGGGTGCTTTCAAGGTGAAGGTATGGGCCAACAAGGGTAACCGTAAGACCTTCGTTGTCAATGCTAAGACCATGAAGGCCGAGCGTCTGCTCGCTTCCGGCTACATCAACGGCGTGAACGATGCCGATGGCAAGAAGAAGCTTCTTACTGTGGAGCAGGTTGACTCCGTACACCATGTTTACATCTATGGCAACTATGATGCTGCTGTAGCTGCTGGCGAGAAGACTGAGGAGGAACTGGCTACTATGAAGGCAGAGGCCGATGCTCTGGCTGCTGATCGTCAGTTTGTCATTGGTAATGGTAACCAGAATTTCTGGGGATGGCTGACGTTCGACGTCGAGGCTGGCGAAGAGTACTGGGTGTTCCAGCACAGTTCACAGATCGGCTTCGGTGGCTTCGAGTTCCATGAGGGCAAGACCGCTGAGGATCTTATTGGCGGCATTGAGGCTGTCTATGTCTACACGACCAACTTCTCTACTTATGAGGACGATGAGACTGGAGAGCGTCTGACCTGGAAGGGCGAGAAGGCTGTCGGTAACGGACAGTTTGCCACAACCGAGGAAGAGGGTGCTCCCTTCGGCGAGTTCTATCAGAACAGTAACGGTGGCGTACGCACAAGCTACTGCCTGCTGCCCGAGGACGTGCTGGCTCATTCTGCCAAGACCCACGAACTGACCATTGGCTTCTGGGTGAGCGCAGAGGGCTTTACACCCGATCAGTATACCTATGCTCCGCTGTTCACCGCCTACGCCCAGAAGAGCGCCGGTGCCAACGGTGCTCCCATGTTGGCCCTCCAGAGCCGTGGCTTTGCCCAGGTGAACTGCAACGGTTGGTGTGATTTCACAGGTGCCAACAATGTGAACGGCAAGAACAACTTATACAATAAGAACGCCTGGGAGGCCGGTGACGCCAACTTTACTTTTGTCAGCAACTGGCTGGAAGACCAGAAGTGGCACTACTACACAGCAGTCTTCACTGATACCAACTGCAAGATCTATCTTGACGGTGAGGTGAAGAACGAGTGGAACGTTGATGGCACTACCGAAGGTCAGGTTATCAGCGGTCTCTTCACCAATGGTGCCGACTTGAAGTATGTATGTCTTGGTGGTAACCAGGCATGGGATTGGAACGATGCCGATTCTCCGTTCAAGTATGCACGTCTGCTTATTAAGAACAGCGCTGCTACCGCTGGTGAGATCAAGGCTCAGATGCTGGCAGACTTCCCCGGCTACGAGGAGTATCAGAAGTCTGAACCTGTGATTGATGCCATCCAGAGCGTTGCTGCTGCCAAGGCTGAAGGCAAGGCCTATAACCTGGCAGGTCAGCAGGTCAACGACAGCTTCAAGGGTGTTGTCATCAACAATGGTCGTCTTTATTTGAAGTAAAGCCTCTTCGAAAGAATAGCAGGATTGATTAAGTATTAAGTAAATCCTCTACGGACATAGAATTAGCGCTGGCTGCGAACTTCTCGCAGCCAGCGCGTTTTTTTAACCCAATAATAGCAATAGGAATCTTCAGACTGAGCATTTGAGCATCTGCGTGCCCAGTCTGTCAAGCATCGAGATGAAAGGAATACACTCCGTAGTAAAAGCTGTTCCAACCGAAGGCCGAATCCGTTCCCTTCTAAGGCTGAATCTGCTCCCTCCTAAGGCCGAACCCGTTCTACCCCGTAGGGATAAGGGGTTTACCCCGTACCTAAACATCGTTCGCCTATACCCGAACAATTGAACGCCTATACGCAAACGATTGAACGCCTATACCCAAACGTCAGCGTTTTTTTCGATTGCTTATGTTCTATTTGTAGTTTAACGATTTTAGTTGATTACTTGGAGCCTTACTCACGATAAGGGTTGACCCAGTTAAACTAAAAATTTAATTCACGTTGACTCGTCTCTACGTTAGTCATAATTCACGTTAATTCGGATGCAAAGATACGCATTATTTTGTATGTGCACAACTTTTTCCCGATTTTTTTGTGGTCTTGCTATAATTTCCTACCTTTGCAGCGCAGCCTGAAGCATAGTGGGGCTCTGCTGGGGAGCAACCTCATGAGGAATAAGACTGCGCAAAACGACAAGTATGGGCAGGGGTATCTATGTCTTCAATATGCAAATTCGCCAGCCTCACTGAACGGGGCTGGCGAATTTGTTTTAGTGTTACTCGTGAACGTAGAGTTGCCATCCGAGGTAGGTCTCGATGGCCTCGCGGACTATGTCGACGACATCGGTGCGGCACATGGCGACATGGTGTTCGAAACCGTTCTTGCAGATATACTTCATCAGCGTCTGCAGGTTGTCTACCTTT
>JAEEQB010000014.1 GCA_016285075.1 Prevotella sp.
CCGAAGCGTCAACAAAAACAGCACAGCTTTTTCGCTTGTGTCTATCGATTCAGTAAGACTACAAAACAATTGTCTACTGTTTCAGCTAATGAAGAGAAAAAGTGTCTAGTCGAATCAGGAAAAGTCAAAAGGTGGGAGTAAAAACGCTTTTGCCTATACGCAAAACACCTTGCGCCTATACGCAAAACACCTTGCGCCTATACGCAAAATCTCCTCGCCTGAACGCAAAAACAAACGGCTTTTTTTCGAGGCTATCACGGGGACTGACGAATCACGGTAAGAGACCGCGAAATCTGGCAAGGCTGGAGAAACACTTAAACACAGGCAAGCTGACAAAGGCTAGGTTATTTGTGAATAATGTGCCAAATTGAGCATTGACGACATTTTTTTTATGACCAGTAATGGCAAAAGGAATCGTTTTGTTGTTGATTATCTGTATTCTAAAAGCGGAGAGAACAGGATTCGAACCTGCGAGCCAGTTTTGCCGGCTACACGCTTTCCAGGCGTGCCTCTTCAACCACTCGAGCACCTCTCCTTTGATAAAAGCGGGTGCAAAGGTACGAATAAGTGAGCAAAATACCAAAAAAAACGCAATTATTTTTTATTATTCGAACGATAGAACTTTCGAAACGCATTTTCAATGGTACGGATAAGTGCTCAAAAAACCAAATATTATATTTTTTTACTAAAAAGTAGCGCAGGAACGAATATTTTTTGTAACTTTGCACACGAAAATCCGTGCCCTGTACCATAGGACCTCTTTTCAATAAATGATAACACTGAATCATTTGTGACGTATTAACATGTCTGAATTAACTGAAATAGTGTGCGATAATCTGGTAGAGATGGGCGTTGGCAACGTCTCAGGTATATCTGATTCCCAGGATATTCCTCTTATTGTACGCATTCCGGTCTACAGCGTAAACTGCATAGGCATATTAATCGCTACCCATAACCTTTGAAAATTTCAATATTATTATGTCAGATATACAAAACAATCCACAAATCATTGAAGACCAAGAGTCTTCCATCGACTTTGGCAAGATTTTCAAGGACTTGCTGAGGCATAAACGCCTCTACTTCATAGTCCTGCCAGTTGCCTTTGTTTTGGCTGCCATCTATGCACTTAGCCTGCCAAATTTCTACAGTTGCACGGTTAAACTGTCCCCTGAGATGTCAGGCAGTAAGGGCTCCAGTGGACTTGCCAGCCTGGCAAGCAGCTTCGGTGTCAGTCTGGGTTCTGGTGGAGCAGGTACAGAAGCACTTTTCCCAACGCTTTATCCCGATCTCATGAATTCCGTCGACTTCAAGACCTCTCTCTTTCCAGTCAAGGTCACGCGTGAGGAAGACAATAAGACATTCACTTACTATGACTATCTCATGAACGAGCAGAAAACTCCTTGGTGGTCTAGGACTATGAAAGGCTTCTTTTCACTCTTCGGCTCTAACAAAGAGAAACATGACATCAAGAAAGTCGATCCATTTCGACTTACTATGGAACAATCGAACATAGTCAAGGCCATCAACCAGAACGTTGTGTGCGATGTTGATAAGAAGACTATGGTCATTACGATCAATGTCACTGATCAGGATCCTGTCATCTGTGCTACAATGGCAGACACAGTAAAGACAAGGCTTCAGAACTTCATTACCGACTATAGGACCTCTAAAGCACGTGTTGATCTTGAATACAACAAGAAGATCTGTGCAGAGACTAAAGCTCGTTATGAAAAAGCCCGCAGACGCTATGCTGAGTTTGCTGATGCCAACCAAGACATTATCCTTGAGAGTGTACGACAGAAACAGGTTGATCTGGAAAATGAGATGCAACTGCAATATAATGCATATACACAGGTAGCATCACAACTCTTGGCCGCAGAGGCCAAGGTTCAGGAAGAGACACCTGCCTTTACCACTCTCCAGTCAGCTACCGTACCGGTCCTTAAGGCTGGCCCCAAACGTGCACAGATGTGTCTCATCTTTGTGTTTTTGGCTTTCCTGGGAACTACCGCATGGATTCTCTATAAAGAAGACGACCTTAAACCTCTCCTCGGTCTCTCTTAACCATCAGCTGCTTAATGGTTCTCTTGCTTTTTTTGTGTGAGACTTGATAATAATCTTGAATTCTCCAGTTTAGACATAAAAAGATATTATGAGATATACCGCCATTCTTTTCATCCTTTGTGTGCTCCTTTCTTGCGAGCACCCTCAGTTTACTGACGACCTGCCCGAGCAACCTGCTCCTAGTCTTACCGTCAGTATTTTTCAGATTGAACATACGCCCTTTGCTGCCTTCACTCGTACTTCAGCTGCAGAGGCCTGCAATCGACTCTGTTTCGCTGTTTATGATAAAAAAGGTACGCGCGTAAAAGATGTCAATCAGAAACTAGGCGATGACGATTTTGGCACAGCCTCTTTCCAAATCCCCGAGGGAACCTATCTGGTGGTTGCCGTGGCTCACAATAGTGCGGGCAACCCCACTACGACCAATCCCGCCAAGATCCATTTCACCAATGATGATGGTTATTCCGATACATTCTACGATGCGAAAGAGATTACCGTTACCAGCGACCCTCAGACTCTGTCGCTAAGCCTTCGTCGCAATGTGGCACTCTGTCGCTTCGTCATCACTGACGATTATCCTGATGCTGTCGCAAAGATGCGTTTTCGTTATACAGGAGGTTCAGGTGCCTTTGATTCTTCAACAGGGCTGGGCTGCGTAAAGAGTACTCAGACCATCCTTTTTGATGTCACTGGAGGACAGAAGCAGTTCGACCTCTACACCTTTCTCCATAATAGCGAGGGTACCATTCACTTGCTGGTTACGGCCCATGATGAATATGACAATGTTATCCATGAACGTGAGTTCGACATTCTCCTCAAGCAGAATGAAATCACCTGGCTCAAAGGAGCCTATTTCTCTGGCAAAGGTAACATCACCATTGGCAATGTCACATCCAGTGTAGACATCTCAACCACCTGGTCCGGTCAGTCCCAACAAACCTATTGATTACTCATCTTCCAATTCTAATACTCCCAAAATATGAACTTAGATCACATTGGCTATATTACTGACTCTATAGAAGATGCATCTGCTACCTTTCAGGCTCTCGGTTATACACCTGCGCCGGTGGTTGATTTCCCAGCCCATCGCTGTCACATATCCTTCCTGCACAAGCAGGATGAGCATAACATCGAACTTGTTGAACCCTACGAAGATAATAAGAGCTTGCGTAAACTCCTCAAGAATGGAACTACTCCTTATCATCTCTGCTATGAGGTTCAAGACATCCATCAGGCCTGCGAAGAACTCGTCAGTCAGGACTATCTCCAGCTTTCGCAGCCTCTCCCTGCTCCAGCTTTTGACAATCGTCTCATCTGTTACCTGTGGCATCGCACCATCGGCTATATTGAGCTTCTTTCTGCCAAATAGCATTTTAACCCTTCTCTGAAGACCTGAGACTATTGTTTGCTTTTTTCTTATGACATCAAACTGTGTGAACCTATAAAATAATTAATAATTATGAAATCCATTTTCAAAAGTGTATTTCTTTACGCTCTCTGCGTAGTCCTCCTTTCCTGTGAGAAATCTCTCGATGAGTCAGATCCAGAAATCAGTGGTCAATCAATCCAACCCTCTGCCCGTCTGAACATCCTTACTCGTGCAGGTGACGAAGATCCTAGTGAAAACCCCATCAAACAGGGGCGTATCTACATTTTTAATTCTGATGAAGAGTGCATCGCCTTACTAACCACCGACGAGAGCACCAACTCTGCAACCACCGAGCTGCCAGCAGGCACCTACACCCTTTATGCTGTAGGCGGTGAAGACCTCTCTCGTTTTACCCTTCCTACCAAGGAGGCTGCAACTCCTGCCAGTGTTATTACACGTGCCGAAGGTAAGGTAATGGATGACCTACTCCTGAAATCTGCCACTGTCACACTCAGTGACAACGAGAACCTTAACCAGACCATCACCCTCGATCATAAAGTATTCAGTCTTAAAGCTGTGGAGGTGGCGAACGTTCCTAGTAACGTCACCGCCGTGACACTCTCAGTCGCACCTCTCTATCAGTCCGTGAAACTTGACGGAACCTATGTCAACAATCCTATCGGTTCCTATCAGGTGTCTCTTACCAAGGCTGCTACTGGCAATACCTGGGGAGCAACACCCAACCAGATGCTCTTCCCCTCAAAAGGCACCCCCACCATCAAGGTGTCCTTCACAACCAGTGAGGGAACACAGAGCTATTCCTATACGGCTTCCGAGGAGCTACCTGCCAACCATCACTTCACCATCAAGGGCACCTATGTTGCCGCTCAAGGCATAGCCCTCACAGGCATCCTTACTGCTTCTGATTGGGGAGAAGACCGTACCGTCACCTTCAACTTCGACGAAACCAACATTCCTGTTGCCGGTACCCGCCATGATGGATATTACGTGGTCTCTGTCAACCAGACAGCGCGCACGGCTCTCCTCAGGGCTACTTCCAACGTACCATTCACTGCTCCTGGAAATACCGCTGCAGATGCTCCGGAATCCCAGTGGCTCTCTGCCTTCGATGCTGCTCTTGCCTCCTATCCCAAACCGGCAGACGCCGTTGGCGACTGGCGCCTTCCCACCTATGAAGAAGCCTGTATCTTCCTTACTGATGCCTCCCTTTACACAGCCACTAAAACGGCTGTCTACTTCTGCTTGAAGAATGGTGCTCTCAATTGGTGCTATGTTGCAGACCTCACTGCCACCCCTCCCACTGTGTCCTCAGGTGCCAACTACAACAGCAGCTATAGCCTCCGTCCTGTCATCACCATCTCTTACTGATTGTGTGTACCGTTGAATATTTCTGTCATTCCCGCTATTTCTGCGGAACAAATTGAATCTATAGATATATGCAAATTGCAATAGTTGGAACTGGCTACGTTGGCCTGGTTAGTGGAACATGTTTTGCCGAGATGGGTGCTCATGTCACCTGTGTCGATGTTGATGAACAGAAGATTAACAAGCTCAGGAACGGCATCATGCCCATCTACGAGCCTGGACTTGAAGAGCTTGTCAAACGGAATGTAGAGTTCGACCGTCTCCATTTCACCACCGACCTTACTGAGGTACTTGACGATGTGGAGGTGGTATTCTCTGCCGTTGGTACTCCTCCCGATGAAGATGGAAGTGCTGACCTGAAATACGTCCTTGCTGTCGCCCGACAATTCGGACAGAATATCCACAAATACACCATCCTTGTCACCAAGTCCACAGTTCCGGTAGGTACGGCCAAGAAAGTCAAGGCTGTTATTCAGGAAGAACTTGACAAGCGTGGTGTCAATATCCCCTTCGATGTGGCCTCCAACCCTGAGTTTCTTAAGGAGGGAGCCGCTATCAAGGACTTTATGTCACCCGACCGTGTGGTTGTAGGCACAGAGTCGGAAAAGGCTAAGGAGGTCATGACGCGTCTCTACAAACCCTTCCTTATCAATAATTTCCGGGTTATCTTCATGGACATCCCCTCAGCTGAGATGACTAAGTATGCTGCTAATGCCATGTTGGCCACGCGTATCTCGTTCATGAACGACATTGCTAACCTCTGCGAACACGTGGGTGCTAACGTCGATGCAGTACGCAAGGGTATAGGTACTGATGCACGTATCGGCACAAAGTTTCTCTATGCAGGTTGTGGCTATGGCGGAAGTTGCTTCCCCAAGGATGTCAAGGCTCTTTTGCATACAGGTATCGAACATGGCTATCACATGGAAGTTATCGAGGCTGTTGAGCGTGTCAATGACCGTCAGAAATCCATAGTTTACGATAAGATTCTCAAAGCTCTCGGAGTAGCCTGTACCAATGGTTCCAAATCTGACAGTTCAGTAGTATCTCTCCCCCTTAAAGGGAAAACTATCGCCATCATCGGCCTGTCCTTCAAACCCGAGACCGACGATATGCGTGAAGCTCCAGCCTTGGTCGTCATCGACAAACTCCTCAAGGCTGGTGCCTCGATCCGGGTCTTCGATCCCATCGCCATGGACGAGTGCAAGAGGCGTATTGGAGACTCAGTCACCTATTGTAAGAACCTCTACGATGCTGCCGATGGCGCAGATGTCTTTGCACTTCTCACAGAGTGGCGTCAGTTCCGTATGCCTTCCTGGAATGTCATTCGCAAGGTCATGAACGGTAATATCATCGTCGATGGCCGTAACATCTACGACCGTCAGGAACTCGAGGACTATGGCTTCATCTACACCCGTATCGGTGAGCGTTGATTTTGCATGTTAACGGATTCCGACAGAAGAAGCTTACAGATTCTCTCCTTTTGTCTTTTCCAGGTACTCTATACACTGAGCTTTCAGCTTGCTGGAGTCCTTCAGAGTCTCGATGGCATTTCTCAGACGGGTTTCTGCCTCAGGAATGCCATCGTTTAGTTTTACCGCTGCTAGATACATGGGTAAAGCCAATTCTGCCTCGGTGGCAGCCGTGAAACCCTTAAAAGTCTTCAGCCGGTCACGGCAGCGTCTTAGTTCAGAGAGCAGTAGGTAGTACTCGTTCTCCTGCTGATACTTGTCGGGTATCTCAAACAGAAGCCTCCGAGCCATCTCCATCAGCAGTTTCTTGTCCTTATTTACATCTTTCGACGGCCTCACCCTTTCCTCTTCCCCCCTTCCAGGTCTGTGGCCGCTTCGTTTGCGGAGAAGGCTTCCTTCTTCCATCGTTCCTTTTCCATCTATCATCTCAATCATTTCCGGCTTCAGTTCGACTGCTGCCACAAGCACACCAGGAATCTGCACTACCAGGTGCTTGTTCCTTTTTCCTTTGATTCTCATGATCACACCCTCGCGTCCATCATAGAGTCCGTCCTTGATACGAATACGGTCTCCCTCTTGAAGGGCAATCTCCTCAGGTCTGAAGTAGGTTACATGCTCTTCGTTGTTCTCGGTCACGGCAATGAAGTCTTCCATCGCCTTGGTAGGCACAGTCAGGTATTCCTCCTTGTTCGAGAAAGTCGATCTCCTGATGAATACAATGTATTGGGCATGCTGTATATAGTCTTTTACTTCCTCCAAAGTACCCTTTATGAAGATCAGCTGGCTGATGGCAGGCACCAGTGCCCTGTATTTCTGTCCCCCTTTGCTCTTTACATTGTAAGTCAGAGGTACAAAAGCTTCCAGACCATACCTCCTGGCATTGTCCCTCACCCTCAGTTCCTTCTGTTGGCTTGTGCAGCCCATAGAATACCACTTCCGCTCTATCTGCTCTTCAGTCTTTTCTGTCATTTCTTTCATTTTGGGTACAAAGATAGTGCAAAATTTCGATTAAGCGAATAAAATGAGAATCAATTTTCATTTTTGAACGTGATAAATATATCTGAAACGTGAATTTAAGCTTGCTCATGATATGTCTCAAACTCTACGAATGCATCGAATTCGAGAAAAACAAATACTTACGTGACATCATAAAAAATGCAAAAAGCTTGGAGATACGCTGTTTTTGTTGTAACTTTGCTGACTGTTCTGTAGATAGATGACCAAAAATTAGACAAATAAAAAAAGATGAAACTGAAGATTGCCGTTCTTCCGGGCGACGGAATAGGTCCGGAAATCATGAAGCAAGGTGTGGCTGTGATGGAAGTCATTGCCCGTAAGTTTAACCATGAGTTTGCCTTTGAGGAGGCTCTTGTGGGTGTCTGCGCCATAGAAGCAGTGGGCGACCCTTATCCCGAAACGACCCATCAGGTATGTATGAATGCCGATGCAGTGCTCTTTGCAGCTGTAGGCGACCTGAAGTACGACCATGACCCTACGGCGAAAGTCCGGCCTGAGACTGGTTTGCTGGCCATGCGTAAGAAGCTGGGGCTGTTTGCCAACATCCGACCCGTTGCAACTTTTGACTGCCTTCTGCACAAGAGCCCGCTGAAGGAGGAACTGTTGCGTGGAGCCGATTTCGTGGTGATTCGAGAACTGACGGGCGGTATGTACTTCGGCGAGAAATACCAAGATAATGACCGTGCCTACGATACAAATGTTTATACGCGTCCGGAAATAGAAAGAATTCTGAAAGTGGGGTTTGAAATGGCTCGTTCTCGGCGTAGGCACCTGACGGTTGTGGATAAAGCGAATGTTCTGGCTTCTAGTCGCCTATGGCGCCAAGTGGCTCAGGAAATGGAACCACAGTATCCTGACGTACAGACAGACTATATGTTCATAGACAATGCATCAATGCGGGTGTTGACGGAGCCGAGATTCTTTGATGTGATTGTGACGGAGAATACCTTCGGCGACATCTTGACCGATGAGACTTCATGCATCACAGGATCTATGGGGTTACAGCCCTCTAGTTCATTGGGACTCCATACACCGCTTTTCGAACCTGTACACGGCTCGTGGCCTCAGGCAGCCGGTCAGAATTTAGCTAACCCTTTAGCGCAGATACTTTCGGCAGCCATGTTGCTGGAGCATTTTGGATTGGATCGTGAAGGCGCTTTGGTAAGGGAGGCTGTCAACGCAAGCTTGGATGAGAACATCCGTACACCAGAGATACAGGTGAAGGGTGGTATTAAATATGGTACGCGCGAAGTAGGACAGTGGATAGTGGACTACATCGGACGCCGAGCAGTGAGTGTTTGAATGCGTTCGTCAAGCGACATGGAGGCATAGCGTTTCCAACCCGTAGCCTTTCCGTCGGTGAAACGGTCTAAGTAGTGAAGGTTGTACATGTTAGCATAGGCCTCCATTTCGAACGGGTTGAGCAGGTAGCCGGCGTTTTTCAGCCTACTGCGAGCTTTCTGCGCCTTGACCCAGAAAACGAGGTACTTCCAATAGAACCTGAGCCAGGAGTCACCACAGGCCTGTGCCTGCCGCAGATGAATCATCTCATGGTTTTTCAGTGCTGCCATCTGTCTGTTCTCATTCATGCTGCGGGCTTCCTCGGCCGAATGCATAAGGATGAAACCGAAGAATGTTAGTGCTTCGTAGCCTTTCCTCAGCCAGAAAGTCTCCTTGAGCGCAGGCATGTCAATAATGCGGCTTGGCCTGCGAGCCTTTAGAAGCAGGGGTATGATACGGAACGGATGGTTCATAATGGTAGGCTATGACTTCTTTTCTCAGTGTGCAAAGGTACGAAATATAATTGGAATATGCAAGAGTTACGAGATTTATATCAAGAGTGGAGTGGGGAGGAACCTCAGTCGGTGGTGCAGCTACCCATGGCTGGTAGTAATCGTGTGTACTACAGAATGAGAGGTACAGACGGAAAGACGGTGATAGGCTGCATCGGTACCAGCCGTGAGGAGAACCATGCTTTTATCTATCTGGCTCGTCATTTCAAGAATCGACAGCTCCCTGTTCCACAGGTGTTTGCTGTAAGTAAAGACGAAATGCGCTACCTGCAGCAGGACCTTGGAACGGTGTCGCTGTTCGACGCCATTCGTGGAGGTCGTGAGGCAGGTGGCCGATACACGCTAAGAGAGCAGGAGTTGCTGCGTCAAGCCATTCGCGAACTGCCTAATATCCAGATGCGAGGAGCTCGAGAACTGGACTTCTCACAGTGCTATCCCACACCGCAGTTTGATATGGACTCAGTTCTCTTTGATATGAACTATTTCAAGTATTGTTTCTTGAAAGCCACAGAGACCGACTTCCATGAACTGAAGCTGGAGGCAGATTTCCGCCTTTTAGCTAAAGACTTAACAGAAGGTGATGAACCATCAGCCTATGGTTTTATGTACCGTGATTTCCAGGCGAGGAATGTGATGGTAAGTGTAGACGGGCAATTGCCAACAGTCACTACTCCTCATTCTTCTCTCGCTTTTATTGACTTCCAGGGAGGACGTCGGGGACCATGCTATTATGATCTGGCCTCGTTTCTCTGGCAAGCATCTGCCCGTTACTCCCACAAACTGAGACGCGAGTTGGTGTATGAGTACTATTATTCGCTGAAACAGTACACAGAGGTGCCTACACCCCACCATTTTGTAGCTCGTCTGCGATTGTTTGTGTTGTTCCGCATTCTGCAGGTATTGGGTGCTTATGGTTTCCGTGGTTATTTTGAGCGTAAGCAGCATTTTATTGACTCTATTCCTCCTGCCATCCAGAATTTGCGTGAATTGCTTGATTCCGGCACCTTCCCTTATCCTCACCTGACAGATGTGTTGCAACGTCTCTGCCAATTGCCTCAGTTCCAAAACCTGGAACCTGTTGCCACACGGGCCGATGGATATCGTACTACCGACCAGAACCCATACAAAGCCCATCCCCAAGACGGACCTGCCACGTTCTCAAAGTACGATGGTAAGGGTGAACTGGTGGTGAAAGTGTTCAGTTTCTCTTATGGAAAAGGTATTCCGGAGGATGAAAGCGGAAATGGTGGAGGTTATGTGTTTGACTGCCGCTCCACCCACAATCCTGGACGCTATGAGCCTTACAAACAGCTGACGGGATTGGATGAACCTGTCATTCGTTTCTTGGAGGATGACGGAGAGATACTGACCTTCCTCGATTCTGTATACAAGCTGGCTGATGCCCATGTCCGTCGCTACATACAGCGTGGATTTACCTCACTGATGTTTTGTTTCGGATGTACAGGTGGACAGCATCGGAGTGTATATTCGGCCCAGCACTTGGCCGAGCACATTCACCGCAAGTTTGGCATAGAAGTGCGTATTTGTCATCGTGAACAAGGCATTAACCAGGTGTTGAAAGTTAAAAATAATTAAGATGGAGCCGAATTTGTGAATAATGAATCAAAGATTATGTTTTTTTTCGTACCTTTGCACCCTGTTTGGAATAAGTTACTAAAAAGTACGTAAAAAAGTAGATAGAAATGTCTAAGATTTGTCAAATTACCGGAAAGAAGGCACAGATAGGCAATAACGTGTCTCACTCAAAGCATCGCACTAAGCGTAGTTTTGATGTCAATCTGTTCAGCAAGAAGTTCTACTATGTAGAGGAGGACTGTTGGATACAGCTGAAGATTAGTGCTGCCGGCCTTCGTTTGATTAACAAGGTGGGTCTTGACGCTGCCCTCAAGCAGGCCGTTGCCAAGGGCCATGTCGATTGGAAGGATATTAAAGTGATAGGAGACTAAGCATCATGGCAAGCAAGAAAGCAAAGGGTAACCGTGTGCAGGTGGTACTGGAGTGCACCGAGCACAAGAACAGTGGTATGCCGGGCACAAGCCGATATATCACCACGAAGAACCGTAAGAATACGCCAGAGCGTATGGAGTTGATGAAATACAACCCCATCCTGAAGAAGATGACCCTGCACAAGGAGATTAAGTAAGGGTTAAAAGGTAATAAATAGTAAAAGTTAAGAAACTATGGCAAAGAAAACCGTTGCTACCCTCCATGAAGGTTCAAAGGATGGTCGCGCTTACACAAAAGTTATCAAGATGGTGAAGAGCCCCAAAACGGGCGCTTACGTCTTTGACGAGCAGATGGTTCCTAACGAGGCCGTAAAGGACTTCTTCAAGAACTAAGGATTGTTTCCTTAATATAATTTACTCCGTGTGGAATGCGTTTAGTTCTGCACGGAGTAATTTTTTGTAGTTTTTTTGCGATTTCATCGGAATTTAGTGTCTTTGTGACTAAAAATAACACGAAGTTACTTCGTTGCAGCAAAAAAAAGAATAATTTCTTTTGTTTTGCTCTCGACTTTTCGTATCTTTGCCGTCAAATTGAATTGCTATGGGTTTTTTTGGATTATTTAGTAAAAAAAATAAGGAAACGCTTGACAAGGGTCTGGAGAAGACTAAAACAAGTGTGTTTGACAAGTTGGCTCGTGCTGTTGCCGGTAAGTCGAAAGTAGATGATGACGTGCTCGACAATCTTGAGGAAGTTCTCATCTCGAGTGATGTGGGCGTGGATACCACGCTGAAGATTATTCAGAGGATAGAGGAACGTGTGAGTCGTGACAAGTACGTTTCGACTGGTGAACTGAACCGTATATTGCGTGACGAGATAGCAGCACTGCTCTTGGAGAGTGGCAACACGGCTAAGTCGGACTCAGACAGTGAAGAAGGTTGGGAATTGCCTACTGACCATAAGCCATACGTGGTGCTTGTGGTAGGTGTGAACGGTGTTGGTAAGACAACAACTATAGGAAAGCTGGCTTGGCAATTCAAACAAGCTGGAAAGAAAGTGTATCTGGGAGCAGCCGATACGTTTCGTGCTGCTGCTGTAGAGCAGTTGTGCATCTGGGGTGAGCGGGTAGGAGTGCCTGTGGTGAAACAACAAATGGGCAGTGACCCTGCCTCTGTGGCATTTGACACTCTGTCATCAGCTAAAGCTAATGGGGCAGATGTGGTGCTTATTGATACAGCAGGACGCCTACATAACAAAGTTGGCCTGATGAACGAGCTGAAGAAGATCAAGGATGTAATGAAAAAGGTTCTGCCAGAAGCACCAGACGAAGTATTGTTGGTGTTGGATGGAAGTACAGGTCAGAATGCTTTCGAGCAGGCTCGGCAATTTGCTGCTGTGACACAAATTACGTCCCTCGCCATCACCAAGCTTGACGGAACAGCCAAGGGAGGTGTGGTGATAGGTATTTCCGATCAGCTGAAGGTCCCTGTGAAATACATAGGTCTAGGTGAAGGTATGGAGGACTTACAACTGTTCAACAGACGGCAGTTTGTGGACTCATTGTTTGGTGAGTAATGATAGCCGGGATGAAAACAATAGATTTCATCACGATGGGATGCTCCAAGAATCTCGTTGACAGCGAGATGCTTATGGGCTTATGTGAGGCGAAAGGCTATCATTGTACACATGATAGCAATGACCCTCAAGGGGAAATAGTGGTGATTAATACATGTGGGTTTATCAACGACGCCAAGGAAGAGAGCATTAACGCTATATTGGAATTTGCTCAGGCCAAGACTGAGGGGAGAATAGAGCGCCTCTATGTGATGGGCTGTCTGTCAGAACGCTATCTTGCAGACTTGGAGGCAGAGATTCCAGAGGTTGATGGTTGGTATGGGAAGTTTAACTATCATCAGCTGTTAAGTGATCTGAGTGAGGAAAACACTTTTCCTTCTTTCCGAAACCGTCACCTCACAACCCCTCGTCACTATGCTTATATCAAGATTAGTGAGGGTTGCGACCGTCATTGTGCATATTGTGCCATCCCACTCATTACCGGCCGACACCAGAGCCGTCCAATGGATGACATTCTGGAAGAGGTGAAGATGTTGGTGAAGGGAGGAACTAAGGAGTTTCAGGTGATAGCTCAGGAACTGACCTATTACGGCGTGGATGTGGACGGGAAACAGCATATAGCAGAATTGGTGGATAAGATGGCTCATTTAGAAGGTGTAGAATGGATTCGACTGCATTATGCCTATCCTGCTCATTTCCCATGGGATTTATTGGATGTGATGAAGCGTCATAAGAATGTGTGTAACTATCTGGATATAGCCCTGCAGCACATCTCTGACAATATGCTGTCGCGGATGCACCGCCATGTGACCAAGCAGGAAACCATAGAATTGATAGAGCAGATGAGGCTCAAAGTGCCAGGAATCTGTCTGAGGACAACACTGATGGTTGGCTTTCCAGGAGAGACGGAAGATGATTTCAAAGAACTACTTGATTTCACCCGGTGGGCACGATTTGACCGTATGGGCGCTTTTGCTTATTCGCCCGAAGAGGGCACATGGTCGGGTGACAGATATGAAGACGATGTTCCAGATGATGTGAAGCAGCTTCGGTTGAGCAAACTGATGCGCCTTCAGCAAAGCATAAGTGCTGAGTTGGAAGCCGAGAAGGTGGGGCTTACGCTACGAGTCATCATTGACAGAATTGAAGGGAACTACTATGTTGGGCGTACAGAATTCTCCTCACCTGAGGTTGACCCGGAAGTGCTGATAGCGTTGAAGGGTAAGAAGTTGAACATAGGGGAGTTCTATGATGTAACAATTACTGATTCGGAAGAATTTGACCTGTATGGAGAAGTGAGAGAATAGACTGGAGAAAGATATAATAACTAATATACAGAATAACTATGAATAATAAGGAATTCATTTCAGAGTTAGCAAATAGGACGGGCTTGGTAACTGCAGATGTTCAGAAGAAAGTATATATGGTGATTGATGCTATGAACAATTCCTTTCAGGAAGGTGACAGCGTTTCCGTCCCAAATTTTGGTGCCTTTGAGGTGAAAAAGAAGAATGAACGTGTCATAGTGAACCCAACATCCGGTCAGCGTATGCTGGTGCCACCAAAACTGGTTCTCAATTTCAGACCCAATATTGCGTGGAAAGAGAAAGTGAAGAAATAAGAGAAAAGAAATATGGCAAAGACGAATATCCACAATCTTGTTCCTTATCTAGTAGAGAAGGGAGGCATGGGTGCCAAGGATGCTGAACAGTTTGTTCAGAGTATGTTTGACATCATACAAGAAGCCCTGCACCGTGACGGTCACGTTAAGGTAAAAGGGTTTGGAACATTTAAGATAGTTGCAGTGGAGCCGCGTGAAAGTGTAAACATTCATACGGGTGAAAGAGTGTTGATAGAGGGACACAACAAGATATCCTTCGTACCTGACAGTGTGATGAAAGAACAGGTGAACAAACCGTTCTCTCTCTTTGAAACGGTCATTCTGAACGAGGGAGTGGAATTCAACGATACTCTTTCGGAGGTAGTAGAGAAAATGGATGATGAGTCTTTGAGTGACTTGGAAGTTGAGTCTATGTTGGAGCAATTTCAGGAAGAACAGGAAGAGTCGCCCGAACCCATTATTGACCTTGTGATGGAAGAGGAATCAGAGCCTCTACCTGCTGAAGAAGAGAAGCTAGAATCTCGGCCCATCATAACATTTGAAACAGAGCCTGAATCGGAGGCTTTCACGAAGTCTGAACCTGAGCCAGAATCCCAGTCTGTTGAAGATCAGAAACCCCAGCCTGTTGAAGATCAGAAACCCCAGCCATCTGAAGATCAGAAACCTCTGCCTGTAGAAGAAAGCCATCCAGTTAGTGAATCTGAGTCTGAAGCCAAGCAAGAACCTATGGTACACTTGGTGGATGATGTAAAAGAGGAACGCGGCCATTCGTTCGAGGATGATGAGGAAAATAGCAGGAAATGGTGGTTTTGGGCTATTTCTGCTGCTGTGGTGTTACTTATAGGTGCTGGTTTCTACTGGTTCAACCAAAGGAATCGGCAGCATGTGCCTGCTGATGAATCGGCACCAGTAGTTGTGGCCGACACATTAGAAAAAGAAGAATCTGATACCTTGGAGGTAGTCCTTGACTCCATCAACAAGCCTGATCCGCCAGTAGATGAGCTAACAATTGCTGAACCAGTTGCGCCAGAAGCCCAGAAAGAGACTCCAGAACCAGCAAAAGAAGAGGTTCCGGAGGAAAAATATTCAGAGGAACAGGTACTCCAGATGATAAAAGATGCTGCTATGTATGAACGGGTAGACAGCCGACTGATAGGAAAGTCCTTCTATATAGCGGGATTCCAACGTGAGGTCTATGCTGCAGAGGGGGAGAATTTGTTGAAGATAGCTGCAAGAACAGTTGGTGCTGCAAATGTATGTTACTTGTCAGTGTATAATAGTATGAACGATACAATACCATTGAAGAAAGGACAGAAAATATACATTCCCAAACTTGTTTCCAAGTCAAAAGTGAGCAAATAAGGGCCAAAAACGAAAAAGTTTCTTAAAATGTAAGTTTTAGGAAACTTTTTTAATATTATTTAGATGATTATCTCTGCGATTTGCAGTAACTTTGCCGACAATTGTAAAAACATTAAAGAAAAGATTATTATGGCAGAATCAATCGACATCCGCGAACTGAATATCCGGATAGAGCAACAAAGTGCATTCGTAACCAATCTGGTGACAGGAATGGATCGTGTCATCGTAGGACAGAAACATCTGGTAGACTCACTGCTTATCGGCTTGTTGAGTGATGGAAACATCTTGTTGGAGGGTGTTCCTGGACTGGCAAAGACACTGGCTATCAAGACTCTGTCCCAGCTTATCGATGCTAAGTACAGCCGCATACAGTTTACGCCAGACCTGCTGCCTGCTGATGTGACAGGAACCATGATTTATTCTCAGAAAGACGAAAAGTTCCAGGTAAAGAAAGGACCAGTGTTTGCCAACTTTGTGCTGGCTGATGAAATTAACAGAGCTCCTGCCAAGGTTCAGAGCGCTCTGTTGGAAGCCATGCAAGAGAAACAAGTGACAATCGGCGCAGACACATTCGACCTGCCTAGTCCCTTCCTTGTGATGGCCACACAGAATCCCATAGAGCAAGAAGGTACCTATCCTCTTCCTGAGGCTCAGATGGACCGTTTTATGCTGAAAGTGGTAATCGGATATCCTTCGTTAGAAGAAGAAAAACGTATCATCCGTGAAAATATTAAGGAGCAGTTGCCGGAAGAACGCCCTGTTACAACGGCAGAGGAGATCTTGAAAGCGCGTTCCGTTGTGCGTGAAGTTTATATTGATGAAAAAATTGAGCAATATATTGCCGACATTGTCTTTGCCACCCGATACCCGGACCGCTACGGTTTGAAGGAGTTGAAGGACATGATACAGTTTGGGGGCTCACCACGTGCTAGTATCAATCTGGCTAAGGCTGCTCGCGCCTATGCCTTTATCAGACGTCGCGGATATGTAGTTCCTGAAGATGTTCGTGCTGTGGCACATGATGTGCTTCGTCATCGTATCGGTCTGACATATGAGGCTGAAGCCAGCAACATTACCAGTGAGGAGATTGTCTCAAAGATCATTAACAAGGTAGAAGTGCCGTAAATCTGTAGTAAGTCTAGAGCCTTATAATAATCTAGATTGTTATGGAAACATCTGAAATCATAAAGAAAGTACGGAAGATAGAGATTAAGACTCGTGGATTGAGTTCTCAGGTCTTCGCGGGGCAATACCATTCTGCTTTTAAGGGTAGGGGTATGGCCTTTAGTGAGGTCCGTGAGTATCAGTATGGTGATGATGTGCGCGATATTGATTGGAATGTAACGGCTCGTTTCCATCGGCCCTACGTGAAGGTGTTTGAGGAAGAGCGTGAGTTGACGGTTATGCTCCTTATCGACGTCAGCGGTTCTTTGGACTTCGGTACAAAAAAACAAATGAAGCGTGATATGGTGACAGAGATTGCGGCTACAATTGCATTTTCTGCCATTCAGAACAACGACAAGATTGGCGTGGTGTTTTTCTCTGATAAGATAGAAAAATATATACCGCCGAAGAAAGGGCGTAAACATATCCTCTATATTATCAGAGAAATGCTTGACTTTAAAGCTGATTCACGCCGAACTGATGTGAAACAAGCATTGGAATTTCTCTCTAGTATCCAGAAACGCCGCACTACAGCATTTGTGCTCAGTGATTTCTACGTGCGAAATGATTTCCTGCAATCGCTTCAGATATGTAATCGCAAGCATGATGTGGTTGCCATTCAGGTTTATGATCAGCGAGCGTGTGATCTTCCCGATGTCGGACTGATGAAAGTCGTAGATGCTGAGACAGGCCATGAGCAGTATGTCGACACAAGTTCAAAAAGGGTACGTGAGGCATATAGGAAATATTGGTCACAGCGTCAGGCACAGTTGCTCGACTGTTTTACTCGTAGTAATGTCGACAGCGTGAGCATTGCCACTAACGAGGATTTCGTTAAGTCATTGCTAGGTCTGTTTAAGATGCGCGCATAGCCGACCAAGCCTCAAGTGAAGAATGAATAATGATAAATGATGAGAAAGATAAAAAAACGTATAATAAGTAAGCGATGGATGATAATGACTTGTTTGTCATTTGTCATTTGTCATTTATCATTTAGCCCTGTCAGGGCGCAAACGGTGGAGGCCAGTATTGATTCCATCGAGATTTTTATTGGCGAGCAGGTTCATGTCACCGTAAAAGCGACTATGAAGGAGAGTTCAAAATCAGAGTTCCCCGTATTCAAGCCAATGCAGATGGTAACCCCTGGTGTAGAGGTTTTGAGCAGTTCCGAGGTAGGAACGAAAGATGCCGATGGTGGTCTAGTGGAGCGTTCGGTGGTCTATACTCTTACTTCTTTTGATGATACGCTTTATTATCTGCCCCCTTTTGTGGTAAAGATTGATGGTAAACCATACGAGAGTAAAAGCCTGGCTTTGAAGGTGCTGAACATGGAGGTGGATACGGCGCATGTCAACCAGTTCTTTGGTCCTAAGGATGTTCAGGACAACCCTTTCCTGTGGAGTGAGTGGAGTCTCGCATTTTGGTTGAGCGTCTTGATGTTAGTAATCTCTGTATTTGGCTATTATCTGTATCTGAGATTACGTGACAATAAACCAATTATTTCGACCATTCGCATAGTCAAGAAATTGTTGCCTCACCAGAAGGCCATGAAGGAGATAGAACTCATCAAGGCAGAGAATATGGTGAACTCGGAGAATCCGAAGGAATACTATACAAAACTCACTGATACGCTTCGTAAGTACATTGATGAGCGCTATGGATTCCGTGCAATGGAGATGACAAGTAGTGAGATTATTGATCGCCTGATGCGTACTGGTGATCAGCAGTCACTTGAGGAGTTGCGTCAATTGTTTACTACGGCCGATCTTGTGAAATTTGCCAAGTATTCTACGCTGATTAATGAGAATGATGCCAATTTGGTGAGTGCCATTGACTTCATCAATCAGACGAAGATAGAAAATCTGCCTACAGAAGAGGTAGTAAAACCAGAATTGACAGAAGAACAGGTGCGCTCCAAGAAGATGCGTACTGCTTTAAAGTGGATTATCTGGGGCATAACTGTTCTGTGCATCTCAATCTTTGTATATGTGGTGTGGCATATTTATCAGTTGCTGATGTAATAATAAAGAACGAAGGAAAATGGAATTTGCCAATAAAGAATATCTTTTCTTGCTTCTGTTGTTAATACCCTATTTGCTGTGGTATTTCATGTACAGGAAAAAGAGCGAACCAACCATTCGCATGAGCGATACTTTTGCGTTCCGCTATGCACCGGTCAGCTGGAAGGTGAGACTTATGCCCCTCCAGTTGCTGTTGAGAATGCTTGCATTTGTGATGATTGTCCTGGTGTTGGCACGCCCGCAGACACAAAACTCATGGAAGAATCGTACAATTGAGGGTATTGACATTATGTTGGCCATGGACGTTTCTACTTCTATGTTAGCAGAAGACTTGAAACCTAATCGTTTGGATGCAGCGAAGCAGGTGGCTGCAGAATTCATCTCCGGGCGTCCTGACGATAATATCGGCCTGACTATTTTTGCAGGTGAGTCTTTTACTCAGTGTCCGATGACTATCGACCATTCATCTTTACTTAATTTGCTGCAGAATGTACGCACAGACATAGCCCAGCGTGGTCTGATTGAAGATGGAACAGCCATTGGAATGGGACTTGCAAATGCCGTAAGTCGGTTGAAGGATTCCAAAGCCAAGAGCAAAGTGGTGATTCTTTTGACTGATGGATCTAATAACCGTGGTGATATATCTCCTCTTACGGCAGCTGAGATAGCCAAAAGTCTGGGAATCCGTGTTTATACTATCGGTGTGGGTACAAACAAAGTAGCTCCTTATCCAATGGTTGTTGCTGGTGGCGTCCAGTATGTTAATATTCCTGTTGAGATTGATTCGGAGACCTTGCGTAGCATAGCTCAGGCAACAGACGGAGACTTCTATCGGGCTACTAATAATCGTGAGTTGAAAAATATCTACAAAGAGATAGACCAGTTGGAAAAATCAAAACTCAGTGTAACGCAATTCAGCAAGCGTTATGAGGCATTCCAGCCCTTTGCTATTGTAGCAATAATTGCTTTGCTTCTTGAGATACTGCTGAGAGTAACTATATTTAGGAGGATACCGTAATGTTCAGATTCGAAGATTCCATATACCTTTATCTGTTAATCCTGATTCCAGTGTTGGCTGTTATCAGGTTTATAACTTATCGAAACCAGAAGAAACGTCTACGTAAGTTCGGCGAACCTAAGTTGTTAAAGGAACTGATGCCCGATGTTTCTCATTGGCGTCCTGGTATAAAGTTTTGGCTGTTGCAAGGTTCGCTAGCTTTACTGATCATTATGTTGGCACGACCTCAGATGGGGACGAAGATCAGTCAGGAGAAACGTACAGGTATTGAGACAATCATTGCTGTAGACATCAGTAACTCCATGCGGGCTGAGGATGTGGAGCCAAGTCGTCTTGACCGTGCGAAAATGATGGTGGAGAATCTGGTAGATCATTTTACCGATGATAAGATAGGCTTGATAGTTTTTGCAGGAGATGCTTTCGTACAACTCCCGATAACCAGCGACTATGTGTCGGCAAAGATGTTCCTCAACAACATTGACCCTTCGATGATTCTGACGCAGGGTACTGATATAGCCCGTGCCATAGAGATGGGAACTCATAGCTTTACTCAGGATGAAGGCGTAGGAAAGGCTATTATTGTGATAACAGACGGAGAAGATCATGAAGGTGGAGCATTGGAAGCAGCACAGGCTGCCAAGAAAGAAGGTATGCGTGTTTATGTATTAGGTGTCGGTTCCACTAATGGAGCACCTATACCTGATCCGCAGACGGGCGATTACATGAAAGACAATAGCGGAAACACAGTGATGTCGGCGCTTAATGAGGACATGTGCCGCCAGGTGGCTTCTGCCGGTGGTGGTGCATATATACATGTCAGCAATAATTCCAATGCTCAACGACAGCTGGATATAGAGTTGGACAAACTCTCAAAGAAGGAGATTGCCACAACCATCTATAGTGATTTTGATGAGCAGTTCCAGGCTTTTGGTATCCTTGCCTTGCTGCTTCTTATCATAGAGATATGCCTTTTAGAGAGCAAGAACCCCATGTTGAAGAATATCTCTGTTTTTGGCAGGAAGAAGCAAGTGGCTACAGTCATCCTGCTTTTGATGACCTTGACAGTTTCTGCTCAGACAGACCGACAGTTAATTCGTCAAGGTAATAAACAGTACCGGTTGGGAGACTTTTCAAATGCTGAGGTGAGTTACCGCAAAGCATTGGAAAAGAATAAGCGGAACTCGCAAGCCATGTATAATCTAGGCAATGCTCTGATGGCTCAGAATCAGGACTCCGCAGCTATCATGCAGTTCAATGAAGCTGCTAAGGTAGAACAGAATACATTGCGTAAGTCAAAGGCTTTCCACAATGTAGGATTCATCTGTCAACGCCATCAGATGTACGGAGAAGCGATTGAAGCCTATAAGCAGTCCCTTCGCCTGAATCCTAGTGATGACGAGACACGTTACAACCTGGCTCTCTGCAAGCATTTGCAGAAAAAACAGCCCCCTCAGCAGCAGCAACAACAACAGAATAAAGATAATGAAGACAAGAACGGCCAAGACAAGAAAGACCAGCAACAACAAGAACAACAGGAAAAACAGAAGAAAGAGCAGCAACAGCCAAAGATGAGTAGGGACAATGCTGAGCAACTGCTGAATGCTGCCATGCAGAATGAGAAGGCTACACAGGAGCGCCTTAAGAAGGCTATGCAGAAACCTCAACGCCGCTCGTTGCAGAAGAATTGGTAGTGGCAGGCTGTGAATAAAAAGTAAAAATAGATGGAAAATGAAATAGTAAACGATGAGAGTAATATGAAGGAGAATTTCATGCAGATGACCATAAGCAAGTGGCTCATGGTAATGGCTTTATCATTTGTCATTTGTCATTTGTCATTTACCCCTGTGGGGGCGCAAACCTTGACTGCCAGTGCTCCTAGCCATGTGGCAGTAGGAGAACAGTTCCGCCTTACATATACTGTAAATACACAAGATGCCAGCAATTTCCGTGCTGGCGACATCCCAGAAGCCTTTGAGGTGCTTATGGGGCCGAGCACTTCTTCTCAGTCGAGTTTTCAGATGGTCAATGGGCATACTAGCCAGTCGTCATCAATTACTTTTACATATATCTGTGTGGCTATGAAGAATGGTACGTTTACCATCCCTCCTGCTCACATTACGGCAAAAGGCAATTCTATTTCCTCTAGTTCATTGAAAATTACAGTCAGTGGCCAGGCTCGTACCCAACAAGGTGGCGGAGGACAGCGGCAACATGAAGAAGAACCCGAAATGCGTTCTGCAGGAAGTAAGATTTCTGGTAGTGATCTCTATATCAAGGTGAGTGCCAACAAGAAACGCGTACATGAACAGGAACCTATCCTCTTGACATATAAAGTGTATACATTGGTAGCTTTGACACAACTGGAAGGAAAAATGCCAGATTTGAAAGGGTTCCATACACAAGAAGTTCCACTACCTCAACAGAAAAGCTATAAGGTTGAAACAGTGAACGGCAGGTCCTATCAGACGGTGACATGGAGTCAATATGTGATGTTTCCACAGATTACAGGAAAACTTCAGATCCCTTCTCTCACCTTCAATGGCATCGTTGTTCAGCAGAACCGTTCCGTTGACCCGTTTGAAGCTTTCTTCAATGGTGGTTCAGGATATGTCGAGGTAAAAAAACAGATTGTGGCACCAGGTATAGAGATACAAGTAGATCCTCTGCCAACGCGCCCTTCAAACTTCTCTGGTGGTGTGGGAAAGTTCAATATTTCTGCCCAGTTGAATAAAACGGAAATCAATGCCAATGACCCGGTTTCACTGCGTATTATCGTCAGCGGTGTAGGAAATCTGAAACTTATCAAACAACCAACGTTGAATCTTCCCAAGGATTTCGACAAGTATGATGCGAAAGTGACAGACAAGACTAAATTGACTTCACAAGGGGTGGAAGGCTCAATGATTTATGATTTCTTGATGGTGCCCCGTCATCAGGGGAAGTTTGAGATACCCCCGGTTGAGTTCACCTACTATGATACGGGTGAAGGAAAATATAAAACGGTAAAGACGCAGTCCTTTACGTTGGATGTGGCCAAAGGATCTGGTAGTTCTGTTGTCAGCGATTTCACGGGGCAAGAGGATGTGGAGCTGCTGAACAAGGACATTCGTTATATCAAGACGGGGTATGGCAATCAGCACGACATGAACGAATTCTTCTTCGGTAGTGTCGGCTACTGGATAACACTAGCCTTGCTTTTGGTTGTGTTTGTGTCCCTTTTCGTCCTTTTCCGTCAGCGTGCCATTGAGAATGCCAACATCGCTGGCAAACGCGCAGGCAGAGCGAACAAAGTGGCTACCAAACGGCTTCGTATGGCATCAAAGTTGATGCAAGAGAACAAACCGGGCCAGTTTTATGATGAGGTGCTTCGAGCATTGTGGGGATATGTCGGCGACAAGCTTAGTATTCCTGTGGAGCAGCTTTCACATGACAATATCTCGGAAAGGTTGTCAGAACGGAACGTCCATGAGTCTGTCATCAGCCAGTTTATCCAGGCTCTTGACGAGTGTGAGTTTGAACGTTATGCACCTGGTGATCCAAAAGGAAACATGAATAAAGTGTTCAGAAAGGCAATGAATGCTATAGAACAGATAGAGAATACGATGAAGAAGAAGCATGTGCAAAAGTCTGAGGGACATCCTGCATCGTGGCTGCTGTTATGTTTGGTCGCAATGTCCTCTCTATTCTCTCCGCTTTCTGCTTCTGCCATCACAAAGGAAAATGCTGACAGCGCTTATGCACAAGGCCAGTATCAGCAGGCTATCAAGGATTATGAAGAACTCTTGAAACATGGTGTCAGTGCTGAGCTTTACTACAATCTGGGCAATGCTTATTACCGTACGGAAGACATCACTCGTGCAGTGTTAAACTATGAACGTGCTCTGTTGTTGTCGCCTGGAGACCGAGACATCCGTTTCAATCTTCAGATGGCGCGTTCAAAGACCATCGATAAGATTACTCCGGAATCCGAGATGTTTTTTGTAACGTGGTATCGCTCATTGGTTAATCTTATGAGTGTCGATGCTTGGGCAGGAACCGGTCTGTTCTCTCTGGCACTGGCCATCGTCTTGGTTTTGCTGTACCTCTTTGCCGACAGTATCTGGTTGCAGAAGATAGGTTTCTTCGGATTCATTATGCTCCTTTTGGTGTTTATCCTGAGTAATGTTTTGGCTCATGTCCAGAAGCAGGAATTGGTCAATCGCACAGGAGCCATTATCATGGGAGCAGCAGTCAATGTGAAGAGTACACCAGCAAAGAACGGCACAGACCTTTTCATCCTTCATGAGGGCACGAAGGTGGAGATCACCGATGGAGCCATGAAGGATTGGAAACGTGTTAAAGTGGCCGATGGAAAGGATGGCTGGGTTGAAGCAAAGGATCTAGAAGTCATTTGATGCAAGGAGATTGTTGAATATGGATTTGGAATCGTTGATAGAGCTAGATCGTCAGTTGCTACTTATGCTTAATGGCAGCCCGTCTCTTTTCTTGGACGGTCTGGTTAAGACACTTACATCGGCGCTGACGTGGATACCTCTTTATCTTTCTTTGTTCTATATAGTGCTGAAGAACAAGGATACTGCCTCACAAATTGCATTGATTGTTGTCTCAGTGGTTGTGTGCCTGATTCTGACAGGAACTGTGGATGATGTGATTGTTAAGCCCTTGGTTGGTCGTTGGCGGCCTACTCATGACCCTGTGATTGGCTCTGTCGTAGACATTGTCAATGATTACCGTGGCGGTAGATTCGGCTTCTTTTCAGCCCATGCCTGCAATACGTTTGGCATTGCAGTATTCTTTTGCTGGCTCGTACGTAGTTCTCTATTGTCCACAGCCCTCGTCCTTTGGTCGTTGATCAATTGCTGGACACGTCTCTATCTAGGAGTCCATTTCCCTGGCGATATTCTCTGTGGACTGATATGGGGAGCCATTATTGCTTCTATTGTCTATTTTATCTATTATCGTTTGAACTGCCGTTTGTTTGGAGGCAACCGCTTCGTTTCTTCCCAGTATACTCGAACAGGCTTTCTGCGTGCTGATGCCGATATAGTCGTCTCAGTACTTCTCTTGACATTCATTTATGCAATGCTCCGTGCCTGTCTGTTCCTATATGTGTAAACTATGTTGGATGTAAAACATATACATATTAGTGATTATCAATACGAGTTACCCGATTCTCGGATAGCTAAGTTTCCAATTGCTCAGCGCGATCATTCCAAACTGCTTGTCTATCGTCATGGTGAAATCTGTGAAGACTTTTTCTACCATCTTCCTGACTATCTTCCTCAGAAAGCGCTGATGGTCTATAATAATACAAAGGTAATTCAGGCACGTCTTCATTTTCGCAAGGAGTCTGGTGCGCTGATTGAGGTTTTTCTCTTGGAGCCCTATCTGCCAGCCGACTATGAGCAGATGTTCCAGACCACAGGTCGCTGTTCGTGGCTTTGTTTGGTTGGAAACCAAAAGAAGTGGAAAGAAGGTTCCCTCGTCAGGGAACTGGTCATTCATGGAATTCAGGAAGTAATCAAGGCTACCCGTCTTGGGCAGCATGGAACGAGCCAGATAATTGACTTTGAGTGGAGTGGAGGAAGCTCTTTTTCCGAGGTTCTCGATGTAGCCGGTGAATTGCCCATTCCCCCCTATTTGAATCGTGAGACACAGGAAAGCGACAAGCAGACTTATCAGACGGTCTATTCCAAGATAAAGGGCAGTGTGGCAGCTCCTACAGCTGGTCTCCACTTCACTCCGGAAGTTTTGGCTGCTATTGATGCCCATGGTGTTGAACGTGAGGAGGTAACGCTGCATGTAGGCGCAGGAACCTTCCGTCCTGTGAAATGTGAGGATATCGGTGGGCACGACATGCATACAGAGTATATCAGTGTAAGCCGCGAGACTATAGAGAGACTGATTGCCTATGATGGAAAGGCCATTGCTGTAGGTACAACTAGTGTACGTACGTTGGAAAGCCTTTACTATATGGGAATCAAGGTGATGGCGAGTCCAGACTTGACAGAAGAACAATTACATGTCTGCCAATGGGAACCTTATGATACTCCATTTCAGGAACTCCCTTCTGCCACAGACGCTTTGCAGGCATTACTTTCCTGGATGGATGTTCAAGAGTTGCCGGTCTTACACAGTAGTACACAGATTATCATTGCTCCAGGCTATGAGTACAAGATCGTGCGCATGTTGATTACCAATTTCCACCAGCCTCAGTCAACGCTGCTGCTGTTGGTCAGTGCGTTTGTTCACGGAGATTGGCATCGCATTTATGATTATGCTCTCAGCCATGACTTCCGCTTCCTGAGTTATGGTGACTCCTCGCTGCTCATTCCTTGAGCGGCTATACTTTCCCTCGCAAAGAAAAAAAGACCGATACAACTCGGAAATATTTGGAGGTTTCAAATTTATTTCGTACCTTTGCGAGCATAAAACCTTATGCCTATGAATCGACTTGTCTTGTTAATGACGTTGTATACTGCTGTACTGACCCTTTCAGCACAGACAATATCTCGTGAAGAAGCACGCTTGCAGGCTGAGCAATTCCTTCAACAGCGAGGTCATTCTGCTACTTTACGATTCACTCCACAACTATCAAGAGGAAAGACTTCCCATCAGTTGGAAGAGGTTCCCGATTACTATGTGTTCAATGCCGATACAGAACGGGGTTTTGTCATCATGGCTGCTGACAGTCGTATGCCACAGTCTGTGCTGGCTTACAGTCTATATGGTTCTTTCGACCCGGAAAAACTGATTGCTCCGGTGAAGGATTGGCTCGTAACGATAGAGAAGCAGATGGAGTGGCTGCGTGATAATAACAGTCTGTCTCCTGCTGCTAACAGGGTACCAGGACTAGCTGTTCCTCAGCTACTTAAAACGACATGGCATCAGGTTGAGCCATATAACAACCATGTCAAGGGTGGGGCTTACCTCACAGGCTGTGGTGCTACCGCCATGGCTCAGGTCATGAACTACCATCGTTTCCCCAAAAGCGTGCAAGCTGCCATTCCAGCATATACCACACAGAAATTGAAGGTTCACATGGACGGTGTAACTGTCGGTGCTCCTATTGACTGGGAAAACATGATAAACGATTATCATGCAGTTACTCCAACGACAGCCCAAATTAATGCTGTGGCCAACTTGATGCTCTATTGCGGTACGTCCATACAGATGGATTATAGTCCTGATAACTCCGGTTCTGCGTTGGAGGATATTGCCAGCGCGCTGAAGAATTATTTTGGTTATTACAAGGGGATCCGAATGAGATACCATGAGGAGATGTCCAACCAAGCTTGGGAGGATTTAATCTACGGTGAGCTTTCTGTAGGACGCCCAGTCATGATTTCTGGTATGTCATCATCATCGGGTGGCTCGGGTCATATCTTCATCTGCGATGGCTATGATGGCAGTGGTCACTACCACATCAACTGGGGATGGGGTGGCTATGAGGATGGTTTCTTTGCTCTGAGTAATCTTACTCCACCCGACGAACCTCCTGGCTACAACTTCTGGCAGGGCTGCATCACGGGTGTAAAGCCTGACGATGGTACCTTCACGGAGCAAGTCGTATTGTCTACTATTGATTGTTGGTTGGTTGATCCAAGTACTGGGGATGAAACTACCCAAAGAGAATATGCCATTCCTGCTGGATATATTCAGTATCCTATGGGGGTTGCTTTCAGTTGTACGAGCAAATTGGCTAACACCTATCGTTTTGACGCTGATTTTGGCGTATTCCAGAATGGAAAGTTGGTGGAACTGATTTATGGGGGTAACGGTTTCAGGTCTAATGAGGAGATGCAAATCGGTCAAGGTTTCTATCAAGGTGTTTTTTATCTGCCTCAGAAAAATATGACTACATTCCGCTCTCCTGGAACCTATGTTGTTAAGGTGGTGAGCCGACAGACGGGTACCTCTGAATGGATAGAGAATGAAGGGTCTGACAAGTACTGCCTAGTATGTGTCATTGATGCCAACAATAAGATGACTTGTAGCATTGGTGAAGGTACAGTGCCTGGCCCAGGTCCCGATGGGCCAGAAACCATCTCTGAAACGCAACGTGCTCAATTGGCCGCAAACCTTAGCGAGCTTGCAACAATATTAAACCAGAAAGTGACTAGCCTGAATGACGAGGAGGCTAAATTAGAGGCAGTATATACAGATGCTCAGAAAGCTGCTGCCGACTGTGAAGCTCTACGCAACAGGTATCTCACACTCAAGCAGCAGATAGAGAGCTCTGCCTTGACCAATGCCCAAAAGCAGCCTTTCTATGAATCCATTGAAAGTTCCTTGGAACAGCTTGGCGGAGACTATGTGGAGAAGTCTGCCCGGCAGCTTGTTTCCTCCTGTGAGACCATCCTTGACAAGATTGAGAATGAACTTGCTGCCCTGAGTGCCATGGTTTCTCAGGTGAACAATCTCAACGGACAAGTTCCTTCCGTGAACGACCTCACAGCTTTCACTAAGCTGAAAAACGACTATGAGGCACTCTTTGCCAGTTACTATTCTTTACACTATCCCTTCTCAACCATCAATGATTTGACGAATGCCACAAAGGTGCTCTCGAATACGCAGAACAATATTAATCTGTTCCTCGATAACATTACCAACCTAGAGCAGCAGGCCAAGAAGCTTATTGAGCTTTCCGGCTTACTCGAGCAGAAGAATGTCGTCAACGAGAAGCTGATTGCCGTGAAGAACCAGCTTGAACAACTGGATGGTGAGCTTGTTAAATCGTACAATGCCTTCAACAACCTTTCCGAGGCATTTGGTAAGGATATGGAGCGCTACACTAGTCTAGCAGAAAAGTTGAATAGTGCGAACGAGACGCTGAGAAATTCGAACCTTTCTGACAGCCAGCGTGATGAACTGGCTCAGCTGATGAAGGAACTTCAAGAGCAGTTCAAGACAATGGAGTCCTTATTTGCCAATGTCAACAATAAGATCAAGGAACTCGACAGCCAAGTGTACTCTGTGGCAGAACGCAATGCACTGGTTCAGTCATTCAACAACCTTGTCAGCGATTTTAATTCTGCAGGCTCTATAGAGACATTGAACGAAGTTGAGAAGCGCATTGCTAATCTTGCTACCACTATCGAAGAGGCTGGTAACCGCAACAATGCCTACATCGAGTCACTGGCAACCGTTCAGCCCGACCAGCAATCCCTGCAAACGTTGATAACCAACTTGGAGTCTGCCATCACGACATTCATCGAAACCGTCCAGAATTACGAACGGGAATACATCAACACGCAGGAACAGTTGCAAGCCAAGAAGAAAGACGCCGAGGAAAAAGTCGACTTGCTTAATCAGCAGATGTTGGCTTTGCAAGAAGACTTCACCAAACGATTCGAGATAATTGATGCTTTAGATTATTCGATGGACGAGAAGCGTCAGGAATTGCAGAAGCTAATAGCCCAGTTGCAAGACGCCTTACATAAATTGGCTGACGCAGATATCACCGATGGGCGTCGTGAATCGCTCATAGCCGATGCCCAGGCATTGGAAATAAGCCTCCAAAAAGTAAAAGAGGACTTTGATAAGTTGGTAGATGAAATAAAGAGCAAGATAGTAGTGACGGCAGACAGGGTCAATGAGCTCACCCAAGCCTGCAACGAACTGGATTCCAAGCTCGCCACTGCTTCCACCGAAGAAGACTTTGAGTCAATATCCACCCTCTGCGAGACCTTGGCGGAACAAATCCTGGAAGTGAAGAATGCGCTGGCTGATGAGCGTGGTAACCTGTCTGATATGACTGAACCTGTTGCTGGCTTTATGGCAAATGCCGATGAGTTGGAAGAGGCTATTGACAAACTCGACAAGGACATTGACGAAGCCGTAAGACTCACCGCTGAGGAAATTGCTCAGGACAAAGAACTGCAAGCCCTGAAGGAAGCTGTAGCAGAGTCGCTTAATGCTATGAAACAGCAGATAGAGAGCCTACAGACAGACTTCGGTAAGAGAAAAGATGATGCGGAAGCCATTGGCAAGACACTCGATGAGAAGCGTCTGGCATACCAGATACTGAATGCAAAGAACCAGGAAGTCTTACGCCAATTGCTTGGTGCTACGCTTAGTGCCGAGCAGCGTGAGTCGCTGACTGATGATGCCGAAGTAATAGAAATCACTCTTCATAACATAGGTGAGAACATAGAGAAATTGAGCGAATTGTTGGCGTCAAATACCACGGTGACAGCCGACGCTGTGAATGCCTTGACCAGAACTTACAATAACTTGGTTGATAGGCTCGATGGCGTTTCCACTATAGAAGATCTGTCGGAACTGAATGAGCAGAGAAAGGCCCTTGCTGCACAAATCAAGGAGCTGGGTAAAACGTTGGCTACCGAGCTTGGCAACCTTTCTGACTTAAAGGAGGTTGTCGATGCCATCTTGCTTAATGCCGACGAGCTGGACAAGGCCATAGCCGATCTTTCCGATGCGATAACCCAAGCTGAGAAAATCGAGTTGGCCATCAATCCGCTCATTGTCGACGGAAAGAGGGTTGTTGGTTGCTACGACACTAACGGTCGCCCAACCGACATCCGCAAGAAGGGCTTGAAGATTCTCCGTCTGAGCGATGGCACCACAAGGAAAGTATATATCAAATAGTAATAAACTAAAATTTTAACAACATGAGACTATCAGGAAGAAGAGAAAGCTCAAACGTGGAAGATCGCCGCGGTATGAGCACAGGAGCAAAAGCAGGTATCGGAGGCATTGGTGCAGTTATTGTGGCAGCACTCTTTGCCTGGATTAGCGGTGGCGATCCTATGCAGGCAGGCCTCCAGGCTTTTCAGGAGCAGATGCAGCAGCAGGGTACTGAGACTGTGAACCCAGAGAACTTCACAGAAGAAGAGCAGGAACTGGCAAAGCTTTCCAGTCAGATTCTTGCAGGTACAGAGGACGTTTGGACCAGAGTTTTCAAAGAGCAGGGATTAGGCAATTATACTCCCCCTACGCTGGTTCTTTTCTCCAACGCTGTCCAGTCGGCTTGTGGCAATGCTACGGCAGCCGTGGGACCATTCTATTGCTCAGGTGACCAGAAACTTTACATTGACCTCTCGTTCTTTACCCAGATGAAACGACAGTTAGGCGTTGAGGGAAGTGAGTTCGGCTATGCCTACGTTATTGCACATGAGATCGGCCATCATGTGGAGTACCTCACGGGTACATTGGGCAAAGCTCATCAGGCGATGAACCAGACCAATAAGACCGATGCAAACAAAATCAGCGTACGGCTGGAACTGTTGGCTGACTACTATGCTGGCGTTTGGGCTCACTACGACAATGAAATGTTCCAGTCTATGGAACTGGGTGACCTTGAAAAGGGACTTGAGTTGGCCAAGGCCATCGGTGATGACTGGCTGCAGAAGAAAGCGCAGGGTAGGGCTACTCCAGAGTCGTTTACCCATGGTACCAGCGACCAGCGTAAACGTTGGCTCCGCATGGGCTATCAGACTGGTGACATGAGCACCAGCACCTTTGCAGTGCAGAACTACAATGATTTGTAAATCAGGAATAAAAATAAAGCGATGACCTTCACAGGCCGTCGCTCTATATCTTCAATAGGTATTAGTCTTTTTAAGGTAAAAAGATTGTTTTCAGGATAACGTTTGCAAAGGTAAGACATATTTTTGAACTGGCAAAACTTTTCCTTTAAAATTATTTACACAGTAGACCCGTGCACCCACACAAATCGAAAAATTAAACAAAATTAAGAAAAAAGTATGTGCAAACGTTTAAATTGGTGTGAATTGTGGCTGCTTGCTAAGTTATTTTTCCCCCTTGAGAAGATGCGATGTAACACCTAAAAAACTATCTCTGTCGAACGCTTTTGTCCGGTTACTCATTGTCGCAGTTACGGATAAGCATCGGCAGAATGAACTCACTTTTACCATGAAGAATTGTATCGATGGTATAGCGGAGTGAATAGAATGGGAGTCGGAGCAAGCTTTCTGTGAAGCCTGCCATTTGCATGTAGGCATGTACTCCTTTAGTAGGCTGACACAGAGTGACATAAGGCTGGCACCAAAAAAGGGAGTACCACCATGCTTGAAGAGAGTCGTTCTCTTGCTTGAAGAGAGTCACTACCTTGCTTGAATCTCAATGCTCGATTGCTTGAAGGTGTTGCATAGGACGGCAGGCGGTATAGCGTACTGACTGAAGCTTTGCTAGCCCATACAAGTCAAATGTATTTTACCGCCACTAAACTCGGACTTTAGTGGCGGTAAAGTCTGAGTTTAGTGGCGGTAATCTCACACATCCTCGCTCATGAATTATTCTCTCCCTGAGTGAGCATTGTTCTCTCCCCGAGTGAGCATTGTTCTCTCCCCGAGTGAGCAGCGTTCTCTCCCTGAGTGAGCAGCGTTCTCTCCCTGAGTGAGCAGCAATGCTTAGCATTTTAGTTAAGACACTCGGCACCTTAGAGTTAGGAACACTAAGAGTGTTTATATGTGTTGTTTCTGTACTCCATTGGCGTTAAACCTGTTAGGCGCTTGAAATACTTAGCAAAAAACGATGGGTTGGCAAAGTGCATCTCTTCAGCTATCTGTGCTGTAGACTTGTCCGTGTGACGTAGTTCTATTTTTATGCGGGTAATGAGGGCACGGTCTATCCAGTCCTTGGCGGTGGTGCCGCTGGCTTGTCGGATGACCGTGCTGAGATAGCGTTCTGTAAGGCACAGACGTTCAGCATAGTAGCCTATCTGGTGGTGTTCTGTGCTGTGCAGGGTGACAAGTTGAATAAAGCGGTCGAAGATGGTCTGCTCGCGTGAACGTGAGACGGCGTGCATATCCGATTGCTGACGGAACAGGTGATCGTAGTGGTGCATCAGGGCTGCTACTAGTGTAGTAACTGTGGGACGATGATAGTCCTCTGTGTGAACCACATGCCAGATGGTGTTGAGAATGTGGCTGGCCGTGTTGATATCACTTTCACCAACGGGCAGCTGGAAGTCGCGAATTTGACCGTTGAAAGCTGATGGCATCTGACCCTGTGCGAAGGGCATAGGAAAATCAGCAAAAAGACCGATGCCGAAGACTTGTAGATCATCGGAAAGACGGATGGGGTTGATGATGGTGCCAGGACCGATATAGACCAATGTTCCAGCGGTGACGTGACGGTCTTGCAGGTTGAAGTTGAAGTAGGCCTCTCCACTTGTGATGATACCCAATCGATGGTCGTTGATAACGAATGGTGGTTTCTGACGCATCAGAAGACGGAACACGGTATGATCCCCATGAACCAAACCAAGTTCACCATTGAAGAAGATGTTCTTGCTAATCTGTGCAAGATGAGGGGTGAGTATGTCACGCATTCGCGACATGTCCATTAATTGGGGCTGTTTGTTCATAATCCGTCTGTTTTGTTTGCAAAGATAATTATTTTATCTGAATTGACGTCCTCTTTTTGCGCAAATCGAACAAATGGAACATTTTTTCATGCTAGAGGATAATGTCATTATGAGAAAAATGTCCTATCTTTGCAGCAGAATTCAATTGTTGAAAGAAATGAAGATTTTATTAATAGGTTTGATGATGCTGCCGATGGTGGCGCTGGGGCAGACGCTAGAGGAGTGTCAGCAGGCGGCAGAGCAGAATTATCCGCTGATAAGTCAGTATGGGCTTATCGAGAAGACAACGGAGCTGACGGTGGCGAATATCCAGAAGGGATGGCTGCCGCAGGTGTCGGCATTAGCCCAGGCAACGTATCAGAGCGATGTAACGGCTTGGCCAGATCAGATGAAAACTGTCTATCAACAGATGGGTATAGACATGAAAGGACTGAAGAAAGACCAGTATCGGATAGGTGTCGATATACAACAGACCATCTATGACGGTGGTGCCATCAACAGCCAGAAACAGATAGCACGTGAGCAGGGCAAGGTGCAGGCTGCACAGAATGAGGTTAATATATATAATGTTCGCAAGCGCGTGAATGAGATGTACTTTGCGTTGCTGGTGCTTGATGAGCAAATCAAACTGAACCAGGATTTGCAGGGGTTGTTGGGCGGCCATGAACGGAAGTTGGCTTCGATGGTGAAAAACGGAACGGCAGCAGAGAGTGATTATCAAAACGTGAAAGCTGAAAGACTGAGCGTGATGCAGCAGGCAACCAACCTGGTAGGACAGAAAGCAATGCTTCAGAGAATGCTGAGCACATTTTGCGGTGTGGAGGTGAAGGAGGTGCAGAAACCGGTTATGAATGTTGCTGTAGTACAACAACAAACGGGGCTGCGGCCCGAGTTAAAGTCACTGGATGCGCAGATAGTGATGATCAATGCTCAGGAGAAAGCTTTGGATTCGGCACTGATGCCGAAGTTGGGCTTGTTTGCCCAGGGATTCTATGGTTACCCTGGACTAAACATGTTTGAGGATATGATGAGGCACGATTGGAGCCTGAACGGCATTGTAGGAGCACGGTTGACGTGGAACATCGGTGCCCTCTATACCCGTAAGAATGACAAGGCGAAACTGCAGTTGCAGCGTGACATGATAGTGTCGAATCGTGAGACGTTTCTGTTCAACAACAATATGGAACAGATTCAGCAGAATGAAAACATCGAACGCTACAAAAGACTGATGGCTGATGATGCGGAGATTATCTCGCTTCGGCAGACTGTGAGAAAGGCAGCTGAGTCGAAACTCTCGCACGGTATCATCGACGTGAACGATTTGGTACGAGAGATCAATGCCGAGAATGCTGCCCGAGTGCTGCAGTCGATGCACGAGATTGAAATGCTGAAGGAAATATATGACAAAAAGTTTACCATTAATAATTGATTATCGACTACAGAATTAACGAAATAAACGGCTATGAAGAAAATAATGATAACAGCAATTGTGGCGCTGATGATGGCCGCCTGCGGCGGGAGTGAAAAGACATATGATGCCACGGGTACCTTTGAAGCTACTGAGACCACTGTGTATGCAGAGCAGAGTGGAGCGCTGCTGACGTTCGATGTGAATGAAGGTGACAATATCGGAGCCAACAAAGAAGTGGGACTCATCGACACCACACAGACGTGGCTGAAGATTCTTCAGTTGAATGCCACGAAAGAGGTATATCAGAGCCAGAAACCTGATATGGAACGCCAGATAGCAGCCACACGGCAACAGCTGGCCAAGGCCTTGCAGGACGAACAGCGATACAAAGAGCTGGTGTCCGATGGTGCTGCTCCTTCGAAGATGCTCGACGATGCCAGTAATCAGGTGAAGGTGTTGCGGAAGCAGCTGGATGCACAGATATCGTCGCTAAGTACCAGCGCCCGTTCACTGGACAAACAGACGGCAGCTGCAGATGTCCAAATAGAACAACTGCGTGACATGCTTCGCAAGTGCCACATCATAGCACCTGTACAGGGCGCTGTACTTGAGAAATACGTGGAACGCGGAGAGTTCGTGAGCGTGGGTAAACCTCTGTTGAAGATAGCTGATACAGAGAATATGTACTTGCGTGCCTATGTAACCTCAGCCCAACTGCAAAACCTGAAAATAGGTCAGCAGGTAAAGGTCTTTGCAGACTACGGAGACGGTCAGCGAAAGGAGTATGAAGGTAAAGTCAGTTGGATATCAAACCGCTCGGAGTTTACGCCGAAGACCATCCTTACCGACGATGAGCGTGCTGATCTAGTGTATGCCGTCAAGGTTGCTGTCCGTAACGACGGATATGTGAAAATAGGTATGTACGGCGAAGTGAAATTTTAAGCGACAAATGATTCCACTGATTTGCCGTATTGCTCGTTCTGTATGTCATGTAAATCTGTGAAATCTGCTTAATCCGATGTAAAAAAATGAATGCTATAGAAGTCAAGCATATAACCAAGTCCTACGGACGAGTGCGAGCCCTCGATGATGTATCTTTTGCGGTAGGCAAAGGTGAGGTGTTCGGACTCATTGGCCCTGACGGAGCTGGTAAGACGTCAATGTTCCGTATTCTCTGTTCGCTGTTGCTACCCGATGCTGGAGCAGCAGTCGTGGATGGCTTCGATGTGGTGAAGCAGATGCGTGAGGTGCGCTGCCGTGTGGGCTATATGCCGGGTAAGTTCTCGCTTTACCAGGACTTGACTATCGAGGAAAATCTGAAATTCTTTGCCACCCTTTTCGGCACCACCATCGAAGAGGGCTACGACAGTATCAAGGCCATCTATTCGCAGATAGAGCGTTTTAAAGATCGCAGGGCTGGGGCGCTCTCTGGAGGCATGAAACAAAAATTGGCATTAAGTTGTGCTTTGGTGCATCAGCCGAGTGTTCTCTTTCTTGACGAACCGACAACTGGTGTGGATCCTGTGAGTAGAAAGGAACTATGGGAGATGCTTTTATTGTTGAAGGAACGCGGTATTACTATTGTATCTTCGACACCCTATCTCGATGAGGTAAGATGCTGTGAACGTGTGGCGTTCATGGATCAGGGAAAAGTGATGGGCATTGATACGCCAGATACTATCCTTGATCGATTTAAAGATGTGTTCAACCCACCAGGAATTGAGGCTGTTGCTGAAGTGCAACAACAAACCGAACCGGTTATTGAGGTGAAGCACTTAGTGAAGGCTTTTGGAGATTTCCGGGCTGTGGATGATATTAGTTTTACGGTGAAGAAAGGCGAGATATTCGGTTTCTTGGGGGCTAACGGTGCGGGTAAGACGACGGCGATGCATATGCTGACAGGTTTAAACCAACCAACGAGCGGAACGGGTCGCGTCTGTGGCTACGATATCCGTACGGAGTATGAGCAGATAAAAAAGCATATCGGTTATATGAGCCAGAAATTCTCGCTCTATGAGAATCTGACCGTTTCTGAAAATATCCGCCTCTTTGCAGGTATCTATGGAATGAAGAAAGAAGATGTAAGAAAGAAGATGGACGAAGTACTGCTCCAGTTGAATTTCGTGGAACATAAGGACGATTTGGTGGGGGCGCTGCCACTCGGGTGGAAACAGAAATTGGCTTTCTCTGTATCCATCTTCCATGAACCGGGTGTGGTGTTCCTCGACGAGCCTACGGGTGGCGTAGATCCCGCTACTCGCCGTCAATTCTGGGAGTTGATTTACAACGCAGCTCATCGCGGCATCACAATCTTTGTTACTACTCACTATATGGATGAGGCTGAATACTGCGACCGGATCTCGATTATGGTGGATGGCAAAATCAAAGCGATGGGCACGCCCGAAGAACTGAAGCAGGAATACCACCAGCCCGATATGGACCATGTGTTCACATATTTAGCAAGGAAAGCTACGAGAATAGACAGTTGACAATGGATAATAGCCAATTAAGATGAAACAGTTTCTATCTTTCGTCATAAAAGAAACCAAACACATCCTGCGTGATAAGCGTACAATGCTGATACTCTTCGGTATGCCCGTAGTCCTGATGTTCCTCTTTGGCTTTGCCATCACTACTGATGTAAAAAATGTTCGTACGGTGATAGTGGCAGTCAACAGTGACCACCAGACTCTACAGGCATTCAACCGCCTCGCTGCCTCTGAATATTTCATCATCACGCAAACCGTAGCCACACCTCAGGAGGCAGAACAGCTCATTCGCAGCCAGAAAGCGGATATGAGCCTCATTCCCAACCCCACACAAAAGGGCGGGGGGAGTAGTCGCATAAAGTGGCAAATTATGGTTGATGGAAGCGACCCCAACATGGCACAGCAATGGGTCACCTATGCACAGGCCATTCTTTCGCAATCTAATGACAGCAAAAGATATTCGTTCCCCTCGCTATCCAGAGATGGGCTGGGGGTGAGGCTTCTATACAACCCCCAGATGCGATCAGCTTACAATTTCGTTCCTGCCATCATGGGTATGCTACTGATACTCATCTGTGCCATGATGACGTCGATAAGTATTGTTCGTGAGAAGGAACGTGGAACCATGGAGGTGTTACTAGTGTCACCAGTTCGCCCAATAATGGTCATCATCGCTAAGGCAGTGCCGTATTTAGTACTTGCTTTTGCCATTCTTATCACCATTCTCCTGATGGCGCGCTTTGTACTAGGTGTGCCGCTGGCAGGTTCGTTGTTTTGGATTTTAGCTGTGAGCACCTTATATATAATAATGGCCCTCTCGTTAGGCTTACTCATTTCGAATGTGGCTCAGACACAATTGGTGGCCCTGTTGCTCTCAGCGATGGTGCTGCTCATGCCTGTGGTAATGCTTTCTGGCATGTTGTTTCCCGTGGAATCTATGCCAACCATTCTGCAGTGGCTATCAGCCGTAGTACCGCCACGCTATTACATCCAGGCCATGCGCAAATTGATGATTATGGGTGTAGGCATTGGAGATGTGGCGCAGGAGGTAGCTGTTTTGGGAGGTATGACTGCCGTTTTGCTCATCATTGCCTTGAAAAAATTCAATACTCACCTAGAGTAATCATTATTTACAATTGCTGATAATCAGTTTTTAATTATGATAAGATATCTCATCCAGAAAGAGTTTCTGCAGATACGTCGCAATGCGTTTCTGCCAAAACTAATCATCCTGTTTCCCATCATGATTATGTGCGTGATGCCATGGGTGATGCAGATGGAGGTTAAGAATATCGTTGTGGATGTAGTAGATATCGACCGGACGGTAGACTCGCAGCGTCTCGTGCAGCAGATTGCTGCCAGTAATTATTTTATCTTTGGTGGACAGAAGGCCACATTCGCAGATGCGATGAGGGACGTTGAGAAGGGTAGGGCTGATGTGATTTTCGAGATCCGGGATGGTCGGTATCTCATCGCTGCCAATGCTGTCAATGGCACTAAAGGATCGATGGGGTCGGCATATTTGTCTCAGATCGTCACATCGCAACAGCCAAGTCGCAATTCTCAGTATTCAGTCCTCAATCTGTACAACAAAGGCCAGAACTACAAACTCTATATGATTCCAGCCCTTCTTGCCATTGTGATGATGCTTATGACTGGTTTTCTGCCCACTCTGAACATTGTGGGGGAAAAGGAATCAGGTACCATAGAACAGATTAATGTTACACCCGTGTCGAAGTGGTCGTTCATCCTCGCTAAACTTATTCCATACTGGATCATAGCCCTTTTCGTCATTACAGTCTGCCTCTTGCTTGCCTGGCTCGTCTATGGCCTCACACCAGCAGGTCCAGTGTGGCTCATCTATGTGCTTGCCATGTTGCTGGCATTGTTTTTCTCCTCGTTTGGACTTGTCGTTTCCAACTATAGTGAAACCATGCAACAGGCAATGTTTGTCATGTGGTTTTTTGTGGTCAGTATCATGCTGCTTTCTGGTCTATTTACTCCCACGCGTTCAATGCCCGATTGGGCTTATTTGACCACCTACATCAACCCGATGCATTATTTCATTGATGCTATACGTACCGTTTTTATCCGAGGCGGTGGTTTACTGCAGGTTGCCCACCAACTACTTGCTCTGCTCACCATCGGTACTTTCATGGCAGTTTGGGCTGTGAAGAGTTATAAGAAAAACAATTAATTCAGTTCCAATGTGCTTCTCTGCTTATAGCTAATTAGTAATTATCCAACGGAGCAGAGACGACCTTTGAATAATTGAAACGTTAAAAAAAGACAAGGTGAAAGACTTATTCATCATTCTTTGTTAAACAAATGGAACAAAGAGCGAGGGCAAGGTGAATAATTCATTTTTATTTTCTAATTTTGCATCTACAAATAATAGGAATACACAACTAATAACTTTTTAATGGAAAGAATTATGAAAAGAATGATGATGACTGTGGCGCTTGCAGCAACGATGTTACTGGGTGCCCAGACGGTAAAGGCTCAGGACGTGCTGACTCCGGAGCAGCAGGCAGAACTGAAGGCCCAGGAGGCTGCTCAGAAAGCTGCAGAAAAGCAGGCCAAGAAGTTGGAAAAGGCTGAAAAGAAGAAGGAGGCTGAAAAGAGAAAGAAGGAAAAAGCGATAGAGAAACAGAAGAAACTTGTGAAGAATGCCGAGAAGGCACAAAAATCTGCTGAAAAGGCTCAGCAGAAGTATGTTAAGGCTGCTGAGAAGGCTGCACAGAACCCTGGCGACAGCAAGGCTGAACTGGCTGCTGCCAAGGCAAAGGTTGCAGCTGAGAAGGCAGCAGAGAAGGCAGCCAAGGCTGCTAAGAAAGCTAAGTAAGGTTTAGTTAATAGAATTAGGTAAAGAAAGTAAAAGATAAAAATAGCAAAAGAGATTTGAGAAAACAATTATTATTGTTATGCTTCATAGTGCTGCCGCTTACGGCAGGTGCCCAGAAGGTAACCCTTGGCACCACTATTACCGCAGACAAAGGTGAATACAATGGTGAGATGCAGGGTGGAAAACCGAACGGAAAGGGTAAAACCATCTGGACTAACGGAAACACCTATGAAGGTGAGTACGTGAAAGGTAAGCGGCAGGGCTATGGTGTTTATACATTCTACGACGGGGAAAAATATGAGGGAGAATGGTTCCAGGACCAGCAACATGGTCAGGGAATCTATTATTTCTTGAACAACAACCGGTACGATGGGCTTTGGTTTCGTGACTATCAGCAGGGGCACGGAGTGATGTACTATTTCAATGGCGACCGCTATGATGGCGAGTGGCATCAGGACAAGCGCGAAGGCAAGGGTAAATATATCTTTGCCGGAGGTGCCTTTTATGATGGTGAGTGGAAGAACGACATGAAGCATGGACAAGGCCATTACGACTGGGGCGATGGTTCTACCTACGAAGGTCAGTGGTCTAATAATGTGCGTTCGGGTAAAGGAATCTACAAGTATGCTGACGGTGACCGTTATATTGGTCAGTGGCAGAACGATTTGCAGCATGGGAAGGGAATCTACCAGTTTCAGAATGGCGATGTTTACGAAGGCGACTACGTGAAAGGTGAACGTACTGGTACGGGTATCTTTAAGTATGCCAATGGTGACAAGTACACCGGCCAATTTCAAAATGGTGACAAGAGTGGTCAGGGAACCCTTGTGTGGGCTAACGGCAATGTGTACATAGGCCAGTGGAGACAGGATAAGCCCAACGGTAAGGGGCGATTGACAACAAAGGCGGGAGATGTGTTCGAAGGACAGTTCCGTAATGGTATGATTGAAGGCGAAGGCATAGCCCGCTATGCCGACGGCTCTAAATTTAAGGGATCATTCAAGGCGGGGAAACGAAACGGACCTGCCATAGAAGAGGATAAGGACGGGAAACGCTTTGAGGGTACCTATGTAGATGATTTACGCGATGGGCCTTTTGTAGAGAAAGACCGCAATGGAAGCATTACAGCCAAAGGCTCTTACACCCGTGGACACAGGGAAAATGAATAAAAACAAAGAATACAAATTACAGCAATTATGATTATAGACACCATCAATAACTTGTGCAAGTATGTCGGCATGAACCCTTTGTTTGCCGATGTAGTGGCATTTCTGGATGAAAATGACCTGAACACTTTGGGGGCAGGTAAGCACTTCATCAAAGATAAAGATCTTTTTGTGAACATTCAGGAGGCTAAGGGACGATCCCAAGAGGAAGCTGTTCTTGAAACACATGTCAAGATGATAGATATTCAGATACCTCTTGACGGTGAAGAAACTTTCGGTTATACGCCATTGTGTGACCTTCCGCCCTTTGAGTATAATGCGGAGAAAGATATCACGAAATATGGTGACATACAGGCTCAGACTTATGTAACTGTGAAGCCAGGACAGATGGCAATATTCTTCCCTCAGGATGGCCATGCTCCCTGTATTACAGACAAGGCTGGGATCAGAAAGGCAATTTTCAAGGTGAAAGCATAATTATATCATTATTATGGCAAATACAAAGAAAACTACAGAAAAGAAGATGGCAGAGCAGAAAGTGATAAAGAAGGCTGCTGTGAAGTCAACAGCCAAGCCCGCTGCCAAGAAAGTGACTAAGAAAATAGTGGAGGCTTCACAGGTTCCACAACATATAGGATTGGTACGCAACGACTCGTGGCTGGAACCTTTTGAGGGTGCCATCAGTGGACGTCATGATCACGCTTTGTGGAAGTTGAACCAGTTGACTCAAAATGGCAAACGAACCCTGTCAGATTTTGCTACCGGACATCTTTATTTCGGCCTGCATAAGCTGACGCGAGGCTGGGTGTTTCGTGAGTGGGCTCCGAATGCTACGGATATTTATCTCATTGGCGACTTCAATAACTGGCAGGAAGACGAGAAGTACCGTTGCCAGCGAGTGGCAGGAACTGACAACTGGGAACTGAAACTCAAGGAGAAAGACCTGCAGCACGGCCAGCTTTACAAGATGAAGGTAAAATGGAATGGTGGTGAGGGTGAACGCATACCTGCTTGGTGCCAACGTGTGGTACAGGATGACCAAACCAAGATATTCTCCGCCCAAGTATGGAACCCGAAGGTGCCTTACGTGTGGAAAAAGGCTGGTTTTAAACCCAAAAAGAACCCGCTGCTGATCTATGAGTGCCATGTCGGTATGGCTCAGGATGCGGAGAAAGTGGGTAGCTATACGGAATTCAAAGACAACGTGCTTCCTCGTGTGAAAGCTGATGGTTATAATGCCATACAGGTGATGGCTATTCAGGAGCATCCTTATTATGGATCATTCGGTTACCATGTGTCATCGTTTTTTGCCCCCAGTAGCCGCTTTGGTACGCCTGAGGAACTGAAGGCACTTATCGATGAAGCTCATCGTCTAGGCATTGCCGTGATTATGGATATTGTGCACAGCCATGCCGTGAAGAACGAAATAGAGGGTTTGGGCAATCTTTGCGGTGATCCTAATCAGTTCTTCTACCCTGGTGATCGCCATGAACATCCTGCATGGGATTCCCTGTGCTTTGACTATGGTAAGGACGACGTGATTCACTTCCTGCTTTCTAACTGTAAGTATTGGCTTGAGGAGTTCCATTTCGACGGTTTCCGTTTCGATGGCGTTACTTCCATGCTCTATTATAGTCATGGCCTAGGAGAGGCATTTACTGGCTATGGTGACTACTTCAATGGTCATCAGGACGATAACGCCATCTGTTATCTTACCTTGGCCAACTGCCTGATTCATGAGGTGAACCCTGATGCTATCACCATTGCCGAAGAGGTGAGTGGAATGCCTGGCTTGGCTGCGAAATTTGAGGACGGAGGTTACGGCTTCGACTATCGTATGGCCATGAACATTCCTGACTACTGGATCAAGACTATAAAAGAGGTACGTGACGAGGATATCAATGTGTGCTCAATATTCTGGGAAGTCAAGAACCGTCGCCCTGATGAGAAGACCATCTCCTATTGTGAGAGTCATGACCAGGCGCTCGTGGGTGACAAGACCATCATCTTCCGACTGATTGACGCAGATATGTACTGGCACTTCGCCAAGAAAGATGTGAATGACATTGCCCAGCGTGGTATTGCTCTTCACAAAATGATTCGACTGGTGACTGCCGGTGCAATCAATGGTGGCTATCTAAACTTCATGGGCAATGAGTTCGGCCATCCTGAGTGGATAGATTTCCCCCGTGAAGGCAATGGGTGGAGCTACAAGTATGCCCGCAGGCAGTGGAGTCTTGTTGACAACAAAGACCTCTGCTATCATTGGTTGGGTGATTTTGACCGTGAGATGCTGAAGGTAATAAAGAGTGTCCGTAATTTCCAAGACAAACCTGTCACAGAGATTTGGCATGATGATGGAGACCAGGTTCTGTGTTTCATGCGTGGTGACTTGGTGTTCGTGTTTAATTTCTCTCCCACGCGTTCTTATACTGACTATGGCTTCCTTGTTCCTACGGGCAGTTACGACGTGGTGCTCAACACCGATGCAAAGGAGTTTGGTGGCAATGGTTTCGCAGATGATACAGTGACTCATCTTACCAACTATGATCCGCTCTATGTCCAGGATAAGAAGGAGTGGCTGAAGCTATATATTCCTGCACGTTCGGCTGTGGTGCTGAAGAAGAACTGATATTAGTATTTGATGAATTATAATCACTCTCATAGAGACGGTAGCACCATCATTCTTCGAGTGATGTGTGCTATTGTCTTTTTGACCTTCTCTTTCCTCTGGCTCTATTTCTTCCAAGCCGATGTCCTGGCTGTTGCCCAGCATGTGTTGAGTCATGGGAAAACCCATTATAACGGTTTGCTGGGTGCAGTACTAATTACTTTGGTACTATGGACGCTACAGGTGGTTGTTGCAGTGCTGCTAAAGCTTAGTAAACGTTGCTACGCTTTTACTTTTTTGCCCTCGATGCTGATGTTGGGATTATTGAGTGATATCGATACTGACATAGATCGTCACATTTCTTTGGGTGCTTGGTGGTGGGGGTTCCCGCTGATCCTGATTTTTTGGGGCGTATTGGTTCTTCTTGCACGAGTCTATCAGAGTGTTGAACCTCAGGAACCTGGGGGTATTTTCTCGCGTCGTGTGTGGGTTAACATGCTTGTCATGGCGCTGATGATGATCGGTGTGGTTTCTGTTGCGAATACTCAGGCGGCTTTCCATTACCGAGCCCATATAGAGACTTCTTTGTTACGTGGAGACTTTGAAGAAGCCTTGCGTGTGGGGGAACGCTCCTTGGAGAGTGATGCTTCGCTGACTATGCTCCGCGTTTACGCCTTGGCCCGTCAGGGAGAATTGGGGGAGAGGCTCTTCCATTATCCTGTGTCCTTAAAAGGCATTGATGTACTTCCATTAGGTTCTTCCAGTGTACGCACGGTGATTTATCCTGCCGATAGCATATATCGTTTCCTCGGAGCGGTTCCCAAGTCCAGTGTGAAGACCACTGCTCAATATCTGTCACTCTTAGAAGAGAATGATAAAGCTACCCCTGCTGTTCGTGACTATCAGCTCTGTGCCATGCTTATTGACAAAGATATTGATGGTTTTGCTCGTGCCATAGGACGATATTATGAGGTGAATGACTCTTTGCCGCGCCATTATCGGGAGGCATTGGTTCTCTACCATCATTTGCGCAGCCATCCTGTTTTGGTATTGCATGATGAAGTGATGGAGACTGACTACAGCGATTTCCGTGCTATGGAAGATCAACTAACCGAAAAAAGTGAACGCAAGGTAAGGGTAGGGGAGAAGTTTTATGGTACCTATTGGTACTATTATTATTATTTATAGGTTCAGCCTATGGTCGATACAAGGCGGGAGGTCTTCTTCATAATGAGTAACGAAGATGAGCGTCTTGTTGCGCCGTTTGCAAAAGGCTTCAACGATGGCTTTTACCCTTTGACGGTTGTTTTCGTCCAGACCATGTAGTGGCTCATCCAGAATAAGGAGCTCAGGATCTTTCACAAAGGCACGTGCTAATAGCACCATGCGTTGCTCGCCACTTGACATCTGAAGGAAAGAACGTTCTGCGAGATACTCTATGCCAAACACTCTCATCCACCATCTGCATCGTTCCTTTTCTTCATCAGTAGGTTTCACATAGAGTCCTACAGTGTCTTTCAGACCGCTGGCAACGATGCGCAGAGCAGGCAAGTCGCGGTGATAGGATCGGTGCATCTCGGGTGATACGTAGCCAATGTGTCTTTTGATCTGCCAGATGGTCTCACCTGTTCCCCTTGTCCATCCGAAGAGGCTGATGTCGCAAGCATAGCTTTGCGGATTGTCGGCACATACCAGTGAAAGTAACGTGGACTTTCCGCTGCCATTGCGACCTGAAAGAGCCCAGTGCTCACCGTTTCTTACCGTCCAGTCCAGTTCCCGCAGGATAACCCGATCGCCATAGCGTATGGACACTTTGTTCATCTTGACAACCTCTTCTGCGTGGTATTCATCGGCCTTGTAGGGTAATGCCATGATGGCTTGCAAGTCGGGCTCAGGCCGTTTTGCCGGTTCTTCCATGACAATTCGCTCGGTAACGTATGAAGGGATGTCTTTCTCCCTTGACACCACGATATATATAGTCATCTCCCTTTTTTCGGAAAGAGTTAAAAGCAATCCATTCAATAGCTCACGGGCTTCTGCATCAAGTCCGATGAAGGGGTTGTCCATGATGAGCGTCTTCGGATTGGCTAATAAGGTCCGTACCAATTGGAATTTTCGTAGTTCCCCGCTCGATAGGGATATGATAAGTTTCTCCTTTAAATCATTGATGTTAAATAGCTGATACAAATCTCTTTGCAAGTTTCTTCGGTCTGACGAATCATCCCCAGTCAAAAGGAAGCTTTTCTCCAATAAATCGTCCACAGTGGGAGTCTCTTGGTCTATGTCGTGTTGGTTCCATCGCAGTTGTAAATAATAGGCTCCGTCCACGTTGGCTCCGTAGGAGTCGCGGAAGGCAATATAGCGTACTTTGTCGGATGCCAGGGTGCGTCGCATTTTTTCTATGTATTTACTTTTTCCACTGGCATTGGGGCCTGTAATGGCTATGATTCTGCCTTTGTTCATTGCTTGCGTTTTGATACTTTGTCTTGATTCTTGTTGATAAAGTCTTTCCATCCACGATAGTGTGCTGGACTCTCAGGTCGCCCCATTTGCATATAGTGACAGTAGGCTGCTCCCAAGGCATCGGTAGCGTCCATGAATTTTGTCATGTCCTGCTCCTTGAGATTCAAGAGCCGCTGCAGCATACCTGCCACCTGCTCTTTTGATGCATTGCCGTTGCCTGTCAGAGCCATCTTGATTTTCATGGGAGCGTACTCATGGATGGGTACTCCATGGTGGATGGCAGCAGCGATGGCCACCCCCTGAGCCCTGCCCAGCTTCAGCATGGACTGCACATTCTTTCCGAAGAAAGGAGCCTCGATAGCCATTTCGTCTGGTAACCATTCATCGATGATTCCCGTCACCCGTTCAAAGATATGTCCTAGTTTCAGATACCCGTCACCAAAGTTTCTCAGGTCGATGACGCCCATTGTTATCATCAGCGGCTTGTTGTCTTTCACTTTTAGCAAGCCGTAGCCCATAATGTTTGTTCCAGGGTCTATTCCCAAGATGATTTTCTCCATATTCGGCCACAAAGGTACTATTAAGCAGGCGAAAAACCAAATTTCTTCGCATATTTCTTTTTCATGTGCTCAAGCAGACAAATTTGTAACCTTTGAGTTTTTTCGGGCATAGAACCTTTGATTGCTGTTCAGAGGACGCTTTTTTTAGTCGTATGTAAATTTTAGCAGTATTTTTGTGCTGAAAAGAAAAAATAATTCGTAACTTTGTAGCCGAGAAAGCTATTGACCATGAATCATGCATAAAAAGTAACCATTAATTTAACAAAATAACAGAACAATTATGATTAACATTCCTCAAGTATTCTGGCTCGTGCCTGTGGCTTCTATCGTGGCACTGAGCATGGCGTACTATTTTTTCCGCAGTATGATGAAGGCGGATGAAGGTACACCTCGTATGAAAGAGATTGCACTTTACGTGCGTAATGGAGCTATGGCCTATTTGAAACAGCAGTACAAGGTCGTATGCATTGTCTTCGTGGTGCTTTGTTTACTGTTTGCCTTTATGGCTTATGGTTTGAATGTTCAGAATCCCTGGGTGCCTTTCGCATTCCTCACAGGTGGTTTCTTTTCAGGTTTGGCAGGCTTTTTCGGCATGAAAACCGCCACCTATGCTTCTGCTCGTACTGCTAATGCAGCCCGTGAGAGCTTGGATGCGGGTCTGAAGATCGCCTTTCGTTCAGGAGCTGTCATGGGTCTGACGGTTGTTGGCCTCGGACTGCTCGATATCGCTATTTGGTTCGTGGTGCTGAACCAGTTTGATTCCGATGGACTCATCTCCATCACCACTACTATGCTGACTTTTGGAATGGGAGCATCGACGCAGGCTCTATTTGCCCGTGTTGGTGGTGGTATCTACACAAAGGCAGCTGATGTCGGTGCCGACATCGTAGGTAAGGTTGAGGCCGACATTCCAGAGGATGATCCGCGTAATCCCGCAACTATTGCTGATAATGTGGGTGACAATGTAGGTGACGTGGCCGGTATGGGTGCTGACCTCTATGAAAGCTATTGTGGTTCCGTATTGTCGACGGCAGCTCTCGGTGCTGCTGCTTTTGCTGTGGCAGGCATCGATATTCAGCTCAAGGCAGTCATTGCTCCGATGCTTATTGCAGCCGTGGGTGTATTCCTCTCTCTGCTTGGCATTTTCCTCGTACGTACAAAGGAAGGAGCGACGATGAAGGATCTGTTACGCTCCCTCTCTTTAGGAACCAATGTTAGTGCTGTGCTGATAGCTGCGGCTACTTTCGCTATCCTGTATCTGCTCGACATCGAGAACTGGCTCGGCCTTTCCTTCTCCGTCATCAGCGGTCTTGCAGCAGGTGTGATTATTGGACAGGCTACAGAATATTACACTTCTCATTCCTACAAGCCCACCCAGAAGATTTCTGAAGCAGGTCAAACAGGCGCTGCTACTGTTATTATCAAAGGTATAGGAACAGGAATGATTTCAACCTGCATACCTGTGATAACGATTGGTGTGGCTATCATGATGAGTTATCTCTGTGCCAACGGTTTCGACCTGTCAATGACTTCAGAGAGTCTTTCACACGGACTATATGGCATTGGTATTGCAGCCGTAGGTATGCTTTCCACGCTGGGCATTACTCTGGCTACAGACGCCTATGGTCCCATAGCTGATAATGCTGGTGGTAATGCAGAGATGTCGCAGCTAGGTGAGGAAGTGCGCCATCGTACCGATGCTCTCGATGCATTGGGCAACACCACAGCCGCTACGGGTAAAGGTTTCGCCATAGGTTCTGCTGCCCTTACAGCATTGGCTCTGTTGGCATCATATATTGAGGAAATCAAAATTGCTATGTCACGTGCTGGTGAGACCATCACCAATGTTGCTGGCCAGGCCATTTCTGCTACCGATGCTACTATTCCTGACTTTATGAATTATTTCCAGGTGAACCTGATGAATCCAAAGGTACTAGTGGGTGCATTCATTGGGGCTATGGCTGCCTTCCTCTTCTGTGGTATGACGATGGAAGCCGTAGGTCGTGCTGCAGAGAAGATGGTTCAGGAAGTACGTCGTCAGTTCCGTGAGATTGCTGGTATCCTCGAAGGCACAGGAACACCTGACTATGGCCGCTGTGTGGAGATCTCCACCCGTGCAGCCCAACATGAGATGATCATTCCTTCTGTCCTGGCAATCATCATTCCTATTCTCGTGGGTGTTATTCTCGGTGTGGCTGGTGTGCTAGGCCTGCTCGTTGGCGGTCTGGCTGGTGGCTTTACTTTGGCTGTATTCATGGCGAACGCTGGTGGCGCATGGGATAATGCTAAGAAAAATATCGAGGAAGGTGCTTTCGGTGGTAAGGGCAGTTTTGCACATAAGGCATGTATTGTTGGTGATACAGTAGGTGACCCGTTTAAGGACACAAGTGGTCCTTCGCTCAACATCCTTATCAAGCTTATGTCGATGGTATCCATTGTTATGGCTGGTCTTACTGTCGCCTTCTCATAAATATCGTTGCCTTTGTTTTCGAAAAACTCGAGAGCAGGCTGCAGCTCTGCAATCTGAGCAAGCTCTTTGAATTCACCTTCCACTGCCAGACAGGACGTTCTCGTCAAGCAATCGAAGACCGAGATTCATGCAAGAGAACCACTCTCTTCAAGCAATCGAGAATCTTCATTCAAACAAGATAAACGTCCGACGGCAAAGAGAGATTTACTTCATTTTAATAAGCAAGCTGCGTAAAGACCTTTTGCGCAGCTTGCCTTCTTTTGCAGGGCATTCTTGGCACAGAACAGCTCGCAAGATGATGTAGGCTTTACTTTTTTGCAGAATTGTTTGGGAAATAAAAACAAATGTTGTAACTTTGTGGCGTTAAAACTGCATGTTTATAACCATTAGCCCATGTCTGTTAATAAGAAAGGATTACCCATTCTGCTGCTGACGATGCTGCTTGGCCTGTCCAGTATGGTACAGGCAGAGAATCATTTTGGCTACTCAAAGGAGCGTCCGCTCATCTTTGCCATAGATATTGACTATGCTCCGATGGAGTGGGTGGATGGCAATGGAATGCCTCATGGGTTAGATGTGGAACTGACTCAGATATTACTTCACCGACTTAATATTCCCTTTACATATGGTCCTAACTCGTGGATCAATGTAAAGGATGATATATTGGAGGGCCGTGCTGATTTGGGTATGATGGTTTATTCTGCTTATCGCAAGGATCTGACCAATTATTCGCGAGCAGTTTTCCACCTGTATTATCAGATCCTTTACCGCCAGAGCGATCAAGAGATTTTCAGTGAGAGAGATCTGAAAGGCAAGCGCATTGCATATCTTGCCTCGAAACCCCTGACAGATACGCTGAAGAATGCAAAAGCCAGGCCCGTGGTGGTATCAGATCTGCCTCTTTCAGTTAAAGCACTGTCTACAGGCAGCTATGATGCTGTGATATGCTTTAGTTACCAGGCGCACTATCTGATTAATAAGCTTGGCTTGGACGATTTGGTGGCAGAGGATATGTCGTTGCCTCCTCGAGAGTATTGCTACGTGAGTAACAACAAGAAACTAATCGAAGCTATTAATGAGGAGTTGAATTTGATGGAGGCAGAGGGGGTCATCGATGAAATCTATGGCGATGCACTGTCGATGAACAAGATTGAAATTCCTCGATGGCTTTGGTATGTCCTCGGCATTCTGATTGTAGGGGCATTGCTGATGTTCATCGTCATTCAAAGAAGACATCAGAAGGAGTTACAAAGAGAAGTGAAGCGGGCTCAACAGAGCGAGCAGATGAAGACTATCTTCCTCGGCAATATAAGCCATGCATTACGTACTCCTCTAAATGCCATTATCGGTTTTTCACAGGTGATTTTGAATGATAAAGAAAACAGGCTCAGTATGGAGGAATGCCGACAGATGGTTGGTCATATAAATACGAACGGAAAGCAGTTGCAATATTTTATCGACGAGTTGTTGCAACTTTCAGACTTAGAGGGAAATGGCTTGTTGTTCAACCGCTCAGACGTTAATCTGCGAGAGGTTATGGAGGATTTTGCAGAACAAACGCGGCTTAAGGTCAATCCAGGGGTGAAAGTGGTTGTAGAAGCCTGTGAGGGACATATGGTCGTAGATTCGAATCTTATGCGTCTGGTGACGATGCATGCCTTGAATAATGCTGCACGCTATACTGCTGAGGGTACAATCACGTTAAGTTGCTATCCTGAGGGGAAAGGTTTGCGTATAGATGTGAGAGACACTGGCTGTGGCCTACCTGACGAGTTGAAAGACAATATCTTTGCCATGCTTTCTGAACGGAATGCGTACGTGCGTGAGAATGTGCCAGGGCTTGGTCTTACTATATGTAAGGCTGTCATTGACCGTGTGGGAGGACGGATAGGTGCCGAGTCGCTACCTGAGGGTGGTACTCTCTTGTGGCACTGGATACCTCGGGAGGTGAAGAAGTGAGAATTATGAAATGAAGATTGAGGATTGAGTTTAGAGAAATGACACTGTTAATCGTTCTGTTACTTGTATTTGGTTATTTCCTTATAGCTACCGGTCACCTGACAGGTGTGAACAAAGCTGCTATTGCTATGTTCATAGGCACTGTGGGGTGGGTGGTATATATCTGCTGGGGAAGCGATTTTGTCTTGTCACAGCATCCTCGTGACTATGCGGAGTTCTTAGCAGGGGAAGCTCCTTCGTCATCTGCTGTCAAGGATTTTATCTTTGACAGCATTTTCCTGAAATACGTGGGGCAGGCTGCCAACATCGTTATGTTCTTACTGGCCACGATGACTATCGTTGAGATACTGAACAACAATGGTTGCTTTGACTTCATAATAGAATGGATACGTACGCGTAACTCAAAACGCCTGTTGTGGACAATCACAGTGGCTACTTTTATTCTCTCTGCTAATCTTGACAACCTTACCACTACTACAATGATGCTTGTTATCATGCACCAGATAGTGCGTAGCCGGCGTCAGCGAATGCTCATCGGAGCTGCTGTTGTGTTGGCTGCTAATAGCGGTGGCTGTTTTACGGTTATTGGTGACCCTATGGGACTCATTCTTTGGGGCGAGGGTGCTGTTACTGCCACACAATTCTCTGCAGCACTTGCTCTTCCTGCCATTGTAGCATGGGTGTTGCCCACTATACTTATTAACCGACAATTGCCTGACCGCCTAGATACAGAGTGGACGGCACCTCCCTATCGTGGAGATGATACCAGGCTGAATCGCTGGCAACGTATGGTGATGCTTTTCGTAGGGATTGGTGGACTTTGGTTCATTCCCACCTTCCATAATATTACCAAGTTGTCCCCATTCCTTGGTGCCCTTTGTGTTTTGAGCGTGCTGTGGGTGGTGAATGAAGCCTTCAACCGTAAACTCTTTGATTCAGATCAGATGGCACAACGCCGTATTCCGCGTGCTCTTCAGTATGGTGCCATTCAGCAGATGCTCTTTGTCATGGGTATTATGCTGGCAATGGGGGTAATGATGGAGACTGGCGTTCTGGGCGATATTTCAGCCTGGATAGATTATAATGTTCACAACGTATGGATAGTGGGTATTGTATCGGGCTTGCTGAGTGGTCTTGTAGACACGTTTACTGTTGCCATGACCAATATATCTCTCTATCCCGTAGTGGAGAGTGTCCAAATAGGCCAGTGGGTAGACAGCGAATATATGAGTTATTTCACCCTTAATGGCCTATATTGGCAGGTGGTGGCCTATACTACAGCTGTTGGAGGGTGCTTGCTTTCTGTCGGTAGTACTAGTGGCCTGGCTCTCATGCGCATGGAACATGTTCATTTAGCGTGGTACCTGAAGACTCTTACTCCTAAGGTTCTGATTGGTTTTCTTGCTGGGCTGGCTGTCCTCTATTTTGAAAACGTATTAATCATTTGACTTCATGATGAGTGAATACAAAAAAATTGTGCTAACAGGCGGTCCGTGTGCCGGGAAGACTACGGCATTGGTACGCATTATTGAGTATTTCTCAAGTTTTGGATATAAAGTGTTTGCAGTGCCAGAGGTGCCTACACTCTATAGTCAGGGTGGTTGGAACTACCTGACACCTAATCGTCAGCTGTACTACGAGGGAGAACGTTGCATCCTTGCTACCCAATTGGCGTTGGAAGACAGTTTTGAACAACTTGCAAAGGTGTGCAAGAAACCTGTCCTGATTGTCTGTGACCGTGGAGCACTGGATATCTCTGCTTACATGAAACAGGATGAATGGGACGAGATAACCAGCAGTATAGGTACACATTCCAATGAGTTGCGCGAACGATACGACGCTGTACTCCACTTGGTGTCTGCTGCCAATGGTGCCGAGCAGTACTATACCACAGCTACCAACGCCATTCGCTATGAGAAGGCAGATGAGGAGGGACTGCGTATTGCACGTGAATTGGATAAGAAAGTGATACGAGCCTGGACAGGGCATCCCCACCTGCGCGTCATTAATAATCATGATGATTTCGACAGGAAGATGAACCGCGTGCTGAAGGAGATTTCCAATGTGTTGGGACTTCCACAGCCAATTCAAGAAGAGCGGAAATATCTTGTGGAACTGACGGGTGAGTTGCCCGACTGCATAGAGAGTGACATTGTCCAGACCTATCTTGTCAGTGAGCCAGGAACAGAGGTCCGTTTGCGCCGCCGTTCTTGGAATGGAAAAGTGGTAAATGTACACAAAACAAAGAAACGCCTTTCCGAGACAGAACAGATTGAGACAGAGCGTCAGGTGACCAATGCATTGTATGAGTCTCTCCTTCAGCAGGCCGATCCTTATCGCAGCACTATCCATAAAATCCGTCAGAGTTTCATTTGGAAGGGACAGTATTTTGAACTGGACACCTATCTGGGCGTACTCTCAGGGTTGGTGATTTTGGAGACCAAGGGCATTGCAGATGTTGAGGATGTCAACTTCCCGCCTTTCATCAATGTGAAAGAGGAAGTGACTGGCAATTATCAGTATTATAACTATAATCTGGCTCTCAGAAAATAAAGGCTGATGGAAGTCGTGCTTTACATCTTCATTGGCGTGGTGGTAGGAATTGTGGGTGCCTATCTTCTGGCCAATCATAAGCTGACAGAACGTTCCCTGCGTTCTGAAGGATTGGCAACTTCGCTCCGCCATACAACGGCAGAGTTGGAAGCCAGCCGTGAGATGATTGGTCGTATTCAGGCAGAAAACAAACATCTGCAGGCAGAGAACACCCGTTTGATTGCCGATTGCCAGTCTCAGAAGAACGAGATAGCAATGATGAAGGAGCAGACCGCCAGTGAGAACCGTCTTCGCCTGGAACAGTTTCAGCAGCAGCTTAGAGTGGTGCGTGAGCAGTTTCAGAATCTGGCAACTACGGTGCTCACTACTACATCAGAACAGCTCCGTTCACAGAATCGTGAGGCAATGGAGCATGTGACAAAACCGATCAACGAGAGTATCGCAGAGCTGCAGAAAGCTATTGTTGACAGCGACCGCGAACAGGCCAAGACGGCTGCTTCGCTCACAGAGCAGTTGAGACAGGTGCAGGAGCAGGCTCAGAAGATGGACAAGACTGCCAACCGTCTGACTAATGCACTTCGTGGCGACTCAAAACAAGCTGGCGACTGGGGCGAATTGGTTCTTCAGGATCTGCTTGACTCTCAGGGATTCAAACGGGGTTACGATTACGATGTCCAGGATACCATTACCTCAGAGGACGGATTTGTGGTGCGCAATGATGACACGGGGCGCAGGATGCGTCCTGACGTTGTGCTCCATTATCCTGGGCAACAAGATGTTATCATCGATGCAAAGGTGTCTGTCAAAGCCTACTATGACTATGTGAACGAACAAAACGAAATGGTGAAGAAACAGATGCTCGATCGCCATGTTCAGAGCCTGCTGTCTCATGTTAAGGAGCTGGCAGCGAAGGATTACAGTCGTTATGTGCAGCCTCCGAGAAAGGCTATCGACTTTGTTATCATGTATGTTCCTAATGAAGCAGCCTTGCAGGTGGCACTTGCTCGTGATCCAAAGCTGTGGAATGAGGCATTCGAGAAGAAGGTATTCATCAGCAGTACACAGAATTTGTTTGCTATTCTTCGTATGATTCAGATTGCCTGGCGTCAGCATAATCAGACGGAAAACCAAAAGAAGATTGTAGGGCTGGCAGAGCAGTTGGTGTCGCGTATTGGACTTTTCCTTGAACGTTCCCAGAAGGTGAGTCATGACCTTGATGCCTTGCGTTCTGACTATGATGATCTGCAAAAGAGTATGGACGGAACACGTGGCATCATACAGAAGGCTAACGAGATGAAACGCTTGGGTATTAAGGAAGACGTTAAGCATCCTATCTCTCAGTTGGATTTCGGCGAAGACACGTATATTAATTAGGAAGGAGATTATTATGAAGCTATTAAAGTGGGGATTTATAGGTTGTGGCGAGGTGGTCGAACTGAAAAGCGGACCAGCATTCAGCGAGGTGGAAGGCTCGCAGGTGGTAGCTGTGATGAGCCGTACTGAGCAACACGCACGGATGTATGCCATCAAACATGGTGTGCCGCGATGGTATACCGATGCCCAGGAACTGATAGACGATCCTGATGTCAATGCCGTCTATGTGGCTACACCGCCATCCAGCCATGCTACCTTTGCCATTATGGCCATGAAGGCTGGAAAGCCTGTGTACGTAGAGAAACCCTTAGCTGCTTCCTACGAAGACTGTGCACGTGTGAATCGTATATCGGAACAAACAGGTGTTCCTTGTTTTGTGGCCTATTATAGGCGCTACTTGCCTTATTTTCTGAAAGTAAAGGATATCATAGACCAGCAGGTGATAGGTAAGATACTGAATGTGCAGGTGCGCTTTGCTGTTCCCCCTCGTGAACTGGATTACAGTCATCCTGATACATTACCCTGGCGCTTGCAGCCAGAGATAGCTGGTGGCGGTTATTTCTATGACTTAGCTCCCCATCAACTCGACCTGCTTCAGTATTACTTCGGCGTGATTCTCGAAGCCCGTGGTATCTGTGCCAACCGGGGCCAGCTATATAAGGCTGAGGACTCCCTGAGTGCCTGTTTCCGTTTTGAAAACGACTTGCCAGGTTCTGGTTCGTGGTGTTTCGTGGCTCATGAGTCGGCACGTGAAGATTGCATTGAGGTGATGGGTGACAAAGGACGCCTCACTTTTTCTGTTTTTGACTATGCACCCATACAGCTTTATACCAGCTGTGGGGTGGAGAGTATCACTGTGCCTAATCCCCCATATGTGCAATTCCCTATAGTCAAGAGTGTCATAGAACATCTGCAAGGAAACGGCGTATGTACTTGTACAAGTGTCTCGGCAACTCCTGTCAATTGGGTGTTAGACCGAGTGCTCGGAAAAATCTGATAGGCGAAGATATTTCAAACTAAACTGTAGTCTTTGAAAAGTGATGAAGTATGTGCTTATAATGCTAATGTTGTTTGCAGTTGTTCTGTGTGATGCGGAATCGCTGCAACAAGATGCGGAATCGCTGCAACAAGATAGTGTGCTTGTTGATAGTGTGCCCAAGCGTAAGATTAGCAAGGTACGTCAGACCATCCGTGATTTCGACCGTCTGCAAAAGGATTATATAGAACCCCAGCATTATGAGTTCACCGTTATGGCTCAGGCCACACGTAACTTTGAAAACTTCATTCTTAGCAGCAATGGCCAAAGCATCCTTTTGGCTCCCGACCAGAATATAAAGATAGGTCCGTACTTCGGATGGCGATGGTTCTTCCTTGGCTATACGTTTGAATTGAACAATCTTAATTTTTGGAGACGCGGGCTGAAAAAGGAGTTTGACCTGAGTATCTACTCATCACAGGTGGGCGTAGATCTGTTCTATCGTCGTACGGGCAATGACTACAAGCTGCGTGAGGTTCGTTTGGGGTACGATATTGACGGCTCACAACTTGAAGGAGTCGGTTTTGATGGTATCAACGTGGGTATTACAGGTGTCAACGCATATTATATCTTCAATCATGGACGATTCTCCTATCCTGCAGCCTTCAGTCAGAGCACCTGCCAGAAGGTGAGCTGTGGCTCCTGGATGGCTGGGGCAGGATTCACGAAAAACACCTTGAACCTGAATTTTGAGAAGCTGAAGAGCGTGGTAGAGGGGGGTATTGTGTCAGAGCAGGCCGTGAAACTCGATAGCGGCATGATGTTCGACCACATTGACTACAACGATTTCAGCCTTTCGGCTGGCTATGCCTATAACTGGGTATTTGCTCCTAACTGGCTGTTCTGTGCTTCCGGGCAGTTGGCATTGGCCTATAAGACCAGCTATGGAAAGACTGTAGATGAGAATAACGGTTTCGATTTCAAGAAAGTCAACCTCGACGGTATCGGCCGGTTCGGTATGGTTTACAACAATACACGCTGGTATGTTGGATGGAGTGTAATACTTCGTTCCAACAACTATCATACTTCCCGCTTTACCGCCAACAATGTGTTTGGCTCAATGAACACCTATATAGGATACAACTTCAAATTGAAAAAGAAATATCGCAACAAAACATGATAAGAATCATTGTCTCTGTCATCCTTGCCATTAGTTGCATGAAGGGGCTGATAGCTCAAGCCTCAGAGTCTGCCTGCTACTATACGCCTGCAGACAGCATCCGTATTGTGACATTGCTCGATGAGGCAAGCCGACAGTCACGCACAACAGACTTCCCGCTTTTCTTTGCACGGAAGTTCATGGGTACACCTTACGTAGCACACACGTTGGAGGTTCTGGATGGTGAGGAACGGCTCATAGTCAATACCCGGCAGCTTGACTGTACTACGCTAGTGGAGAATGTGACAGCCCTGACGCTTTGTGCCTATCGCAGTCTTTATACTTTTCGCGACTACCTGAATACCCTGATGTCGCTGCGTTACAGACAAGGAAAGCTCGACGGCTATACGAGCCGTCTGCACTATTTCACCGACTGGATACTCGACAACACCCAGAAACAGCTTGTCGATGAGATACATCAGCCTGTACCACCATTTACTGCCTTACAGACTCTTCATGTCAACTACATGTCTTCCCATCCTCAATCCTATAAGGCTCTGCGCCAGCATGCTGCCTTTGTAGATGTTATTCGCCAGCAGGAAGACTCCCTGACAGGCCGCGTGTTCCGCTATATACCCAAGTCGGCACTGTATAATCCCAGTCAGGCATTACGTCTAGCAGTTCATGATGGTGACATCATCGCCATTACCTGTGACAAACCAGGACTCGATATAGCCCATTTGGGCTTTGCTGTCTGGCGTGACAACGGGCTGCACCTCCTCAATGCATCCCAATTGCATAAAAAGGTAGTAGAGGAGCCGATGAACCTGTACGATTATTTGCAGAAACACTCATCGTTCACAGGAATACGCATTGTCAGAATCAGAAAGTAATTAATCAACAGATAGAAACCTTAAAAAACAGAGAAGATATGGAATTACCCGATTTTATGAGTTATGCCAACAAGTTCTCAAGCAGTGACTTTACAGAGAAAATATCGCGCATTGCCAAACGTGCAGGCGCCAAGTTGGTCTATGCCGCACTGATTCTGTACTATACACTTCAGAGCGACAAGGTGAGTGCTAAGGACAAAGCTATGATCATAGGTGCCCTTGGCTATATGATCAGCCCACTTGATGTCATTCCCGATGCCATTCCTATTGCTGGTCTGAGTGATGATCTGGCCGTTTTAATCTACGTCCTGAAAAAGTTCTGGATAGACGTCGACCCGGAAGTGAAGGAACGGGCTAAAGAAAGGCTTCGCAAGTGGTTCGATGATGACGAAATTGATGAGATAGACACGCTTTTCGATTAGCCGGAACAGAAAAAAGAGGACTTTGTTTTTGCGTTAAGGCGAGGAGATTTTGCGCTAAGGCGCAAGGTGTTTTGCGTATACTCAAAAGCGTTTCATCCCCCGTCTTTCTCCCATGAGCATTGGACCTTGCACCAACGAAGTCCCGTCCTCTCAACCCTGAAGCCCGGCTGAGGCTGTTATAAGGGTGGGAGACTTTAGTTAGTAACGGTCTGGTTTGAGCAAGCTGATAAGTTCGACTCTCGATTGCATTCACCTGTCACTGTCGGATGGAACGTTCTCTTTAAGCTGTCCAAGGTCGAGATTCAAGCAAGAGAGCGACTCTCTTCAAGCAAGAGGACGCCTCTCTTCAAACAAGAGAGCTACAAGATCCAAGCAAGAGAAACTTCCGTCGGCAAAGAGAGAACTCACTTCGTGATTGCTCAACATCTGACCAGTGCCCCGTGGGGACTCGAACTCTTATCGAAGACCTTACGAGAAACTATTGATACTAAAACCGTTACATAACAAACGGCTGTCGGCAACCAACAGAAGCTTACTGTTTTCATTGTAAGCATTGTTGAAATACACGTTGTAGCAGTCGTGGTTTCGCTGTACCTTTGCTTTCGCAATAGTATGACACTAACGTGCCATTAATCCCGAATCGGTCATTAGCGTTATGATGAAAACAGCCTTTATTTTGGAGCAGATGCCCTGCTGCTTTGAGTGTGCAATGGGGTTCCATTGTCATCGAAAAGCGGCGGGACAGATGACAAAAAGAAGGCTTGTTAGCGCATGACAGCCTAATGACCGATTCGGGTTAAAAGAGCACAGTTTGTTGCAATTAGAGCTTTTTTTTCATCACCATTTTTTCTGTTTTCACCTACATACCTACATGCATTTGATATATCTTCTTGTATTTTAGTGAATTAGTATGATTAGCCACATACATATTAACTACATATTAACTACATATAGCCTACATCATCTCTAACAACATATTACCTACATCATCACTACCTACATAATGACTATATATGTCAAGCAAGTTTTAGATTATAACTGAAAAGTGTACCACTTTCCAATTGCCAAGATGTGCACTTTTCATTTTCCATATACAAGCAGGCTGAAAGCAAGGGGTTTAATCCCATTCCGCTCCAATCGTAACAGGCATTCACCGCGGCTTATCTTTGTTTCAAGCGATATTTTCTCTAGAGAATTTGACGCTTTAAAGCCTGTTTAGTAATCGTAAGTACCCATTGCGCTGCAGAAATCTCTAGAGAATTCGTTCACTACTCCCATCCTGAATAGTTGCTAACCAGTATCTTCCATCGTTCCAGAGCCCATTAAACCCGAATCGTTCATTAGCCTAATGATGAAAACAGCCTTCATTTTGGAACAGATGTCCTGCAGATTTGAGTGCGCAATGGGGTTCCATTGTAATCGTAAAGCTGCGGGGCAGATGACAAAAAGAAAGCTTGTTAGCGCATAACAGCCTAACGACCGATTCGGATTAAAGCTATAGGAAGTACCGGTTTTACCAGGATTATTGTGGATAGTTCTTTTTCGGTGTCGGACTTAGCGTTTCTCTTCAAGTAATCTAACGCTGATAACCAGGCATGTCAGTGGCTCTCATCCAGTAAGAGAGCGACGTTTACCAAGCAAGAGAATCCTCATTGGAAAAGAGAGTATTCGATTTCTGATTTTCCAACCCTTGACTGTCCATCCCTAGGTGCTTAGTTTCTCTGATGGGAACTTTCAAAACTACTGTCATTGATCGTGTGTTGTTTTATGTAGGCGACTATGTAGTTATATGTAGGCAACTATGTAGTTATATGTAGTTAATATGTAGTTATTATGTAGGTGGAATTATCAGTTAAATGGTTTGCAATCAGTGCTATACGCATATACTATGTAGTTATGTAGGTACTTTTACGAATTTCGGCTCTTATCTATTTCCTGTCTGACCATAATGATTAGGCGGGGCTTCTTCCAGTCCTGTGCCTGACAGATACTCTCCGCAATATGAATGCCATCTGCCACCTACGTCCATTTTACCTGAGAAGCCAGCTGTATCTTGATAGAGTTATTGAAGCGGCATGCTACGATATAGGACAAGAGCTTCTCTTCCAGACGGTCGAATATCTCACCGCTGAAGAAGCCACTGTGCAAAGTAGGGGCATAATCTGATTGATTGTTCTGTAAGACGTTATGAAAAGAAGCATGGAGAAAGAATCCCCATGCTTCTAATCGTTTTCTTGTTCCGGCATCGTCAGACTCCGATTTGTCACAAACCCGCCTGACGAGAGCCGAAAGCTTAGTTGAGTTTCCTAAGTCTTAAATCTAACAATCTAACTAACTAATTATTCAATGTATGAATAAATTCACTTTTATTCTTACTCATAATAATAGAGCTTCAACGGAGTAAATCTGTCTCCAGTGAAGAGCAGATGTTGAGCATCGAGGACGTCAAGAATCGGGTCACCACTGAAATTGATCTCCAATGTCCAGGTTCCATCACCATTGTCCTTGAGCAGGTCGCTGGTACCAGGCTGGAAGTCATTACCGGTCCAAGTGGTGCTCCACCAACCGGTAGTTACGCGGATTTGCGGGTCGGTGGCCTCCAGATCCAGATAGAAGGTCCCTGTCTTGATCTTTTCCCACTGATCCATCGGAATAGCGAAGATTTCCTCACCTGTTTTTGTCTCAGCATTGGAGAAACGGTAGGTGCCATTCCAGCTCACTCCACCAGCAGAACCATCGCCCTGCCAGATGACTACGGGCTTGGGGCCTCCACCTCCGCCTGCTACCATCTCGATGAAGTAGATTTCCTCAACGGTGTATCCACTACCCGTGAAGAGCAGGTGCTGTGCATCGAGAACGTCCAGCAGCGGATCGCCTGCAAGGTTAACTGTGAGGGTGAAGGTGCCGTCTCCATTGTCGGTGAGCAGCTCATTGCCTGGGAAGATGTCATCACCTTTCCATGTGGTGCTCCACCATCCAGAGGTGACGCGTATCTGAGGACTTGCACCCTTGATGGTCACATAGAATGTCTCAGACTTCAGTCTGTCCCAAACATCCTGTGGTACGGTGTAGCATTCCTCGCCGGTGGAATTGCTCTCGGGAGCGAAACGATAGTCTCCGCCCCAGTTAATCTCGCTGAGTTTGCCGCCATTCGTCCAGACGGGAACCTTTACTTCCTGCATTCCCGGACCATCGACCCATACTTCTTCAGCAAAGTACAATTCCTCTACAGTGTATCCACTACCCGTGAAGAGCAGGTGCTGTGCATCGAGAACGTCTAACAGCGGATCGCCTGCAAGGTTAACGGTGAGGGTGAAGGTGCCGTCTCCATTGTCTGTGAGAAGCTCATTGCCTGGGAAGAGATCGTCTCCCAACCAAGTGGTGCTCCACCATCCGGAGGTGACGCGAATCTGAGGACTTGCACCCTTGATGGTCACATAGAATGTCTCAGACTTCATCTTCTCCCATACATCCAAAGGCACAGTATAGCACTCCTCGCCGGTGGAATTGCTCTCGGGAGCGAAACGATAGTCTCCGCCCCAGTTGATCTCACCCAGTGTACCTCCATTCTTCCAGATGGTCGTCTTCACAATCTCCATGTGACCTTCGTCGGCAGCAGGTTCGTAGGCCAGCTCCGGCAATGGAATACTCTGTCCATCGTAAGTGTGAAGTGTACCTACGAATGTTCCTTTGTAGATGTTCTTCGGTGGAACACGGAAGATGAGGTTGTTTGTGCCTTTACGATAGAAGTCCTTATGGTCAATCAACTGTGGAACGGTGTCAGCATCCAGCAGCTCCACACTATTGATAAACTCCAGGTCCGTTCCATACACTTCGATCAATTCTCCTCCTGAAGCAGTCTCTCCGGGCTGTTTCGAGAATCCTGTCACGTTTGTATGTCCAACAGTCAACGGCAAGCGTGACTCGGCGGCATCGCTGGCGGTGCGCACAATGATTTTACCACCATCGGCGGAAACACCAGAAGGTGTGTTGACCCTGATCATGTCGTTGCTGACAATCTCGAAGTTTGACACTTTTGTACCACCGGGGAATTCTATTTCTGTAACGTCAGTGAAACCAGAACCATTGATGGTTATCGGCTGGTTGGTGACGACTTTTGTCGGGAAGAACGCTTTGATGCCCAGTCCGACGTTAGCCGAACCGTTGTCGTCGTCGTCGCTGCAGGCTGTGAGCGTGGTACCTATAAGAACCACAGCAATCAGCGCGCCTAAATAATTGATTATATGCTTCATATCTTTAACTTTTCAGTATTCACTATTCACTTTTCACTTTTTCTCACCATCCTGGATTCTGAGTAAGATTGGGATTCTTCTTCAGTTCCGACTGTGGAATGGGATAGAAATTGAATTTATCATCCCACTGGCGGGTAATTGTAGAGCGTGTGAGGGTGAGATTGCTGCTGATGGAAGCAGTCTGAATGGTGCGGAAATACTGGGCACCCTTCTTCCAACGGCGCACATCCCAGAAACGATGGTTCTCGAAAGCCAGTTCCACCAGTCGCTCGCGTTCGTAGCGCACAACCCAGTCTTCACCATCCTCAGTGAACGGCGGCATCTGGATGTCGGGACGATTACGCAGCACATTGATGGCCTCGTTTGCAGTCATACCGTAAGTGTTGTCGTTAGCACTGCCTGTGGCATTGAAAACAGCCTCTGCATAGTCGAGATAAAACTCTCCCAGTCTGAACAGTATCCACGTGTGGCGGCGGGTTGTCTGGTTGTCGGCTGTGGTGACACAAGAACCGTCAACGTATTTGCGAAGATAATAGCTCGTGGGAGTAGCTCCATATTTCGGGGCAGCATTGAATCCACCTGCAAACGTTTCGATGGTTTTCTTCTGTGCACCGTTGCTGGGCCATTCGTCGCCGTTCTTCACCACTGTGAGTGCAAAACGCGGATCAAGGCCTTCGTAGGGATCAACTGTGCTGAGGTCGATGCTGTTGGGATAACGCTGGAGGAAGGTCTCACCATTGTCCTGATACTCGTACTGGTCTATCAGACTTTGGGTGGGACAGTTGCCAGAAGAGCCGTTTTCAACACCAACGGGATAGTTGGCCATCTCGAAATCATTGCTTTCTCCACGTCCCAGACCGAAGATCAGTTCCGGGTTGAAGAATGCATCGTGTCCCCACAGCGAGCCGTAAGCGCTAAGCTTCAACCCCCAAGTAGAGGCATTGTCAAGAATGTACTTACAAGCCTCTGCAGCTTTAGCCCACTTGGCTTTGTCACCATTTGGGTTGTGAAGCGGTGAAGCGGCATAGAGCAGAGTGCGTGCCTTTAGGGCGAAAACAGCGATTCGTGTGGCGCGTCCAATTTCAGATCCGAATTCCGTACCATAAGAAACAGGCAGATAGGGGGCAATAGCATCACACTCGTCAACAATGAACTTCACTATCTTGTCTGCCGGGCTGCGTTCAATGTTGTTAGCCTGGCCATTTGTCAGTGTGGCCGTCACCAAAGGAACGTCGCCATAGGTCTTGAACAACTCGAAATAGAAGTAGGCTCTGAGAAAACGCAACTCGTAGGGGAACATCTCCATCTGAGCCACCCAGTTCTTGTAGTCGGCATTATACTGCCAGTCTGAGATATCGGTCTCGTCTAACTTCTCAAGATACATGTTGACATCGGCAATGGCTGTATATGCCTTTGTCCATGTATTAGAATATGGGTTAGCAGGACTCCATCCGCCATTCACATAGTTGTTTACGGCTCCCGTTTCAAGTGCATACTGGGCCTCGTCGGTAGCTCCGGCCAGGAAGTAGGCACTGTTGGAAGCCAACTCGTTGTTATATACCTGTGCATATACGTCGAACACCAGGTTTTTGATACCATTGGTGTAATAGTCGTAGGTCCAGTCTTCGTCGCGGGTAGTCTCCTCCGTGTATTCAAGATTGGCGCAGGCGGATAAAAGCAAGAAGGTTAAAAGGTAAAAGGGTAAAACCTTTACCAACCCATTGGCCTTCATCAATATATTTGTTCTCATATCTTTTACTGTTTAAATACTTTACTTTTTTACCGTTTAGAACGTCACGTTAAGACCAACATTTACGCTCTTCATCACAGGATAGCCAGTATTGAGGTTCTCGGCGTCCATAGCGTCAATATTGTCAAATGACAAGAGATTCTGACCCTGTACGAAAATCTTGGCACCTGAAATCTTGAGTGGCTCAATGACGTTTGCAGGTAACTTGTAGTAAACCTCACAGTCACGCATCTTCAGCCAGCTGATGTTACGGTACCAAATCGTAGAGTTCTGAGCATTGTTAGCCACATTCTCTGTCGACAGACGTGGGTAGCTTGCATTGGCACCAGCTATGTCGAAGCAGTTGTCATAGTATTCCTGAGAGAGATTGCGGTTGTCGGAGAGTGCTCCCCAGACACCGTCAACATAACGCAGATTCTTTACCTGATGTGCCGCTCCCTGCAAGGTGGCGTTGATGCCAAAGCCCTTATATTCTGCTCCCAGGGTGAAGGCGTAGTTCAGTGCGGGGAATGCATTGCCGTAATCCTGAGCCACATAGTCATTCTCGTTGATGACACCGTCATTGTTGACATCCTTATATTTGATGTCGCCCACTTTCACTTGTCCGAACTGCTGAACGGGGCTGTTGTCGATATCAGCCTGGTCTTTGAAGAATCCCAGTGCGACGAGTCCTCTTTCTGCATCTGCGGGGCCGTCAACTACCGAGAGATTGGGATAGGCGGGTGTTTCAATCCATTCCAGGATCTCGCTCTTAACGGTTGAGAAAGAGGCTCCGGCATTCAGATTAAGCCCGTTCGCGAAGGTCTTGGCATAGCGTAATCCCAGTTCTGCGCCATAGCTTGCGACGCGTCCCTTGTCATCATAAGACGACTGGATACCAACCACTGCGGAATTGAGTGAAGCTGCGCTGACGAGGATGTTACGACGTTGCTGATAGAATACGTCGAGCGTGACATCAAGCTGGTTAGCAATTCTCAGGTCGGTACCGATATTGGCCTTATAGGCAGTCTCCTGCTTGAAGTCATCGGTGGGGAACTGCGTCAGGAAGGCACCCCATGAGTTCTGGAAGTTGGTTCCATACCAGAACTGTCCGTGGGAATTGTTCCATGCAGCGAGCCAGAGTCCTGCCTGGGGCACATAGTCGGTGTGCTGAATACCACCCGAGAGTCGGATCTTTCCATAATTCAGGAAACTGCTTTCGGGCTTATTGACATAAATATAGCCCAAACCCATAGTGGGCGAGAAGGCCCATTTGGCAGGATAGCTGCGGTTGGAACCGTTGGCAGCCAGCACCACATCGGCCATCAGCCGGTTGGCGTGGTCGTAGTGCAGAGCCATTTGCCAGTTAGCACGATACCAGGTGTTGCTCCGGTTGTCACGGATCTCGCTCTTCATGTTATAGTTGGCATTGGCAGCAAAGTTGTCGCCATTATTCAGCTGCAAGTTGTATTTCAGTCCTGCATTGAAGGTTGCGATACGCCACTGAGAATCGACCCAGTTGTCGAATACCAGCTTGTCCTCTACGGTACCCATTACAGTCTCTTGCATCGCGCCGTTACCGTCATAGTAGTTCCAACCATACTGATAGCCTTTTGAGCGTGTCTCAATGGTGTTGGAGGAGTTGTCGTAAGAAGCTCCTACATAGAACTTCAGACCTTCGGTGATGATGTCGAGGTCTTGCTCCAAAGTCATGTTAGCCCAGACCTGACGCTGGTGGGTCTTCATGAAACCGGCACCTTGAGACTTTGCCAGAAGGTTGAAGTCTCCGTAGGTCTGGCTTCCTCCCCATACACCGCCAGCAGTCTTTACGGGGAACGCAAGAGCAGGCACTTTGTACAGATGCCACCAGGCATCGTTTGAGTTCACGTTGGGCACACCATTGGTCTCCAGCAGGATACCAAGTATGTTTGCGCTTACCCTTGTGGTTTTACTCACTTCGAAGTCTACGTTTGCACGGATATTTGCCTTTGAGTATTTCAGCTGCGAATTCCAGTCACCCTGATCAGGGTTCTTGTAGAGTCCGCGGGCATCGGTATAGTCAAGCTGTGCATAATACTGCACCTTTTCTGTTCCGCCAAAGAAAGAAAGGAACGCATTCGACTCGTGGGCAGTGTTTTTGAAGACCTCGTCCTTCCAGTTGACATTGGGGTAGACCAGAGGGTCGCTCCCATCCTTGAACTTCTGCAGCTCTGCCTCAGTATAGGCGGCAGAAATGCCGTCGTTGCGGCGTGCACTGTTCAGCGCGTTGGCATAGTCATAGGCGCTTACCATATCGGCTGACAGCGGGTCAAACTGGATTTTGTGCGAAGCGCCGGCCTTGAAGTGATACTTTCCGTCTTTACTGCCGTGTTTGGTTTTCACCAGCAGTACGCCATTGACGGCCTCATGTCCGTAGAGGGCTACGGCTGCGGCATCTTTCAGTACGGTGACACTTTCCACCTCTTCTACTGTAAGACGGTCGATAGGCCGTTCAACACCGTCAACAAGAATCAGGATATCCCGTTCGCCAGTCGTCTGGACGCCGCGGATGTTAAACGTAGCACCACGTCCTTCTTCACCCTTGAAACCTGTGTTCTGGTAGGCATTCAGGCCAAGAAGCTTGCCGTATAGGGCATCTGCCAGACTGATGGCCGACGTGCGTCGAAGCTCTTCTGCGGTGATGGTTGTTGCAGCAGCTGTGGTGAGTAATTCTGATTGCTCAACACCATAGCCTAAATCAACTTTCTGCGCTGCTTTGTCGCTCAGTGTCACCTGGGCACTAACCGATATTGGGGCACCGCAGAGTCCCACCAAGCTATATATAAATATGTTTCTTAGTTTCATAACTCTTAATTCTTAATTCTTAACTCTTAATTAGAATTTACCATCCAGGATTCTGTGTAAGTCCATACCCCTTCTGAATCTCAATACGAGAGACTGGGTCAAGATACCACTTGTTTGTCCAGTAGCCGGGATCCCACCAACGGCGGGCACCGTTTACAATCTGAGGCTTCTCGTATTCGAAGTCGGGCCAGGGAGTACTTGGATCCCAGCGAGTATCGCCGTCTACCATACGGTTGCCGTTCTCATCCAGACGGTAGATTCTGATTTCATGAAGGGGCTTGGTGAAGAGATCCTGGCGCATGCGACGTACCATATCGTAAAGACGGTCGCCACACTCGGAGCCAATCTCGCAGTTGCGCTCACGCAGGATTTCATTGATCAGATTCTCCTTGTTGGAAGTCAGGTTCAATTCAGGGTTCATCTCCTCCAGGCGTCCGAGTCCCACTCGGCTGCGGACGACGTGCAAGTCGTCTAATGCTCCCTGGAGGTCACCGGTCTCAGCACGTGCTTCCGCACGGATGAGGTACATCTCTGCCAGACGGATATAAGGAACACCGATGTACTCATCGTCATACCTGCTGCCGCCATAATAGTCGAGCAACCATTTGAACTTGCAGTAGCCCGAAGCTACGTCGTCGCTATTGTTGAAGTTGCTGTTGTTCTTCATCAGACCACCTTCCCAAGAGTCGGTGTATGACTGTCCTGCATAGTCGAAGCCAGCAGGCAGGTCGTGTCTGGGAACCAGAATGGTCTCATACAGGCGTGGGTCACGGTCTGCGAAGATGTCTACGCCCTTGGGATTCTTGCCAGGACCATAGTTGTCCGAATAGGGGAAGTCGCGTCCGTCGGCCATTCCGAAGCATTCCATCAGCTCGTTAGTAGGAACGGCACCTCCCTGACGATAGCAGTCCAGTGCGAAGCCTCTCCAGCCCCAGCCCCATCCGCCGTCAGACAGCGTCAGTGTAGGATGGGCATCAAACAGTTTCTCATGATGGTTTGCATCATTGCGGTAGCGGTAAGCCCTACGGAAAGCTGTCCGGTAACCGGCTTCGTCATTTGACGTCGGCTGGACCAGTTGATAATAGTTGCCGTTTGATGCATTGTCCTCGAAGAATTCATTGCAATACTGCAGGCAGCGGTTCCACAGTGATGGATCCAGCTTTCCGAACCATACATGTTCCTCATTCTCCAAACCGGTCGGTTTCTTGGTGTAGGTCATATAAGGCTGGCTGTTGTTGAACAGAGGTGATGCAGCAAACATCCATACTTTTGCACGCAGTGCACGTGCGGAGGCACGTGTCAATCGACCTGACCACTGGCCGATATCTGCATCGGGGATGTTCCAAATGTATCCGGGTTCATTAATGGCACACTGAATCAGTGAGTCGATGAACTCAACAGTCTGGAAGGCTGTGGACCGTCCTTCCGTGAAGTTCTCTCCCACGGGGAATGCTTTCTTCACGAGGCACAGACCACCGAAGTTGCGGAAAGCATCGAAGTACCTGCTGGCCATGATGGTATAGGCCTCACCACGCAGGCGGCTCTTCTCGTCATCGCTCATGTCGGACACACGGTCTATGTTCTCGATGATCTGCCAGCACTTACGTACTGTCTCATAGATGGACACGCGTCCACCAGCATCGCTGTCCAGACCACTCTTCGTGGAATAAGAGAACTTACCCTGATAGTTTCCGTCTTCCGTATCCTGAGCATCTTCTGTCAGGCCTCCAGGATAGTAGCTCTGTTTGGGGCCGCCCCAACTGACGTAGCAGTGATAAGAGTCGGAAAGCACGTCAATGGGTGCACCATTCATCATGTTTCCTGATGTGTAGGTGCAGTACAGCTGTCCGTAAGCACTCCACAGGAAATTGCGGGTATATTCTGCTTTGGAGAACACCGTGTCGATATTCACGTCGACACCGGGGGATTTCTCAAGGAAAGCATTACCCACATTGATCTCGTCGACACATGCAGTGAAGATACTGGTAGTCATCCCCAAAGCCAATATGTAAATAAATAACTTTTTCATAATCTTAATCGTTCATCATTTATGATTTATCATTTAGGCCGATGGCTGCCTTAGAAGTTCACTTGCAGTCCAAAGTTATATACACGTGTCATAGGATAACGTACGCCGAAGTCAAGTCCTGAACCAGGAGCCTCGGGGTCGTTACCCTTGAAGTCTGCGAATGTCAGCAGGTTCTGACCAGAGGCATAGATCCTGATGTAGTTGAGCAGTGGTAACCATGTGGGCTTGTTGAAGGTGTAGCCCATCTCCAGGTTCTTCAGGCGTACATATTTAGAGTCGATAATCCACGCCTGTGAATCACGGTTGTTGTGAACGCGGTTGGTGAACGAGATACGGGGCAGGATGGCTCCGGGATTGTCTTCTGTCCAAGAGTTGTCGGCAACCCACTGTGCCAGTGCCGAAGTGTTTGTAGAGCCGAACTGGTCGCGGAAGTATCCGTTCAGAGCACGGCTTGTATTATCAGCACCTACCCAAAGCATAGAGAAGTCGAAGCCCTTCCAGTTCAGATTGGCATTGACTGACCAGGTGATTTCCGGGTTGTCTGTATAGCCGAGGGGCTTCTGGTCGTTCTGGTCGATAATGCCGTCACCATTCAGGTCAACGTAGACTGCGTCACCATATTTCAGATCGATGTTCTGATCGGGCATATCTGTACCGAATTTTGCTTTATACCGATCCTCGGTGCCTTTCTGATAGAACTCGAACAGGTCATATCCGAAGCGTTGTCCTACGGGCAGTCCCGTGCGGCTCAGATAATCATACATGGGCGGTACCTCAAGCATTTCTATCACCTTGTTCCTGGCGAAGGCAATGCTGGGGCTGATGCTATAGCGGAAATCTCTCAGTTTCTCAGCCCATTTCAAGGATAGCTCATAACCGTGATTCTTCACGCGACCCTCGTTGACGTAGCTTGAACGGAGGCTGGTTACAGCAGGAAGCATAGAGGCGTTCGACACCAGGATGTCCTTGCGGTCTTCCCAGAAGAGGTCGAGGTTGACGGTCAGTTTGTCCTTGATGAAGGTAGCATCTAGACCGACGTTGATTTTCGTAGCCGTTTCCCACGTAACGTTCGGGTTACCGGCAGTCAGCTCTTTCACAGCCTGTAGCCAGGTTCCGCTTGTACCAAAGTTTGCGCCTCGCTTCTGGGGGTTGACCGTTGTTGCTCCCTGATAGAACTGCCAGGCACCAGGCAGATAGAGGAATCGTGCGCCATTGGTGTTGTCGTTACCGACCTTGCCCCACGAACCGCGCAGTTTCAAATAGCCTATGTATTTCTTGATAGGTTCCCAGAACTTTTCGTTAGAAGGTATCCAACCGACAGAGAACGAAGGGAATGTACCGTAGCGTTTACCCTCGGCGAAGTTCTCCGAACCGTTGTAACCGATGTTGAAGTCCACCATATAGCGTGTGTCATAGTCGTATGTCACACGTCCTACGAGACCTACATAGCCCTTCGGTATCGAACGATAGAGGCTTCCGTCGGAATCCCACGGGTAATATGTCTTACTCTGATTATAGAGTACCAGTGCGCCTACGTTGTGTGCACCGAACTTGCGGGCGTAGTTGAAACTGGCTTCAGCATACCAGTTGCGGTTTCCCCAGCGGCTCTCGTTGTAAGGTATCGGCCAGGTGATGTTCTCCTTACGGAGCACCTCTTTGCCGTCGACGATTGTTGCCACATAGGTGACACCAGTTCCATATCCGTTCTGGCGGTTCTTCTGGGCTGTGTAGTCGGTGTTGTATGAACCTTTGATCTTGAAGTCCAGACCTGGTGTGAGGAAACTCATGTCGAGTTTGTACTGGAGGTCGAGGTTCAGCACGTTGGTGCTCTCGTTCACATATCCTAAGTCATAATAGTTGGAAAGTGCATCACGGTCGAAGGGACCTACGATGTTGACGTCGGAAACGATGTGGCGGCCTTGGTCGTCAACGCCGATACCGGCATAGGGAGTAGCACCCTGCAGGTAGCGGAAGATGAATCCCTCGCCACCACCCATGGTAGTGCGGTTCTGTACGCGTCCTCCCAGTGTCAGTGCCAGCTGGCTGTACTTGGAAACGTTGATGTCGAGGTTGGCACGATAGTTGAAACGGTTGTATTTGAAGGTCTCATCATCGTTCTTCGAGAAGGTCTTGAAGAGCGAGTTCTGATTCAGGAAACCTGCAGAAACGAAGTATCTCACCTTATCAGTACCTCCGTTCACATTCACGTTTACCTGCTCCTGCCAGGCTGCATCGTTCATCATGTAGTCTATCCAGTCGGTATTGGGGAATGTGACAGGCATGTCGCCAGTACGGAAATGCTCCATCACATCTTGGCTGAAGCGGATGCCGGTATCGCTGTATGGCGTATAGTCGGCAATGGTGGCAGAACCTGGCCACTGTTCCATAGGCAGAGCATCTGTGATAGCTGTGTAGTTCCACATCTTTCCATAAGTATAGGAATCGGCGAAATCTACGAATTTGGAAATCTGCTGGATGGCCGAACTAGCCGAAACGGTCACAGAGGCCTTGCCCGGGGTACCGCGCTTCGTAGTGACGAGAATCACACCATTGGCGCCTCGCACACCGAATACGGCTGTTGCAGAGGCATCCTTCAGGATGGAGATGTCCTCAATCTCGTTGGGGTCGAGCTGTCCGAAGGGACGTTCCACACCGTCGACGAGCACCAGTGGCTCAGCACTGTTCAACGAGCCTGTACCACGCACGCGAATAACGGGCTCATCGGCACCAGGCATACCTGAGGGCTGCACCACCGACATACCCGGCAGCTTTCCCTGCAGGGCGTTTGCCACACTGGCCACAGGCGCCTTTAGCAGTTCTTCACCGCCTAGGGCAGAGACGGCACCCGTAATGGTTACCTTCTTCTGCTGTCCGTAGGCAATCACCACCACCTCTTCCAGTGTCTGGGTGTCGGGCTGCAGACTGACGTTAATGACTCGTCCTTGTACCCGTCGTTGCTGGGAAAGATAGCCCACATACGAGAACTCGAGTGTTGCGCCCTGGGCGACTGAAGCGATGCGGTAGTGGCCGTTGAGGTCGGTGACACCACCTGATCCCTGGCCTTTTACGACGACCGACACACCAATCAGGGGCTCGCCCGTCTCGTCGGTCACAGTACCTTCCACCGTCAGATTCTGGGCAAACACCACATTGGGCATTAGGCAAAACAATGCCAAGATGCCTAATAGATAACATTTACTTTTTTTCATCATCTGGTTATTGAATTAGTGATAATAATGATTTTCATGCTAGGTTTGACTGCAAAGTTAGTGAATGAACGCGACAGACGCCGAATAGGACGGTATCCGATGCTGTCCGTATTGTATCTTTGATACATTTCGGATAGAATTAGAACCATTACGGAGAGTAAAAGTTAAAAATGTCTATCATCCATTAACTTATTGTGCATGATTAGTCATCAATCGTTATTTTTTTTATATATTTGCATCGATGATACACAAAAACCTTCAACTACGGATATTCTGCACTCTGACAGCATTGCTGTGGGTGAATGTAGCTTTGTCTATGGCGGAACGAGGTCGTTGGCTCTTCAACACTGTGGATGTGAAGCAAGGGCTTGCCGACAACTTCGTTCGCGACGTGACGATGGACAGCGATGGCTACATCTGGCTGTCGACCATCAACGGCCTGAGCCGGTACGACGGCTACCGCATGCTGAACTTCCAGCCTCAGCAGTACGGCGGGGTTTCGGGCGATGTGACGAAAGTATGTCAGACGGCCGACGGAACACTGTGGATGCTATGCTCGGGCGAGCTGCTTACTTACCGTCGTTCCACGCAGACGTGGCAAAAGGACGGTGCAGAACGGCTGCAGTCGATGGGTGTTGAGGGAAGGGGAGTGAGACAGTTCTATGTTGATGATGATGGTGGGATGTGGGTTGCAACCGATCGGGGGCTGTGGCATCAGAACTTCCACCACACCGAGGGTGGGGGACTGTCACATGCTACAGCTTTGCGCAGTGGGACAGGTATGAATCACATCCTTCACATCATAGGCAGGAACGGTACGGTACTTGTCATTACCAACGATTATAATATATATAAGGTATGTGACGACCATCGGCTGTCGCTGCTGACGCAACATCCGAAGCCGCTGACCGAAAGCCGCGACAGCCGCGTTATGATTGACAGCCGCATGAACCTGTGGCTCTACTACGCAAACTCTCCTGTTGGTTCGTTGTGGACATATTCCCTGGTGAGTGGACATTGGTCTCATCCTACGGCACTGAGCAGTATGGACGCTAGCGATGTGGTGGATGCTATAGCCGAAGACAGCGAAGGCAGGCTTTGGGTCGGAACAGCCAATCGTGGTATCTGTGTGGTAGATTGGCACGGACGCAAGGACGTGACAAGTGCATTCGGTACAACACGGAGCCATATCTACTGCCTTTATGCCGATCGTAACAATACAATGTGGGTGGGCTCTGCCAAGCTAGGTGCTGCCTATACCGACATCAATTCCCAGCAGTTTGAACACATCACCACAGACGGGTTTGAGGATGTCAGTGCTCTGATGGAAGACGGAGCGGGTAACCTCTGGATAGGTTTTGACGGCGAGGGTATTATGGTAAAGGGGAAGGGTGCCAATGACCATTTCTCGCTTAGTCAGGGACGTCTGCCCTCTGACAATGTCACAGCCCTTGCTGCCGATGGCCAGGGAAATATGCTGGTAGGCACCTATGGCGGCGGTATTGCACGTCTGAGCGGCAACAGGTTCGTGCCGCTCTATCCTGAATACGATCTGACGCGCTATGTGAAGGCCATCACCGCCGACCGGCACGGTGCCCTCTGGGTGGCTACGGTCGACAAGGGTGTAGTTCATATTGCCGATGAACGGTTCACCAATTATAATGCAAACAACTCTCCCCTTCGCTCTGACGGTATCATCTGTCTGGCCTACGATGCTACTGGCGACCGTCTTTACATCGGCACGTCCGTAGGTCTTGCTGTCTACGATTGTACACGGGGAACGTTTATCACGGATGATCAGCTGGACAGTCTGAAAAACATCAATGTGACAGCTCTTTTGGTCGACGATGATGATCGTTTGTGGATAGGCAGCCGCGACGGGCTGTGGGTGAAGGGGCGCGGTACTACCGACAGCCCGCAGAACGCAGGGAGCCTGTTGCGCCACCTCACCACAGAGCAGGGACTCACCAATAAGGTGGTTAGGGCGCTGGCCAAAAGCGGTGAATACGTCTGGGCCAGCACCGACAACGGCCTCACCTGCATCAGCCTCCAGAACGGTGAGCTGAAGTGCCGTCCGTACTTCGACTCCGACGGACTGCAGGGTATTGTCTTCTCCAACAATGCCGCATTGACCACTCGCGACGGAAGGGTGCTTCTGGGCAGTATGACGGGTTATGTCAGCATAGCTGCCAGCACTCATGAGGCCATAAGCCGTAGGGATGCCAATTTTCCTGACCTGCATGTGACCTTCACCGAGTTCCGTATCAACGGAAATCCTGTAGTGAAGTCATTGGATGATTTTACGATCGACTACGGCGAACGGCTCGGCGTGAGCTTATCAGTGATGATGCCCGCATTAAGCCACAAAGTACGCTATCTGTACCGTTTCAAGGGTGAGAAAGAGTGGATGCGGACGCCCAGCAACATGCTCTACTTCACGTCGCTGATGCCAGGCACTCATGTGCTGCAGGTGAAAGCCGAACTGCCGGGGATGATGGTGACCGAGGTGAACGAACTGTCGTTCAGGGTGCTGCCGCCGGTATGGTTGTCCAAATGGGCCATCCTCTGCTATCTTCTGCTGATAGGTGCTGTCGTATGGGGCATCTGGCGCGCCTTGCGACGTCGCCAGCGTAGCGAGGTGGCCATGAAGCAGATGGAGGTCAACCTGAGGAAATACGAGGTGGACGAGGACAAGATACGGTTCTTCACCAACATCAGCCACGACCTGAAAACGCCGTTGACGCTTGTCGTAGCTCCCCTAGAGAAGATTCGTGAGCACAACCTGCCCGATGCCATCCGCACCGAAATCGATGTGGCCTGGCGCAATGCACGCCAGCTCTACGACCTTGTGCTTGAACTGCTCGATTTCCGCCGTCTCGATGTGGGCAAAGAGAAGTTGAACTTGAGTCACGGCGACCTCGTGGGCTTTGTACGGCAGACCGCACAGTCTTTTGCTTACTATACCACCGGCAAGCGTGTTGACTTGCAGTTCGACCTGCCTGCTACTGCCATTGAGACGCAGTTCGATGAGAACAAGATGCGGAGAATCATCACTAACCTCCTGTCCAATGCCTACAAATACAATATCGACGGGGGGAGTGTCACTGTCAGGTTGAGTGAAGAGCCTTCCGCCATACACCTCAGCATTGCCGATACGGGTATCGGTGTGAAGGACAAGCATCATATCTTCGACCGCTTTGTGCAGGAGACCCACGGGCAAGAACAGGAAGGCAGCGGACTGGGACTGCACATTGTCCGACAGTATGTCGACATGATGGGCGGCAGCATCACCGTCACCGACAACCAGCCTCGCGGCACCGTCTTCGAGGTCGCCCTGCCCAAAGCAGAATCCAAGACCGATGAACAGGCAAATGAAACAACGGCGGACAACACACCTACGAAACCCACCGTTCTCGTGGTTGAGGATAACAGCGAAGCCCGTCTCTTCTTGCAGCGAAGCCTTGACGATGAGTATCGTGTGCTGCTTGCTGCCAACGGCAAAGAGGCGCTTGAACAGCTGGGGAAGGCAGGAAATGTGAGCATCATCGTCAGCGATGTGATGATGCCCGTGATGGACGGTATGGAACTTGTCCGTCAGATACGCAAGAACATCCGTTTTTCCCACATCCCCGTAATCCTGCTCACTGCCAAGAGCAGCGAGGAAGACATTGTAGCCGGACTGCAGGAGGGCGTTGCCGACTATCTGACGAAACCCTACAGCCTCGCTGTCCTGCGCCTGCGCATCAAGAAAGTCCTCGAGTGGACGCAGCATGTACATGAGCAGGTGGCTACGGGCATCGAGATCCAGCCCAGTGAAATCACCGTCAGTTCGCTCGACGAGGAATTCATCGGGCACGTCATTGCCGAAGTTGAAGCCAACATCAGCGACTCCAACTACTCGGTGGTTCAGCTCAGTGCGGCTGTCGGTATGACCCGTGGAACGCTCTACAAAAAGCTGATGGCCATTGTCGGCAAGTCGCCTGTAGAGTTCATCCGCATTGTCCGCATCAAACGGGGTAAGAACCTGCTAGACCAGGGGCGTACCAATGTGTCGGAAGTGGCTGATAAAGTGGGTTTCTCGCCAAAGATGTTCGCCCATTATTTCAAGGAGATGTATGGTGAGTCACCGTCAGAGTACCTGAAGAAACAGAAGTGACTCGTTTGTCCTGGTTCTTCCGCATAGCTATGTCGGATCAGGCTATTGCAACGCTAAACCATAAAGATTTAACAATATGAAGCTTCAACTATTCAGAGAACAATTGAAAGGCCTGTCATTCGTCGTCTGCCTTTTATCGTTTGATCCCACGTGGGCACAGTCCTATTCCACCCAATTGCTGGGCCGCGAGGCTCAGATTGACGCCATCATCAAGGAAATGACGCTCGAAGAGAAAGTAGAGATGCTGCATGGAAAAAACATGTTCTCCTCTTCAGGCATTCCGCGACTAGGTATAGCCGATGTGGAGTATGCCGACGGTCCTTTCGGCATCCGCGAGGAGATGGAACCACACTCATGGAACTCAGCCGGTCTGACCACCGACTCTGCTACGTTCTTCCCCACTGGCTCTGCACTAGCCGCAACGTGGAGCACCGAGTGGGCCTATGCCTATGGTAAGGGTATGAGCCGTGAGGCACGTCTGCGCGGCAAGGATATGATTCTTGGCCCAGCCATCAATATCCAGCGCATCCCCACGGGTGGGCGTACCTATGAATACCTGAGCGAGGACCCGCTACTCAGCGGAATGCTCGCCGTAGCCTATACACGCGGGGCTCAGGACGACGGCACTGCGGTCTGTCTGAAGCACTATGCTTTGAACAACCAGGAAGACTATCGTGGCACTGTAGATGTGCGCATCAGTGACCGTGCTATGCACGAGGTCTATCTGCGGCCGTTCGAGATGGCTGTGCGCGAGGCTGATGCCTGGGGACTGATGGCGGCATACAACAAGGTGAATGGCCGGTGGTGCTCTGAGAACGAGCATCTTCTCACCCAGGTGCTGCGCCGTCAATGGTGTTTCCCGGGTATGGTCATCAGCGACTGGGGCGGAGTCCACTCTACCGTTGATCCCGTTGTGGCAGGCATGAACGTCGAGATGCCTGGCAGCCGGTTTATGGGTCAGGCGCTGCTCGACTCAGTCAGGGCAGGACGTGTGAGCGAGGCCGTTGTCGACCAGCGAGTCCGTGAGATCCTGCGTGTCAGGCTGGCTGTGAAACCTGTTGACCGTTCTGTCGCAAATCGTCAGCCTGTGGGTAACGAGGCCGAGATGTCGACGGCTCTGGAGGTAGCTCGCCGCTCGATTGTACTGCTGAAGAATGCTCCCGTTGCGCAGAAGAAAGAAACGTCGCCCTTGCTTCCCATCGATACGAAACGTGTCCGCAGCATAGCCGTCATCGGCGAGAATGCCGTTACAAAAATGGCACTTGGCGGTGTGGGCGCAGGTGTGAAGACCCGCCGTGAGGTGACCCCTCTCGAAGGACTGCAGACTATCTTCGGCCATCAGGTGAAAATGACATATGTGCCAGGCTATAAGAGCTTTAGCCGTGAGAGCCGCAACAAACGGCAGAGCCCTCAACAGGATGCCGACCGCAAGCTGATGGCCGAGGCGGTGAAAGCAGCCAGGAATGCCGACCTCGTGCTGTTTTTCGCTGGCGACAACCGTGAGGTGGAGACCGAAGGCTCCGACCGCAAGAGCATCACACTGCCTTCTGGACAAGACGAGCTGGCTCAGGCTTTGGCCAAAGCCAACAAGCGTCTTGTGACGATTATCGTGGCAGGCGGACCGGTAGATGTGTCGACGGTCAGTGACTTGTCGGGAGCTCTGTTGGTTTCGTGGTTCAATGGATCTATGGGCGGACAAGCCTTAGCAGAGGTACTTGCCGGCAGGATTTCACCTTCAGGCAAACTGCCGATGACCTGGCCCCGACGTCTGGAGGATGTGCCTGCCTATGCCACAGGCAGCTATCCACAACATGCTGAGAGCCCTCAGGGTGATATCTTCGTAGGCTTGATGAACAGCGGGCAGAATGGTGGCCGCAGACAACGCGGAATGGGACGCCAGCCCGTTGCCGACTATGCTGAGCAGGACCTTGTTGGCTACCGCTGGTACGACACCAAGCAGCTGCCCGTAGCCTATCCCTTCGGCTTTGGTCTTTCTTATGCCTCTTTCCAATACAGCGATCTCTCCGTACAGCCCACTATTGATAGCTTTGATGTGTGTTTCACGCTCGCTAACACCTCCGACCGCGATGCTGAGGAAGTAGTACAGGTCTATGTTGCCCGTCCCACTTCTCCCATTGCTCGTCCTGCGAAGGAACTCAAGGCGTTCCGTCGGGTTAGCCTGAAGGCTGGCGAGCGTCAGACGCTGACACTACCCATTCGTCGTTCCGACCTCTGTCATTGGGATGAATCTTTCCAGACCTGGCGCTTGGAGCCTGGTGCTTTGACAATCTTTGTGGGCGGCTCTTCAGACAACCTGCCACTGAAACAAGAAACTATCCTATGACTTTATTGCAGAAGATTCGTACATCGTTCACCACCCAGTTGTCGATATGGGTGGCTGGCTTTGTGCTGGTGACGTTGGGTGTGGTCATCTCCCTGCTCGCCAGGTTTTCGGAGGACGTTATTCGCGACGAAACCATTGATGCAACGTTGCAGGCGTTGGAAAATACTGCATTACATGTTGATAACACGTTGAAGCAGGATGAGATGACTGCGCGACTGGAGCACCAGCGAATGCGGGCTAACCGTTTTCGTATTGAGCGCCTGATTGAAGAGAACGGCTCGTTGGTCACGCTAAAGCATTCGTTGCCTAATGCTCAGCTCTACGTGACTCGCCGCGACAGCAGTCGTTTTGATACCTATATCACTGGTGGCGAGAGCGGCCACCGCCTGCTGGTATATGATGACAAGGAGATATTCATCTTCTCGCAGCCTCTGGGAGACCGTCCCTACAGCCTTGTCGCGGTGTGTCCTGCTGATGACATTTATAGCAAGTACTCACGCATGCAGTGGGTTCTGCTATCGTGGGGGTGTGTAGTCGTGCTTGTGCTGATCTACATCCTCTATCTCGTTATTGCTCACCATCTGCGCCCGTTGCACCGTTTAGCCGACTCGGCTCAGGCCATTGCTCAGGGCGACTTGGATACACCGATACCTGATACGCGATACATCGATGAGACGGGGCGTTTGCAGAATAGCCTGTCAATGATGCAGCGCCGTCTGTCGGCCTTTTTCGACGAGATGCAACAGAAGCAGGATACGCTGAACCTCCAGCATGCCGAGTTGCAGACCGCCTACAATGAGGCACAGGCTTATGAGCAGAGAAAATCAAAGTTCTTGCACAAAATGACCGACCGCATGGTCGTGCCGGTGGAGAAGCTCTGCCACAGCACCGAAATCATCTGTCGCGACTATCCGAACATATCTAAAACCGACATGACAGCTCTGAAGACCGACATCTTACAGGGTAGTGAGACCATCACAGAACTTCTGGATCAACTTATTAAAGACTCCGTAGGCTCATGAAACGACTTTTCCAATATATCCAGCAGCGGCTCTCGATACGCCTTGGCCTCCTCATCGTACTCATCGTGACGGTGGTCTTTGCCCTGCTCTTCCAGTTCCTCTTCTATCGCTGCAGGCGTTATATTCAGAATGCCACCTTCGATCGTGCCACTCAGCTGCTGGACAATACAGTCGAGCGCATCAACGGCATCATGGACGAGACCGAACTCGTGACCAACTTCATGGCCACCACAACGCCGCGCTTTCTCTATCCTGACTCGCTGCTCGTCTTCACCCGCCGCACAGTGGCTGAAAATCACTTCCTCACAGGCTTTGCCATCTCAATGGAACCCGACTTCTTCCCAGAAATGGGGCGTTATTTCTCGGCATATTCCCTACGGCATCGCTCGACTGAGCCAGATAAAACTGCCCCCGACAGCATCACCACGGTGCGCGAGGGTCCCTTCGAGTATTTCGATGCCGTGTGGTACAAGACACCGCACTCTCTCGGCACTTCCTGTTGGGTGGACGCTTTTGACGACTACAATGAGGGCACGCTCTCGTCACCCGACATCATGACATCCTACTGCTGCCCGATGCGCGATGCTAATGGAAAATACATTGGCAGCGTCACTGCCAGCCTCACGCTGAAATGGCTCTCCCAGGTCTTCAGTCCGCTGAAGCCTTATCCTCATTCCTCAGCCATTATGATAGATCGTGACGGCACCTACATCGTACACCCCGACACGGCCAAGCTTTTCACCCAAACGATCTTCAGCGATGCTGCCCCTGAGGCCCGCAGAGACATTGACGCCTTAGGCAAAGCCATGATGGGCGGACGCAGCGGTATGATACAGACCATTGTCGACGGCCACGAATCTTTCATCTTCTACCGACCAGTGGCGCGCACGGGATGGAGCATTGCCATCGTCTGTCCTGAAAGTGATGTCTTTGCCCGTTATAACCAGCTGATAGTCATCGTATGGTTCATCATTATTATCGGTATCATACTCCTTATGCTCTTCTGCTATCAGACTGTGCGTCGCGCCGTGCAGCCCCTTAGTCAGCTTGACGAACAGGCCAAACGCATAGCCGAAGGTCATTTCGATGAGTCCTTGCCCGAAAGTACGCGCCACGACAGCGTGGGACGCCTGCAGAATAGCTTTATCCTTATGCAGCAGTCGCTTGCAAAGATGGTTGGCGACATTCAAAATACCAACGCACAACTATTGTCTCTCAACTCTCAACTTGCAGAAGCCACCCAGCTCAAGCAGGAGACCAACCGCAGCAGGGCTATCTTCATACAGGACATATATCACAGAATCCGTACGCCCCTCAACATTATCTGTGGCTTCACAGAGGTACTTGCCGCCAGTCTCTATGGTCTGCCTGCCGACGAGGTGTCGGACATTACCGCCCGCATGAGCAAGAGTGCTGAAGACATCAACCGCCTTACTCGCGAACTGGAAGAGGCAGCCTTGGAAGGCGAGACCATATGAACCTCAGAACGGGATATTAGATGATTACTAATAAAAACAGATAATTATGAAAAAAAGGCGATTCAATGTAGCCCTGTCATGTCTTGTGCTGATGGCACAGACGGCCTATGCTCAGACTTTTCAGCTCAATAGTGAGGAATACTTTACAGCCGGCGGCACCGATGTGATGGCATTCAGCGACTTCTATCCAGAAGGTCATCAGGGAGGCGTGTGCGTCATTATGAATGGTGTCCGTATTGCCACCAATGGCGACATCCGCATGGAGGCAACGCCTGGCCAGTGGCAGCCAGTGCCTAAGCAATTGAAACGCGAGGTAAAGGGTAACCGCATCGTGACAACGCTCTGCTATCCTGACTCCAGTCGTCACCTTACCGGATTTAATCCAATGGTCTATCCTGACTATCAGTTCACCTATACCGTCAATGTCGAGCCTCAGGACAGAGGCATCCTTGTGACTGTAGACCTTGACAAGCCCGTTCCCGACTTTCTCCTGGGCAAAGTAGGCTTCAACCTTGAGTTCTTTCCTGGTGAGTTGTTTGGCAAACCTTGGTTGATGGATAATCAGAGCGGTATCTATCCCCAGCAGCCTAACGGTCCGCTTCTCCAGCTACCCACCAATCGCGGCCACGACGGTCAGTTCTTTGCAGGCAAAGGCCAGAAGGCAGACCTTGTCCAACTTGACGGAAAAGGATACAGTCCGCTTCGGGCTGATGATATCATTGCCGAGCCTTACGCCGTGGGTCGCAAGTTTACCTCGCGTCCCGACGATGTCTTAAGCCGGTTGACCGTAGAGTCGCTGACCGAGCCTTTGAAACTCTACGACGGCCGTATGAACCACAACAATGGCTGGTTCGTACTCCGCAGCGAGATTGCCAAGGGTGCCACGAAGGGAGCCGTGCGCTGGTTGATATTACCCGCAGTTCACAACTCATGGTTCGCCCCAACCGTCATCCAGACCTCGCAAGTTGGTTATTTGCCTAACCAGCCAAAGCGCATCGTGATTGAGGATGACCGCCGCGATAGCATCCGCAATCAGGTTGCACTCCAGCGTGGAAACGGCGTCGAACTCTTCCGCATTGATGCCGACGGCGAGCATCTTGTCCGCTCTGTGAAACCTGCCGTCTGGGGAAATTTCCTGCGCTACCGTTACTCCACGGCTGATTTCTCCGATGTCACGGAGCCGGGACTTTATCAGGTGCGCTATGGCTTGGCCAAGTCAAGTATCTTCCGCATTGCTGATGATGTCTATGAACGTGGCGTATGGCAGCCCGTCATTGAGTATTTCCTCCCTGTCCAGATGTGCCATATGCGCGTTTCCGAGAAATACCGCATTTGGCATGATGCCTGTCACATGGATGATGCGCTGATGGCTCACGTGGGCAACCATATCGACGGTTACGACCAGCGCCCTGGACTCTCGAAGTATAAAGAGGGCGAGAAGGTACCGGGTGTGAACATTGGCGGGTGGCATGATGCTGGTGACTTCGACCTTCGCGTGGAGTCACAGGCGGGTGAGGCTTACATTCTCGCCTTGGCCTACGAGCAGTTCCATCCCGAAATCGACGTTACTGCCATTGACCAGCAGCGTCACCTTGTTGAGATTCATGAGCCCGACGGCAAGAATGATATCCTGCAGCAGGTAGAGAACGGTGCTCTTTCCGTTGTGCGTTCCTATCAGGCTTTAGGCCGTATCTATCGTGGTATCATCTGCAACAGCTTGCGTCAGTATGCCATGCTGGGTGATGCTGCCGCCATGACTGATGGAGTGATAGGAAATGAAGATGACCGCTGGATCTTTACCGAGGACAATCCCTCCCGTGCCCTCTCGACGGCAGCCCAGTTGGCTGGTGCTGCTCGCGTGCTACGGGGCTTCAATGATGCCCTAAGCCGGGAATGCCTGCAGATAGCTCAAGACGTTTATCGGCAGACAGAGGCCAGTGGCTTTGCGGCTTCTGCCAAGTTGCAGGCTGCTGTCGAACTCTATCTCACCACGGGTGAGCAGTCTTATCTCGACTTCATACTGGGGCAGCAGGAAATGATTGTGCGCGGCATCGGCAGGGCAGGCTGGTTCATTGCACGTGTTGCCAAGCAGATGGAGACCCGCAAGGACAAGAAGTCACGTCAGTTTGTGTCTGCCTTCCGCACAGCACTCGCCAGCTATAAGACTCAGCTCAATAAACAGGCTGCAGAGACCCCTTACGGCGTGCCTTATCGTCCAAGCATCTGGGGAGCAGGTTGGGACATCCAGCGCTTTGGTTTCGAATACTATTTTCTCACCGCGGCTTATCCCGACATCTTCCCGAAGGAGACTATATACGATGCTCTGAACTTCGTGCTCGGCTGTCATCCGGGTAGCAATACAGCCTCGTTTGCCTCAGGCGTAGGAGCCAAGTCGGCCACCGTAGCCTATGGTCTGAACCGTGCCGACTGGTCCTATATCCCTGGTGGTGTGGTATCGGGTACTGCCCTCATCCGTCCCGACTTCCCCGAACTGCTCTCCTTTCCATTCTTATGGCAACAGACCGAGTATGTGCTCGGCGGCGGATCCTCCCACTATATGTTCCTAGTCTTAGCAGCCAATAGTTAGTTCATAGTTCATAGTGCTTAGTTAGTTCATAGTTCATGCCCCATCAGCATGCTTGGCGACCCTGTCAGGGTCGATGCAGGCGTTATTCTGCTATCCGCAGTTCTGAACAACCTATGGTTGTTGAGCGGTGACGATTTCAGCATCAGTGGATTATATCCTTTCATGGGGGGGAACATTGTGCCTTTTACTTTTGAACTGCAACAACTGCAACACTGCAACACTGCAACAACTGCAACACTGCAACAACTGCAACGCTGCAACAACTGCAACACTGCAACAACTGCAACGTTGCAACAGCTTTTGGCTGTTCCTACTCGGTGACAGTCGAGTTATATTATTTAGTGGATTAATTATTCTAAGTTAAGTTCCCCTCCCTTTTTACAACCTTGGTCATCAGACGCTGAAGGCGTCTTGTAACCTGTCTGGCACAACATATAAGGGGGAAAAGAGAAGATTAAGGCAGATTATTTGGAAAATAGAAATAAAGTGTGTACCTTTGTCGAAAATTATTAAAAGCAATATAATACGATGTTAGAAAAACTGTTCGGATTTGATTCCTCCACAATGACTTTGCGCAAGGAGGTGATAGGTGGCATTACCACTTTCTTAACGATGGCCTATATCCTGGCTGTCAATCCCAGTATTCTTTCTGCTACGGGTATGGATGCTGGAGCCGTGTTTACCACTACGTGTCTTTCGGCTGTAGTAGCCACCCTGGTGATGGCTGTCTATGCCAAGTTGCCTTTTGCTCTGGCTCCGGGTATGGGTCTGAACGCTTTCTTTGCCTTCACCGTTGTGCTCACTATGGGCTATTCGTGGCAGTTTGCGCTGACTGCGGTGATGATAGAAGGTCTTATCTTCATCGTGCTGACTATTACGGGTTTGCGCCAGCATATAGTGAACGCCATCCCCTTGGTGCTGCGCCGTGCCATCAGTCCTGGCATCGGACTGTTTATTGCCTTTGTGGGACTGAAGGGTGCGGGTATTGTCGCCTCGTCGGAATCAACCTTCATCACATTGGGCAACCTGCACGACCCTGCTGTGCTGCTGAGCATCTTTGGTATCTTGCTGACGGCTGCGCTTCTGGTAAAGGGCATTACGGGCTCGCTGCTCATCGGCATCTTGGTGACCACCGTCGTGGGCATTCCTCTCGGCGTTACCAGCTATACCGGCATCATGTCGGTGCCACCCTCCATCAGTCCCATCTTCATGCAGTTCGAGTGGCACAACATATTCACGGTGGATATGGTTGTGGTGGTGCTCACCTTCCTGTTTATCGACATGTTCGATACCATCGGCACCCTGATTGGCGTGTCGAACCGGGCCGGGATGGTTGACGACAACGGCAACGTGAAGAATCTGAACCAGGCCCTTATGGCTGATGCCATCGGTACAACAGTTGGAGCGATGCTTGGCACGTCCACTGTTACGACCTATGTGGAGAGTGCGTCGGGCGTGAATGTGGGCGGCCGCTCTGGAGTGACCAGTCTTACTACGGCCGTGTGCTTTGCTGTGGCATTGCTCTTCGCGCCGCTGTTCCTTGCCATTCCTGCACAGGCCACTGCTGCAGCGCTGATCCTTGTGGGTGTGATGATGATGCACGACATCCGTAAGGTTGATTTCGCCGACTATGTGACGGCTATCCCTTGTTTCGTCTGCATCGTGCTCATGCCGCTGACCTACAGCATCTCCGACGGAATCCTGATGGGTGTCATCTCTTACGTCTTGATTCATCTGCTGTCGGGCACGTTCAAGGACAAGGACGAGCGTAATAACATGAACTGGGCGACCATCCTGCTGGCTGTGCTGTTCATCTGCCGCTATGCCTTCCTGTAGCGAATCGTAACCGGTGTTTTACCTTCTCAGGTGAAAGTGGTGGCAATGACGTACAATTAGACTCCAAGGGCGCTTCCCTGGGCTGGCGTATTCTGTCCCTTCGGGGCGTTCACTCGCTTCAGCAGACGTTCTTTGCTGGGCTGTGCAGGGGTACGTGGTATTACAGGGGGCGTTCGCTTACACCACCCGAGGACTGGCAGTGTGCGCACTTGTCTGCCAGTCCTCGGGTGGGTGTTTCCTGCTCTCTACAACACGATTGGTCCGTGACCCATGCACGAGGTGGTGCCGAGGGCAGTCAGGATGGCCGATGCAATCGATGCAATCAGCTGCACGATGAACTTAATGGTCTCTTTCT
>JAEEQB010000015.1 GCA_016285075.1 Prevotella sp.
TCAGACATGCCATTATCAACTCTAAGAAGAGCCATTTCCTCAAGACTATCAGGTACAAGATACTCAGTATTCCTGCATATCTCGAAAAGAAAGGAGATAAAAATATTTTACGTCTTGTGAGAACCATAAATCAGCGGCAGGCATTCCTTGGACTCTGGAGAACAACTGAAAACTTTGACATCACCCGAACTAATTGGGCCTAACGACCGATTTGGGTTAAATGTTAAGCCAGGTGAAGGATATAGAGTCCTCACTACACCTAGAATTCTGAAAACAGATGAGATTAATACAGAAACATATATTGATACTGCTGTATTCGATACGTTGAACGAAGCAACAAACTACAAGAACTATCTCTGTACGAAGTTTGCCCGTTATCTGCTAAGGCTGGCAATCACGTCTGTCAATGTCACACGAGAATGTTTTGCTTTTGTCCCTATGCAAGACTTCACTCGTTCTTGGACAGATGAAGAACTCTATGCTAAATATGGTCTTACAGATGAAGAAATAGCATTAATCGAGTTTATGATTAAGCCAATGGAATAAGTATGCAAAAAGTTATTGCAAGTCTATAAGATAATGCAGAATAGTTATATCTGCTAGAGTTATCCGCTTGTTCTTTGACACATATTTAGCTATAGTCCCATTCGTACCTATGGAATGAAGTAATTCATCATCACCTTGCCAATCAAGTCCTTTAATAGGGCTCTGATTGGCAAGTTTAGTAATCCAAGTGTTTATCTGGTTCGACCAATGATTAATATCGTTGCATAAGACATATCCAAGCATGCCACAATGAGGTAGGTGTTTCGAATGATCCTCTCTTTTAAAGCGCTCCATACCCCCTCTTTCACCATAGACATACTCATGGTTTGTAGAGGATGGGGATAACTTCTTTGCTTCAAATTCGAAAATGGGGAGAAGAGGGTTCATTTTCCCATCTTTGGCATAAACGCCAATATCGGTTTCCCTATATCCTATCAGTTGTGTCGGATTTTTATCAAAATAGAACGGCAAGTACCCTTGATATAGGGTGTTAAAGTGATGTATCAACAGGTTAGTAATCCGATTTTCCCCAGTTGGTTTTCCCTGATCATTATAGTACGAAACAAAGGCGTGAATATGCTTGTCTACAAATGGGATAATGGTCTGATAGACGTCTTCCCACGTATCAAACAAAGGCGTTCCTGTAGAGGAAGTTGTGGACAGGTCTCTATACATGGGCTTGCAACATCTTAATGTTATCAGCAAAAATGTCATCTGAATCTCTCAACGCAATGGATTGAAGCCAGAATCTTCTCTGCTTGGGTTTTACTAAGACGATGACTCCCTTGCCATAGACTTTCATGATCTTCTGTATATGGGCAACGGGAAGTTTTTTTGCTTGAGCGGGAAATACGGATTTCAAATAACTCGCAATTTCCTTGTTATTATCTATTGTATATCCTCGATAACCAATTTCCCGAAGTTCTAACTGAACAGCGAAGTAATCTCCTGCGTCTATAATTTTCGTCAGCGAAAACACTTTGTCTTTCGTACTGGCATAGGTGTTAAATCCCTTACAGAATAAGTCTGTAAAGAGAGGAATATCCTCAATTGGCATTTCCTCTTGATAGAGTTTCTTGTGTACAGACGACTTTCTTGGGTTCGAATAATATTCAATGGCATCATTTATGATGATGGCGTCAGCTTCTGTAAGTTTTAAAGAATGTATACCTTCGGGATATGGCAGATTTAAAATATCTTCATCGTTGAAAGAATTAACCTTTAGAATTCCTATGCGACTACTCATAGCCTGTATGAGGAAACGAAGCAAAGGACCATTATTATCTAAATAATCCGACAATGCTTGTAGTTCATTTATTTCTCTTTCTGGCGCATGAATTGAATAAACGGAATCCCTAAAAGTAACATACTCATTGTATAGGCAAGAGATGAGTCCATCTTTTTTTAATATCTTTCTAATGAGCAGATGGGGTGACTCAAATAAATCTTTTGAAGTTGAACGGTGAAAATTCTTGACAGAACAAGTACCTAGCACATTTTGAGCATGCTTACCCTTGAAAAGATTTGTATCAAGATATGTTTTCCCTGTTATGTAATCAAGTTCTGGGCCTTTTCCTTCTATGAAACCCTCACCAGAACTCCAGCCAGCATCCTTTTTGGAATTCAGAAAATCTAATATTGTGCGCTGATATGCAAATATGTCAATTATGCGTGCTACCCGATGGCCACCAAGTAAATTGGCTTTCCACACATGGCTATTGTGAATAGCGTCGTGTTTACGCACAAAGTGGAAGTCATAATGATCGAATTCCAGAAACAGTTTGTGGGTATTTGAGAAAGCGCGGTTAGCAATCAGATGCAAAACATTTGTGTCGTCTGGTTTAGCCTTCTCCATAAACACAGCGGCTGTAGCAACTCTCCGCTGTCCCCACAATTTGTCATCCAAATTCGTGAAATCAATGACTTGCAACAGATTGTATTCCCCAAACAGAGACGCTTTAAACCGCTCGTCTTTTTGATACAGCAATGGGCCGGACGGCTGAATCATGCACAGCATAGAGCCGTCCTTTAGCAGGGACATGGAACTACATAAGAAGTGAAGTGCAGGATTCTCGTCAGGAACCTGTATAGGACTTTGATACCCATGTCGTTCTTTTACTCCTTTAAAATAATCCTTTCTACTTGGTTCTCTCCCGTTTTCCTTTTTCAAATTGAATGGCGGATTGCCAATAACCAAATCAAACAATCCATGGTGTTCCTGATAGGTGACATATTCGAAGAAATTTTTGCATGCAATATTCTCACTCAAATTTGGAAACTTAAGTTTTTCCCATGTAGGAGGATTCAGGTCTACCTCATCAAGAATAGCCAAAGCCAAACTGAAGATGGAGAGATTGATGGCATCTTCTTCAACATCTACACCATACACAGAATTCGTTAGCAAGTTCTTTAGAGTGTCAAGTGACGGTTTCTTCAATTTTCCAGTTTGTTTCCATTGCTCATATCGCCACCATTGCACAAGCCGTTTATATGCTTTTACGAGAAAGATGCCCGAACCACAACTTACGTCAATCAATTTGAAGTTTTTTTGTGGTTTGTCAATAGGCATACACTCATCAACAAGCGTGGACACAATCATCTCTGGTGTATATACAATGTCCTTGCTATCAGTCAGCAATTCTTCGTAAACAGAACTGATAACCTCAACTGGCAAATGAGAGAAAGAATACTTCCGCCATAGCAGGTATTGATTATCTTCTATATTAGCATCAAGATAATTGGCCAGTTCTTTTACCTGCGTTTGTTGAATGGCAGCTCGTGCTGATGCCTGGGAATATGTATTCCATTCAAAGATTTTCCCATTGAAATCTTTTGCAAGCAAATCAAGAAGATTCAAGAGGTTCCCTTTCTTAATTGTAGAGCAGAAGTCTTCACAGCCAAAATTGTCCTTGAAATAGTGCTTTGAGAAGTAGCCACTTGTGCTGGAGTCTTCTCGTTCTTCTAAGTATTTAATGAGTAGGCACTGCATCAGCAGCCGGAGGGCCACATGCCTATCCAAACCAGAGTCAGATTGGAATTTGTGAAACACATTCTTCAACCCTCTTATTAGGTCTTTTGTCGCAGATTGGTCAAAATCAAAACTTTTCTCATTTTCTAACGTTTCCCAAAAAACACCATTCGCAAGTTCCTGAGACGGGAAGTCTTTGAAATATTCTGCCGAAATACTTAAAATATCTGAGAGGGTTTTATCCGAGTCTGAAGGAGTCAAGCGGGAACTGCAAATGCTGATTTGAGTTTTTTCTACAATCATATAAGCAGGAACTTGGCACCCGTTCCACATTTTCTTATGTATTTCTTTTCGATTACTAACAGAAACGAACTTATCAGTAAAGTCAAAGATATACATTTGCGGGATATATGTCTGTCTGTCTGAATAGTAACGAAAATAAACAGCACTTGCACCAAATCGGTTGCGTGCAGTTTCAAGAGCAAACATAATAGAAGGAACATCGCTAATAGTATCCTTTTGGCTTGTGAGAACAATACCACTTTCTCCAAGTCCTGAAAGGATAGGAACGTGAATATCTTCTATATTTTTCCGAAATAGACTTGTTGACATTTCTGTTTCTTCAGTTTTCAATTTGCAAATATAAGTATTTTTTTGTGAAATGATATTTAATCCCACAAAATTTTGTGTTTCTTTAATAATAATTGCTGAAAAACAGCAATTTATTCACGGAGCAAGTGCCTTTTCCTTAATGACTGCATATCTATGGCTCGCCCAGATTCTCCGCAATGAGTCGCTATCCTTCTTCATGACTTCACTTGTCGTTGGGTGGATTCTAAACTCTATGCAAAATACGGCATAACAGACAAGGAAATCGCTTTCATTGAATCAAGGATTAAGCTGATGGAATAAAATAAAACCGCCGTTGGCAAAGAGCAGACTGCCAAGGGCGGATTTTGTATGAGGGGAGGTTGTTCAGCCTTTGGCTATAAGCCTATTGCTGGTCATGTCGTAACTGACAGGGTGGGTGAAAGAAATTGTTTCTCCATAGGTAACGGCAGTAGTATCGATGCCGCGACGCTGGAACTCGTCAAAGAGGGCATGGTCGTGATAGGCTCGCAAAGAGCACCAGCCTCGGCTTTGCACCTGGGCGTTGAAAACAGTTACTAACTCGGGAATCTGCATATCTGCGAAACGCAGAGCAAACTTAATGTAATAAATGTGCTGTTGCATAATTTGGAATGTTTTTGAAGTTTATAAATGTTGCTTCCGCATCGTACTGACCACCGTGGTTTCCAAAACTCGGTTGGCGAGTTCATCCGAAGAAGACTGCTCTTGATGCTTTTGGGTGCAAAGGTAATGAAAATCAGGCAAAGGACAAAACATTTGCCCAAATAATTGTGTTGCCAGTTGAAACCCTATAGATGTTTTCAACTTGTCAACATTAGAACATGACAACGGCTAAGATGATAATCTCTTGCAGAATCCTTTAGGTGAAATTCTGCAAAGAGTGGGTGCAGGTGGTGAGAGGAACAAAGTTTTCTCGAATTAGGATGCTGAAAAAGCACTCATTTGCCTTTTTTCCTTAAAAAATATAGTTGAATCAATGACTTTAGTTTAATTTTCTTTCTTTTTGTGGTAGAATTAAAATAAAGTTTGTATATTTGCAACTGAAAGTGGGCTTCGTGAATACTCGGGGCTTGAGTTGGAGTCATAAAGCAACTGAAAATCAGAGTTATATGATGACAGCGGATAAAAAAGAAATATCTCTGGGGCACAACACAATGATGTGTGGTGATCCTAAAGTTTGGCTCCAGATGCGAGTGACCTATTCGCGTGAACTAAAGGTGAAAGCTGAGTTGAACCGACTTGCTAAACTGGTGGTTACAACGGACACCTCTAATAAAGACAATGAAGATGAATTATGCAAATATGTTGTAGGGAATGAGCATGAAGAAAGAATGTGTCTTCGATATGCTCTTAGAAGAGTCGGAAAAGAAATATGGTTTTGTTCCAATGATTATTTTATCAAGCTCCTTTGTTTATGAGGAAGTTTGTCATAGGCATTTTGTCGCTTCTGACACTTCTTACAGCTATTGCTATATTAGTTGTAAGACGTAAAGAGACGCAAGAAAGTAAATGTAGTAAAACCTATACACAGGAAACAGAAATGAGAGATGTTGAAAATCCATTCGAAGAAATAGTGGCGCAGCCAGAAGGAGAACCTGTGGAAGTGGTAGTGAAATTGAAAGACTACGACTGGCGGGAGGTGTATAAGAATGATATTCTGACCATCATAGGAATTGGCGTCGTAGTCATTCTAGTTGTTGTTGTGTCTGTTTTTTCCAATATGAGTAGAGTTGCTTTTGATACTACTGAACGAGAAGAGAAGAAATCGGTTGAGACAACAGTAATACAATCTGTCAGTACATTAGAGCAATCGATTGTCGGTATTGCAGAAAGGGTAGATAGTTTGGATGCTCATTTCATGGAAGAAACAACTATGCTAAAGAAAATGATAAAACCAACTGTGAATGCTAAACATGGAGAAAGGAAGAAGAAATGATATTTGATTTTACTAACTATACATTTAGCGGACTTCTTTCGATACTTGCTTCCCTTTATGGTGTCGGATATCCGTTGATAGTGCAGAGTATTGGACGAATATTCAACCAATATAATTCTGCTCTACTTTCACGGCGGTTTGCTAAGGAGCCGGTCTATAAGGCATTTCAAGTACTTATGATTGTCAATATGGTGGCAGCTGTTCTGGCCCCATTCATATTACAGGCTGGATGGATGAACCAATTGGTGATAACCATACAAGCTATTGGCATAGTACTACTTATAGGATGTAGTATTATGCTATTTAAACTGATACTGCTCTATTCCAATGCGGAGGAACTACTGAAAAGAGTGGAGGGTGGCAGGATTGACAAGAATAATGTAATGGAACTGCTTGACTTGGCTATTTATGCTGACGGGCAGCACAATCTAGACTTGTATATAAAGAGTTTGAGTGGAGTTTTCAGCTATATTAATCAACAACAAGGAGATCAACCTAATCAAAATATACAAACGGTAAACCCACCTGTTTTTTATGATGGTGTAACGATCAATATCGTTACGAAGGTGAAAGAATTCATCCGCATAGATGACGGGCACCACTTCTTGTATGGGAACAACGATATCACACCATCCTTATATAACCAGATCTCTGCTTCGAGGATTAGTTTGCAGGCCCATAAGTTGGTATGGATGTTGGTAAACGAAGCCGTGGAGTATGGAAATCATTCGTGGTTCAATCAATACTGGCAATATACGGATAGCTATGTGACCATGAAATACAGGTTTGTAGCCCATAATTCACCATTACGACAAGATTCTCAGATCTTTATGATTCGCCATATTATGATAGGGGGCATGTTGTTACATTATGGTAGAGCGAAGTGGTTGAATGATGTACTATTCTTTACTCACTCTGAACCAGAATACTTTGGGTTAATACCCAGCCGGTTTGGTGAGATTGTGATGTATCTTGAGCTGGTTGACAAGATGTGCGATGACATCCGTTATTTCTATCAGCAAGGATTTTACTATCATGACCAAATGAGCGGCGTGAAAGACAGCAAGTATTTCTTTCGTGATGCTCTGAAATATTTGAGCTTATTGGTAATCAGACTGTGGTCGCTTGAAGGAAGAGGGTTTAGAAAAGACGAATTGTTTAGCTTGCCTGCGTCGCCTCTGAAATTGGAGGATGATGAGCGAGACGCCACAATGATGGAGATGATGCAGAAGGAGGTTACTCAATGGTTTGACAGTGATGTGTTTGGAGTGGTACCGAGATTGACGAAAGTAGATAAAAATAAAGTTCTTAGCCTTTTGGGTGAGTACCAGCGTCAATGCGTACATGATAAGAAATCAAAGGAGGAACATCCGACTGTGAACCAACAAAAGTATAAAGAACTAATCAAGGAGCTGGAAGATGAGGCTGAAAGGTTGGGAAGCATATTACCATCTTGTGAACCATATAATGGTGGAATGTCTATCACGATGGATGTGTTTAAATCAAGTGCTTTGGAAACCATTAACTATAGTGGGTTTAAGGATATAGACTGTAGGTGTATTCCGAATGTTTTCGGCACGAATTTTTGGAATGAGATAGCAATGGACTATCTTCGTTGTTTGGGCCGTCAAAAAAAGGTCGGAGATTTTTCCGTACCCCGAAAGCAAATTCCTAATGTACTACAAGCGATGGGCATGAGCGATGATTATGCGATTATATCAACTGAGAAGATTGAAGAACTTGGGGATGTAGCTGTTGTGCTGAATGCATTACTCACAGTGAAGTGGTTCATGGTGGTGAAGAAGAACGAGCTGCCAAGAACGCAATTATTAAATGTGGACGAGAAGAATTTTACACCAATTAAAGATGAAAGTCCGATATGTAGTAACATAGTACTATTCCAATCATTTAACGACCCCATTTTTGAATTCGTATTTGCCACGAAATTTGTATTCTCAATACCGAATGGCTTCACTGGCTATGTTAGATTCACAGTTGATGATGACCATAGTGCTCAGGATGTGATAATAACTCCGAAGAAAACACTAGACGATTTATTTGTATAGCGATGGATGCACGTACAAGAGAAATATTTGAATTACCATATAAAGATATTTGCACCTATTGGCAGCATTATTGGAAGCGATGTGTTGAAAAGCTAACGGATAAAGATAACGTTAGTTTTAAAGTAGTGGGGCCACGAATGTTGTTGAAAGATCTTGTTGAGGAACTAGAAGGTCATGGACTGTCTAATCAAGAGAATATATCACTTTTTAGAAAAGAGATTTCAAGATTAGACAAGAACGATAAAATCTTTTACCAGTTATGTCATCCTGCCGTGTCTTGTTTACTGGAAAGACTTGGTAACACTGCAAACAGGGATTCATGTATAATTCTTTGTAGTAAGATTCTTGATACGCTTGTTGTGAAACGTTATTTTGCGCTACTTGTAGATTGGCTGGCTAAGACCATTGATGAGACAAAGACAAGCGATTTTGCAAGCAGGAAAAAGATTAATGATATCACTCACTTAGTTATTGCAGAATATATTGCTGAAGGTTTCGTGTTTGATGAGATAAAGAATTTTTCAAATGAGATTCCTGGAGTTTTTATGGCTGAGGGTGATGTGGTGCTAGCTGCTCCTTCAGAATTTGACGGTTTGAAACAATCTGATTTTGATGATGAAGAGAAGTATTATGAGGCAATATATGAAAGGATTAAGAACTGGGACGTATATAGAAGGCTAGAAGTATTAAAAGAATACTATTTTGCAACACCCACTGAGGCTTTCTTTATTGTGAGGCTTGAGGGCTTGAAGGGTCAAATTAATGACTTCATTGGAGATATTAATATTTACTCCCCCAAAGTAAAACAGTATATCAAAGATAATGGAGGATATTCATTATCATATGTAGAGGAAGTGTCGGAAGACCGTGACCGTGTTAATGCTGCCATACCTATAGACTATATAAGCCTTGAGCAAGCAAGAGTTTATGCAAAAACAAAACTAGAGGAAGTTTTGGACATACTCATGCTAACATATAGAACGAATACGCCAGTTCTCATGTCTGAGAGCAAATATGCAATTGTGGTGGATGGGAATGAGGTTGCTGGAAGTGCAGCCGAAAAAGAAGGTGATACCCAAAAGGCTAAAAGAGAAGAGATGATAAAATATATCGAAGCTTTTGATCTTTCAGATGTTAGCGGTGATGGTTTTAAATTCCTATCTGACAAGCATCGTGTTTTAGAAGTGGGGCATGGCGCACTGAAAATACGTTTGAAGAATGCCGCACATTGGTATACAAAGGCCGTTGCTTCAGATAAAGATGAAGATGTCTTGCTATATAGTTGGTTTGCGATTGAAGGGCTGCTGAAAATAGACAATGGGACCAGAGTAGAGGTATTGGATAAAGACAAGAATGGGAATTCCCTGAAAGTGATTCAGGAATTTGTTACATCATTTTTCTGCAAACGCTATTTCCATAGCTATCTGAGGGACACATATCGTAACTACTATTACATGTTTACTCAGCATGACAACTACTATGATTTGACAGATGAAGTTATCAGCAAGGCGGGTTTGGATGTAAAGGTTGGCGACCGTTATCGTGATGGTGATTTTCTAAATGCAGTAGCTGATATGGTTGCTTGCATTAATGACGATATTGTAAAGGATGAGTTAACTCTGATGGGAGAGTTCTATACGAGTGATAAGGGTTTGAAAGAAAAAGGACATCAAATAAAAGAAGACTTGCTTATGATTTATAGGCTTAGGAATATGATTGTGCATAATGCTGCTCTGTCATGTGTGAATATCGCTTTCTATGCTCGTGAGGCAAAGTATTATGCTCAACAGGTAATACGGTATGTAATTGATAAGGCTAGTGGTGAGAAAACAATAGAGGAGATAGTGCTTGGAGCAAAACTGGATTATCAGGTGTTCCTGATAAACTTTAATGATGAGTTGAGTAAGTTGAAAAGTGGTAAATAATTAATGCGTATGTGGATTAAGAATACGACGAATGAGATTTTGCATCAACGTTCATATGACGTGCATCTGTGTTTTCTGTGGAGAGCAGACGATATTCCACTATATGTTATGGATAATCATTTGGCTGCTGCATGGTGCTGGATGCAGGAATGTAATCCAGAGGAGAGTTATAACTTTTTCCATATAGACAGGCATAACGATTTGGGAAGTCTTGCTCCATATAGCTGTTATCAGTATTTGAAAACGAATCCGCATGTGTCTATTGATGAATATGTTGGGATACGTAATCCAATGCAGAGGGATTTTGATCGTCCAGCTTTTACCTGGGATAATTATATCAATCAAGCAATCCAGTTGTTTCCTGATTGGTTTAGAAAGTGTATATATGCTACACACAAAACTCTGAATGAGCGAGAAAGACGCATGAATTTAGGGTGTAATGTGATAGAGGAAACTTCACCGTTTCATTTGATGGGTACCATTGATAATGCACTTAATATAGACGAATTACAAAGCATGATAGCTAATGCGAGGAATGAAACTCTTGATAAGTGGATTGTTAATATTGACCTGGATTATTTTTTCAGTTATGATTTTAACGATCATACTCAAAGAATTATGACTGATGATTACGTAAGAATGATTGCAGAGGTGATAAAGAAACATATTGAGAACATAAAAGTTATCACAGTGGCCATAAGCCCGGAATGTTGTGGTGGATGGAGACCTGCATTAAATGCGGCTTTGCCCTTTTTAAGAAATGACCATTTTATAGAGAGTAGCATTGAGTTCTTGAATGACACGAACTTATATCCAGACGGTTGGCATTAACATGAATTGAAGAATATGGAAGACTATGATATGATAATACTATAATGTCAGGAACTAATGAATTTGGAATGATGGCTTTATAATATAGATTATGGCAAGAAATATGTAGAGACGAAGATGAGGCCAGTCTGCAAACGATATTAATGGGTGCAATTTGGGTGCAAATTTGAAATGCAAGAAAAAGAAAAATCCTGCAAGTCATTGACCTACAGGACTCTTTCTTAGGCGCTTCAGGATGGGCTTGAACCAACGACCCCCTGATTAACAGTCAGGTGCTCTAACCAACTGAGCTACTGAAGCAGATATTTCTGTTAAGCGGGTGCAAAGGTACGGCGAAAAATTGAATCTGCCAAACTTTTTTGCAGGAAAATTTGCTTCAGCAAGCATTTTAACAGTTTTTTAGGGCCATTTCCCTTAATTGAGGCTACTTTTGGGTGTAAAATCAGAGTTTTTCGCCATAACAGAGGTCACCGGCATCGCCAAAGCCAGGAACAATATACTTATTGGCATTCATGCCTGGATCGATGGCTGCACACCAGATAGTGGCATCAACGGGCAAGGCTTGTTTGACAACTTCGAGTCCTTCTGGGGTAGCAATGACGCAGCAGATATGGATTTTGCGGGGTTTGCCAGTCTTCAGCAGGACCTCGATACTGGCAGCCATAGATCCCCCCGTGGCCAGCATGGGATCACAGATGATGAGCGTCTTGCCTTTAGCAGAAGGAGCAGCCATGTACTCTGTATGGACACCTACCTCGGTGTGCTCGCGGTTGGTATACATGCGATAGGCAGAGACAAAACCGTTCTCCGCATGGTCAAACACATGGAGGAACCCTTCATGGAAAGGCAGTCCTGCACGGAGCACTGTGGTTATGAGCACGTCATCCTTCGGAAGTGGAATGTCGATGGTTCCTAAGGGCGTGGTAACGGTTTTGGACTTATATTCCAAGGTTTTTGACACCTCATAGGCCATCATCTCACCAATGCGCTGGATGTTGTGGCGGAAGAGCAGCCGATTACGCTGGTAGCTTTTGTCACGGAGCTCGTACATGTACTGATTGACGATGGTGTTCTGTTCGTTGAGATTGATGATTTCCATATTCTATGATGATTATTGATTGATTTCAATGGCACGCATGGAGTAGGCAGGCAGTACCATCTCATTGCCCTGCACTTCTGTGGTGATGATCTGCAGACGCTGCTCTTCTGGCTTACCCTCGAAGCCTTTGCACTGGCTGCCAGCAGGAATCGAGAGACCATGGATGCTAAGTTGAAGGGGTACGGGCAGCGCATTGATCAGTTTCAGGTATCGCTTACCTGTCTTCGTATCGCGAACGAAGCTGGCAGCCAAACGGTGAGACAGTTCAAAGTTACCGGCATTGGTGTCTGATTGCGAACCTTGGACTTCAATCTTTGAGCTGATGTATCGGTCACCTCCATAGACGGAAAACAGACGCTGTACATCATAGGCGGGTGTGGTCCGTACGGAGGTATTGCCAAAGTAGATCATATCGGGGTTCCAATTGGAATGACCGTCCTTACTGAGCATGGGAGCATAGCTGGTCATCTCCACGATGTCGCCGTTACGCTCCACATCAGTCAGGTAGATGGCCTCAGCCAAAGCAGTCTCCACGTTAGGACGTTTCACGTTGGTAGAGGCAGCATATTCGCCAAGATAGACCTTGGGTGAAGGTTTTCCACCTGCAAGGGTGCGAGGATAGTTGTCGTAATAGTCACGGTGGTGCATGAACCATCCTGTGGACTCATAATAGTGTTCATCTACCATGTATTGCAATTCCGGATGCTTGCGTGTGAAGTCCCAGCCCTCGATGTAGTCAGCACTTGGGGTATGGAACGGTCCGACGGTACCACAAATCCTGATGTCGGGATATCGCTGCCGGATGGCCTTGCATATCATTTCGTAACGGTCTTCGAAAACAGTACCGATGATGTCTTCGTTGCCAATACCTATATATTTCAGATTGAACGGTGCCGGATGTCCGGCGTCAGCCCTCATCTTGGCCCATTGGCTGGTGGCAGGGTCACCATTGGCCCAGTCAATCAGGTCGAGCAGTTCCTGTATGTAGGCAGGCATCTGGTCCATGGGTATGCCTCCTTGCTGCCCACCCATGCCCTCTGCGTTAGCGGCAGAATTCTGGCAGGGTACGCCTGCAGCCAACACGGGCAGCGGTTCGGCTCCTATGTCTTCGCAGTACTGGAAAAACTCGAAGAAGCCAAGGCCGCGTGTCTGATGATAGCCCCAGATATTGAAATCGGGCTTACGGTCCTGCAACGGACCGACAGTATGGTTCCAATGGTAGATATTCTCCAGCCCCTGTCCGTGGGTCATACAGCCACCAGGGAAACGGATGAACTTGGGATGAAGGTCGGCTATCACCTGCGCCAGGTCACGGCGCAGTCCGTTCTTACGGTTCATGAATGTCTCCTGCGGAAAGAGAGAAATCATGTCAACGCCTACCCGTACCACCTTCTGAGGAACGATGGCAAGACGAGCTTTGGTATCACTGCCAGTAGCAGTAAGCACAGTGGAGAACTGCTGCCAGTCAGAGGCAAGGGTCTTCAACTTGCTCTTTGCCAGCACCTTGCCATCCTGACCCACCAAAAGAACCTTGAAGTCTTGTCTTTGGCCACCGGCGAAGACGTACATGGAGAAGTCGTACTTCTTTCCTTTCTCCACCACGATTCCGTCCCAGCCCTCATTCCAGAGCGTGTCTTGCAGTAGCAAGGCGTAGTGCGGGTTATTCACACTGAGCGGATGTTCGGTAGAAATCTCTATTGGACGGGCTGCGTGCCATGCAGTAGTAGCATTCCACTCGCGGCGGTCTTTGCTGCTATACTCAAAGTCACGGTTCTGGATGAGCTCGGCGTAGAGTCCGCCATCGGCAGCATAGCTGATATCCTCGAAGAATATTCCGATCAGTTTGTCGCTGATAGGCTTCTCCTGTGTACCGACGGTCAGCGTGGCTTTAACAGGCGAGGTGAGCCAAGAGAGGTTCTTCACATCATCGTGCATCCGTTCGCTGCTTTTCCTGCCATCGGCTGCCAACCCATCGAAATAACGTGCCAAGGCAAGCACCTCCTGTACCGGAACCTCAAACTTATTACCCTCATAGAGGTGACCCCGTACAGTAGCGGTGTCACGCAACCAGGCATCTTCATCGATCTGGCTCTCCTCTTCCTTACCAAAGCGACGGAAGTCATTGGATGCAGGCAGATAGCGTTTCTGTCCGTTCGCTGTCTTGAAATAGATGTCGAACTGTCCATCTACTCCCTCAAAGACTATAGGCTGCAGACAGGGGCGTACGGACACCTGCGGATAGTCCTGAGGACGCCATGTGATAAGGTCGCGGCTATAGGCGGCTGCAAAAGCCGGTGTATGGTCGTTCAGCTGGAATACCAACCGCCAAGAACCGTCTTGGGCACGACATACTGAGGGATGATACATACGTTTCTCGGCTCCCCACTGTCCGTAGTCGCTGGAGCAGAGCTGCCCCATCTCATTCCACTGTCCGCCATCATAGCTGGCTACATGCAGCCCACCCCGCTCATTGGGCGAATAGATGAATATCTCGCATGTATCCTGTGCGGACAGGCATACTGGAGAAAAGGCAAATAACTGGAGGAGCAAGGCTCCAAGCAACAGTCTATTTAACTGACCATTCATAGATACCTGATGAAAGTTTTTCGGGTAATGTTACTTCGAGCTTCACTGCCTTGGTCTTCACTGGATCGAAATTGACAGTATTGGCCGATCCTTTCTTCAATCCATAGTTGTCGGCACCCGTAACGGGCTGCCACTGCCCCTGAGCATCCTGGTAGAGCATACGCCACGACTTGGGAACGGAGCAGCCGCCCCAAGGCTGGTCGTCAAACCAATAGACTGTAGCGCTCTTCACCTCAGACTCTTCAGGGAACTGATATGCAAACCACTCTGTGGAATTCTGCTTTGGCCACCATGTATAGTAAGAAATACTACGGTCATTGGCATCTTTCGGAACCAGACGGTCATTGATGGCTCTCAGAGCTGCTGTCTCGTTCGACGTGGTGACTTTCGACTGAGAGGCCAGTGTAGGTTGCGCTGCAGGACGTGTGGCTACGAGGTCTTGCGGCAGCCACACCTTCATGTTGCCGCTTCCGCGATGACACCATGCATAATAAGGAATGAGCGTCAGGTTGACATCCTTTGTTGTAAGGCGACCCTGCTTGTCGAAGTCAAGGGTCTGAGCCTGCGTTGTCAACGTCTTCACCGGATAGGAGAGCACTTTTCCATCGCCAACAGTAAACCGTGGAGCCTGGTTGATGAGCATTGACTGGATGTTGAAATCGTTGTCAGGATGTTCTGCACAATAGACCAATGGTCCGCGCTCCACACTGATGCATCCCTCGTCTTCCTTCACCAGATTAATGGCACGGACGGTGCGTGGCTCCATATCGAAGTGTATCTGCACCTTGTCGCCTTTCTTCCACTTACGGTCTATGGTGAGATAGCCATCAGGGGCCGGTGCAGCGTCAACCACATCGCCACAGACGGTAACCCGATAGCCAAGGCGCTTATTGTCAGAATAGCTGTACAGGTCGGAGGGAACCGGTTGGTTCCTCACCCACCCCGGCACACGTACCTTCAGGGTGAAACGGCCTGCCTGATTCTTGTCGATGCTGACGGTAATATCACCGTCCCACGGATACTGTGTCTGCTGGCTGATGGAGACTTTCTTACCACCCACATTCAGTTCTCCCTTATTGGCAAGGAACAGGTTCACATAGACATTGCGGTCTTTTACGGCATATACATATCCTGGCAACGAGGGAATGAATCGGCAGATGTTGCTGGGACAGCAGGCACAGCCGAACCACGCCTGACGTTGGTGCTGACCCATCGACTCCAACGGATTGGGATAGAAGAATCCTCCGCCATCGAGGCTGACACCGCTAATCAGTCCGTTATATAGAGTACGCTCAAGCACGTCGTAATACTTCGACTCGCCATGAAGCAGGAACAAACGGTGATTCACATAGACATTGCCTATGGCAGCGCAGGTTTCACAGTAAGCCGACATGTTGGGCAGGTAGTAGTTGGGACCAAAGGCCTCGCCGTTGCTCGTAGCACCTATACCGCCAGTAATATACAGTTTCTTGGTTACGATGTTGTCCCAGATAGCATCAATGGCCTTGATATAACCCTCATCACCGGTCAGAGCAGCAACATCGGCCATTCCTGCATACATATAGGCAGCACGTACGGCATGTCCCACAGCCTCATCCTGCTCTACTACGGGCTTGTGTGCCTGTGAGTACTGGTCTCTACGGTCTGTCTTGCCACGATAGTCCAGGAAGAACTTGGCCTGATCCAGATACTTCTGCTCACCCGTCACGATATAGAGCTTAGCCAGCGCCATCTCGGCAATCTGATGACCTGGCACCAGCTGCTTCTGGTTCTTGCCGGGACCTATCTCACGACATACGCAGTCGGCATATCGGCGGGCGATATCAAGGAACTTCCTCGAACCTGTAGCCTGATAATGGGCAATAGCTCCTTCCACCATGTGACCAAGGTTATAGAACTCATGACTCAGGTCTTCCACCTTCGACCACCGTTCCGGTCCTGCCCAGTGGTGGGGATCGGCAGGATTCTGAGTACGTGCAGTATAGAGATAGCCGTCAGGTTCCTGAGCAGAGGCAATCACGTCAAGCACGGAGTCTATGTACTGCTCCAGCTTCTTGTCAGGATAAGTCTGCAACAGATAGCTGGCCCCTTCGATGGTCTTATAGGGATCGGTATCGTCGAACGAGTAGCCCACGCCATTCACCTTAAACACCTTCGTTGGGTCTTTCAGGTGCTGGGCAGCATTCGAGAAGTTTGTATAGCGCCCTGTCTCCTCACATTTCTGGAAGGCTAATGGCACCGTGACGTTGCGGCTGGCTTCCAGACGCTGTCCCCAGAACGTTCCGGGCGTCACTTTTACACTGGTGAAAGGCACGGGTGAAATAGGATATCCGTGCGAAGGCTGCTTGGCCGAATGGGCCAACTGAATTGCTGCAGCAAGGAATAGAATAGTCAGTAGTTTTCTCATTGTTATTATATGGTTTAGTAGTTCAAAAAATAAAGAAGAAATGGGAGTCCAGACTCATCCGGTCAGGCTCCCATTTTCATCATCTTTTAACGGACTATCAGCAGCGAGTAGTTCTTCTTGCCCTTCTGGGCGAGGATATACTTGCCATCGATCAGGTCATCGGCAGTGATGGCCCGCTGGGCATCAGTCAGTTTCTCCTTGTTCAGGCTGACACCACCACCCTGCACCATCTTACGCATCTCACCCTTTGAGGGGAATACCGGAGCAGCTGTGGTGAGCAGCTCTATGGCAGGCTGTCCTAACTGGTCACTGCTGATGTCATAGTGATCCACACCATCGAACACATCAAGGAACGTCTGCTCGTCAAGCTTCTCCAGCGCTTCCTTCGTAGACTTGCCGAAAAGTATGCTGGAAGCTTCGATGGCCATGTCAAGATCTTCCTTGGAATGTACCATTACCGTTACCTCCTCAGCCAGCCGCTTCTGCAGCACACGGCGCCCCGGATCCTGCTTATGCTCCTCAACGAGTGCATCAATCGTCTCCTTCTCCAGCGAGGTGAAGATCTTGATATAGCGCTCAGCATCCTCATCGCTCACATTCAGCCAGAACTGATAGAAACGGTAGGGAGTGGTACGATTGCGGTCGAGCCAAATGTTGCCACTCTCGGTCTTGCCAAACTTCTTTCCGTCACTCTTCGTAATGAGCGGACAGGTCAGGGCAAAGGTCTCCACCTCGTTGCCCAGTGTGCGGCGAATCAGCTCAGTACCGGTGGTCATGTTACCCCACTGGTCGTTGCCACCCAGCTGCAGCTTCACCCCGTAATGCTGGTACAGGTAAAGGAAGTCGTAGCCCTGCAGCAGCTGGTAGGTGAACTCCGTGAAACTCAGACCGTCGCGGGCGGTACCGTTCAAGCGCTGCTGCACACTCTCCTTGGCCATCATGTAGTTCACGGTGATATGCTTACCCACCTCGCGGGCAAAATCCAGGAAGGTGAAGTCCTTCATCCAGTCATAGTTGTTCACCATCAAAGCGGCGTTTTCCTCCTTCGACTCAAAGTCCAGGAACTTGGCCACCTGCTTCTTGATGCACTCCTGATTGTGACGCAGTGTCTCATCATTCAGCAGATTGCGCTCCTGCGACTTGCCGCTGGGGTCGCCAATCATGCCCGTGGCACCGCCCACGAGGATTACCGGTCTGTGGCCACAGCGCTGCAAGTGGCGCAGCATCATGATACCACACAAATGGCCTATATGCAATGAGTCGGCCGTGGGGTCGGTTCCCAGATAGGCCGTTACCATTTCTTTCTGCAACAACTCCTCGGTACCTGGCATCATCTGCGCCAGCATCCCGCGCCATTTCAACTCTTCTACAAAGTTCTTTTTCATAAGTTCTATTTTCTCTTTTATACCTTATTATCTATTTGAGAGTGCAAAATTACGAAAAGTCAAGGGCAAAACAAAGAAAGTCGTTTCTTTTTTTGCCGAGACAGGGCATTTTCGTGGTCTTTTGAATGCAAAGGTACAAAAAACCAATACAAAACACTCCTCTCGAAAGCATGGGCATAAAAAAAATGGAAAGGCACGAATGAACAATTGTCCAAAACATGCCTTTCGCGGGAAGGGAGTAGGGACGCCCGGGCTCGAACCGGGGACCTCTGCAATGTGACTGCAGCGCTCTAAACCAACTGGGCTACGCCCCTATCATCGCATTAGCGGGTGCAAAAGTACGCAATAATTCTGAAACTGCCAAACTTTTTGTCCTTTTTTTGCAAATCATTTTCAGAATTGCTGTTCCGCATCGGAAGTGTCAGACCACCTCTATGCCCAGTTTCTTGCAAAGATCCAGACTCATTTCCTTGAGTTTGAACTTCTGGATCTTTCCTGAACCCGTCAGTGGGAACTGGTCGATGAAGAACACATACTTAGGAATCTTGTAGCGGGCAATCTTGCCTCGGCAGAACTCCTGCACATCCTCGGGTTCCATCTTGACACCCTCTTCCAAGATAATGAATGCACCTACAGCCTCACCGTATTTCTTGGAAGGTACAGCAGCCACCTGCACATCGCGTATGCCTGGCATATGGTAGAGGAATTCCTCGATCTCACGCGGATAGATATTCTCACCACCACGGATAATCATGTCCTTGATACGTCCTGTGATCTTATAGAATCCCTGTTCATCCTTTATACCCAGGTCTCCAGAGTGCAGATAGCCGTTCTTATCAATCACCTCGGCCGTGGCCTCGGGGTTCTTGTAATAGCCCTTCATCACGTTGAATCCCTTGCAGCACATCTCGCCCTGCACGCCAACGGGACACTCCTCACCCGTCTCAGGATTCAGCACCTTCACATCGACAAACGGGAAGTCACGGCCTACGGTGGTGCAGCGCTGCTCAAAGGTATCATTCAGACAGGTCTGAGTCATACCTGGCGAAGACTCCGTCAGACCGTACACACTGGTGATGGTCATATACATCTTCTCGCTCACCTGTTTCATCAATTCCACCGGGCATAGGCTTCCTGCCATGATGCCTGTACGCAGACAAGTGAGATCGAACATCGGGAACATAGGATGGTTCAGTTCGGCAATGAACATCGTCGGCACGCCATAGACAGCCGTACACCTTTCTCTGTGAATGGAGGCCAGCACCACTAACGGATCAAACTTCTCCACCATCACCTCCGTACATCCGTGGGTCAGACAGTTCATCGTTGCCAGCACCACGCCGAAGCAGTGGAACAGGGGCACACACACGCAGAGTTTGTCATCCTGCGTAAATCCCATGTTCTCACCAGTGAAGTAGCCGTCGTTGGAAATACCATAATGCGTCAGCATCACGCCCTTGGGGAATCCTGTAGTTCCGCTGGTATACTGCATGTTACACACATCGTAGCAGCTCACCTTGCTTTTCATCTCCTGCAGAGTCTCATCCTCCACGTTCTGACCCAAGAGCAGCAGTTCGGCTGTATTGAACATACCACGATATTTCTCCATACCTATATATACGACGTTCTTCAGGTAGGGGAAGCGTTCGCTGTTCAGATGGCCGCGCTCGCAGGTCTTCAGTTCCGGCAGCATGGTATAGGTCATGTCCACATAGTTACAGTCCCAGGTACCGTCAGTGATACAGAGGGTATGCATGTCGGAGTCCTTGCAGAGGTATTCCAGCTCGTTCTGCTTGTAATTGGTGTTCACCGTCACCAGCACGGCACCAATCTTTGCCGTAGCATAAAGGAACGTCAGCCAGTCGGGTACATTAGTCGCCCAGATGCCCACATTTGAACCTCTGGTCACCCCGATGGCAATCAGGCCTTTTGCCAGATTATCCACTCGCTCATTGAACTTCGACCAGGTGAATCTCAGGTCTCTATCCGAATAGACGATATATTCCTTATCAGGCGTTGTCTCCGCCCAGTGTTCCAGCCATTGTCCGAGCGTCCGCTCATGAAGTGTATAACCAGCACTTCCGGTCTCAGCCGGGTAAGTCCTGTCGGGCAGGGGTCTGCCTGCCATGTCTAATTTCACATTACTCATGCTCTGTACTCATTTAGAAGGGGATGTAAACCACTGCGAGGATCTTTGCGCTCTTGCCGGGTGCGCCATGAACATGATGCTTCACGATAGAGTCATAGAAGATGCTGTCGCCCTCATGGAGTGTATAGGTGTCCTTACCATACACAATCTCTACTTCTCCCTGCATCACATAGATGAACTCCTCACCCTCGTGGGCGGAAAGCTGGAAGTTGGGCGATTCTGCCGGGTTGATATCTATCACAAACGGTTCCATGTGACGGCCAGCCTTTTGCTGAGCCAGCGGGTGGTACTCCATGTGCTTGCGGGCATCGGTGGCCCCGTTAGAGAAACTGATGCTGCTGTCCTTCTCACGGTCGGCGGCACGGCACACAACAGGTCCCAAGGCATCGTTGTCATCCATAAACGTTCCCAGGCGTACACCCAAGGCTCTTGCTATCTTAATCAACGGCCCCAACGAGGGCAGATTCTGACCATTCTCAATGGAGTCGATCTGTTCCACTGACAGACCGCTACGCTCGGCAATCTCCTCAAGGGAGAGGTTCTTGGTTTCACGAAGTCCCTTTATTTTGGAACCTACAAATGTTGTGTTGTTGGACATAATTCAATAAATAATGTATAATCTATGCTTAATTTCGGGTGCAAAGGTACGAATAAGCGAGCAAAACACAAAAGAAAAATTCATTTTTTCTATTTATTATCGAGTATAAGTACCTATGACTATAGGTCAAAGGTAATAAAAAAAGTGAAAAGTGGAGCATTTCTCATTAAAAATGTGTACCTTTGCGGCCGAAATTTGCAAATTCAAAACAAGATTATGGCACAAGAAGATGTTTTCAAGAAGATTGTGAGCCATTGCAAAGAGTATGGCTTCGTTTTCCCAAGCAGTGAAATCTATGATGGTTTAGGCGCTGTTTACGACTACGGTCAGAACGGCGTAGAGTTGAAGAATAATATCAAGCAGTATTGGTGGAAGGCCATGACGATGCTCCATGAGAACATCGTGGGTATCGACTCGGCCATCTTCATGCACCCGACGATATGGAAGGCCTCTGGACACGTGGATGCCTTCAACGATCCCCTTATCGACAACCGCGACTCCAAGAAACGCTATCGTGCTGACGTGCTGATTGAGGATCAGATTGCCAAGTACGATGATAAGATCCAGAAAGAGGTGGAGAAGGCTCGCAAGCGTTTTGGCGACAGCTTCGACGAGGCGAAGTATCTGGAGACCAGCGAGCGTGTAAAGGAGACCAAGGAGAAGCGTGACAAGCTCCATGCCCGTTATGCTGCTGCCATGCAGGGCCCCGATCTCGACGAGCTGAAGCAGATCATCCTCGACGAGGAGATTGTTTGTCCCATCAGCGGAACCCGCAACTGGACCGACGTACGTCAGTTCAACCTGATGTTCTCTACAGAGATGGGTGCCAGCGCCGATGCTTCGATGAAGATCTACCTGCGTCCCGAGACAGCTCAGGGCATCTTCGTGAACTATCTGAACGTTCAGAAGACAGGCCGCATGAAGATTCCTTTCGGTATCGCCCAGATCGGAAAGGCTTTCCGCAATGAGATCGTGGCCCGTCAGTTCATCTTCCGCATGAGGGAGTTCGAGCAGATGGAGATGCAGTTCTTCGTACAGCCCGGCACCGAGCTGGAGTGGTTCCCCAAGTGGAAGGAGACACGAATGAAGTGGCACCAGGCTCTGGGCTTCGGTGCAGAGAACTATCGTTTCCACGACCACGACAAGCTGGCCCACTATGCCAACGCCGCTACTGACATCGAGTTCAAGATGCCGTTCGGATTCAAGGAGGTGGAGGGTATCCACTCCCGCACCAATTTCGACCTCTCCCAGCATGAGAAGTACTCTGGCAAGAGCATCAAATATTTCGATCCTCAGACCAACGAGAGCTATACACCGTATGTCATCGAGACTTCTATCGGTGTCGACCGCATGTTCCTCTCTATCATGTGCCATGCTTTCGAGGAGGAGAAGCTGGAGAACGGCGAGACCCGCGTCGTGCTGAAGCTGCCCGCAGCCCTGGCTCCTGTGAAGTGCGCCGTGATGCCTCTGGTGAAGAAGGACGGTCTGCCCGAGAAGGCTCGCGAGATCATCGATCAGCTGAAGTTCCACTTCAATTGCCAGTACGACGAGAAGGACTCTATCGGAAAGCGCTATCGCCGTCAGGATGCCATCGGCACCCCGTACTGTGTCACCGTCGACCACGACACGCTCAACGATGGTTGCGTCACGCTGCGTTTCCGCGACACCATGGAGCAGGAACGCGTGAAGATCAGCGAGCTCAATGCCATCATCGAGGACAAGGTGAGCATTGCATCGTTACTGAAGAAACTGCAGTAATGAAAGAGTAAAAAGGTAAAAAGTAAAAGATGACAAGAAGATTTATAGACAGGTCAAAGGGTTTGGTAAAATGGTTTTTACCCTTTTACCTTTTTACCTTTTTACCTTTAATATCATGCAGCGAGTCGGAAGACGAGGAGGCATCTGAGTACGGTTCCAGTTCCACCTGGCAGCAGCGTAACGAAGCCTTCTTTGCCTCGCTGGAGGATTCGCTGAGCCGCCAGGCTAACGTGTGGAAGAAACTGAAATCGTTTGCTAAGGACGAGACCGTTGCCAGTGCCAATACCGACTACATCTACGCTCGTGTACTTGAGACTGGTGACGAAACGAGCAGCCCCATGTATACTGACTCCGTACGTATCTCCTACCGCGGGAAGCTCATCCCCTCGGCAAGCTATGCCGACGGATACGTGTTCGACCAGACGTTCATCGGCTCATTCAGCTGGAAGACCACAGCCGTAATCGATAACCTCTGCTCCGGCTTCATCAATGGATTCACCACCGCCCTACTCCACATGCATCGTGGTGACCGATGGCGCATCTACATTCCCTATCAGCTAGGATACGGGAAAGAAGGCAGCGGATCCAGCATTCCAGGCTATTCCACGCTTGTCTTCGACATAGCCCTTGTGGATTTCTGCTCTACTACAGAGTGGTTCACCAAGTGGAGTGCACGGGAAAGGTAGATACTACAACCGGCGGTTGGCAACACGCATCAGGGCTTCCAGGTCATCCACATTGAAACGCCCCAACACTTGGGCAACAAGCAGCACTTGTTGCCCTTTTTCTTTGCTCACGGCGCCAATGACAAATTCGCGCACAATGGGAGCGACAGTCTCTTCGCCTTCAGCCTTGATCAGAATCACCACTGACTGGTTCTTATCCTTCTCTTCGCCCATCATCACCTTCGTGTAGGCGTTGGGATCTATCTCTTCCGACTCTTTGGACTTCGGTGTTTCCAGCGCCTCGAGCTCTTTCATGATCTTCTCCACAAACAGGGAGTCAGGCGAGGGGATGATGGCCATCTTCATGTTGTCAATCTTCTCCATGATGGCCGTCTGCGACTGTTCCTTCCGTAGCGCCATTGCCAGCTTGATCATGTCCTTCGTCATGTTCAGATTCATGGCACCTTTTTCCTGGCACTCTTTAAAGATACTGTCAAACGACTGTGCCGACAGCATCTGACTTGCCATCAGCAGACACATTACCATTAAAAACTTTCTCATATTCTGTTATTCTTTGAAGCTAACGACTTTCTTACCTATTATTCTCTATGAACCCTTTCCAGCGTTGGCATTTCTGCCTTTACCACACGGTGCGCTCCTTTGCGGTCGCGCAGCGAGAACTGGTACTGCTGACCATACACGGCACGGAAACGAAGGAAATCGTCGAAGTCCACCTCCCGTCCGTCTATCCGTTCCAGGGTGTCACCCTGACGGAACCCCTGTTTGTAGGCCTTGCTGCGTTCCCAGATGAGACCCACCACCGCCTTACCGTTCTTCGGCACAAAGGCAATGCGAAGCTGCTCGTTGCCAATCTGGCAATAGCTGGTAGGCTTGCCTCGGTCTGCCGCTTCCTTCCGTTCGTCATAGGGATGGAACACCAGCCTGCGCTGGAAAGGATTTACCGTCAGTGTGCCATAAGTCAGCAGCGGAGCTCCCACATGGCTGTTGCCTTGCGTAGTGATGCAGTGCACATCGCGCAACTGAAGGTCACCCCATCTAACTGCCCGGAGTCCCAAGAACACCACCTCGGACTCTTGTTCCACGCCGAAGTTCCCTATAGCCATCTGTCCCTGGCAACGGCCCTCCACCTGTTGGCGGGCATCCTCATTGCCTGCCAGGCTGGCCGCTGTCCAAGAGCGGTTCAGCGACAACAGCTGGCGGCTGCCTGTGTCCATCACCACCGTGGCAGTCTCTCCTTCAACAGGCTCTATCTGCACGCGAGGCGTATGGTTCACCAATCTATAGGGCAACGCAACACCCGGCTCATTCTTCAGCCATTTCTTGCGGTCGGTGAGTATCATCCTGTGATGGCGGACATCTATCTTAGCAGCCACCCGACGCAACAGGTCAAAACCGATGATACCGTCCTCGTTCCTCCTCCTTACCTGCCTTTTGTGCAGCGCAGCCTTGTAACCCCGAAGGGTCAACCCGCCTAGACACATCGGAGGAAGCTCCACCATCGTCACCGAACGGGACATCCCCGTAGCATCTTCCGAACGAATATGTCCTAAGGGCCGGAGTCCTTCAACGAAGGTATCGTCGTAGACAACTCCTTGACTGGAACCCGTGTCCAGCTTGAAGCGTAGCTGTCGGTCGCCTATCGTCACCGGCACATACACCTGACCACGTTCATATTCTATCTGTACCGTATCGACAAAGTCTTTTGCCCCAATGGTGAAGTCCAGCCGATACCGATACTGTTGCTGTGCCTCGGCAGACAGCAACCCCAGAAACATCAGGATGGTGACAGTCACTCTCATTCGCCTGCAAAAGTACGACAAATAATTGAAAGAAACAATAATTAATCTTCTATTTTTTCGAGTGTATGAAAAAAGTAGTACCTTTGCACCCGAAAAGAGAGACAAGTAACAAGAATCAACAAAACAAATAAAAAAGTCAATGACAATGAAAAAACTGATGATTGGGCTTTTTGCCCTTATGCTGGGAGCAGCCTTCACATCCTGCAACCAGAAAAGCCAGCCTGCCTCCGACCAGGAAGAAGCCGTAGCCGACAGCGTTCCCACCATGCAATTAGTGCCGAAGGAGGAAAAGGTCGCCACCCCGCTGCAGCAGGTAGTCATCAAAGCACAGGAAGAAGGTGAGCATTGGGATGTTACCCAATGGAAGTCTGCCTACAAGGAGATGCTTACGCTGGCCAAGCCCACTTTGTTGGTCGTGCAGGAATTAACCAAGAAAATTGACGAGAATCCTGACAATGATGCCATCAAAGAAGAAGTGAACGCAAAATTCAGGGAAATGATCTATCAGTTCGACGATGCCAACACCCAGATGTCGGAGTTCCGCAAGGCTGCCAATGCCACAGCCAACGGCAAGGCTGCTCTCAATGACCAGCAATGGATCAAAGAGGTCATGAAAGAACTGGGGCTTCCCGAGAGCATCTGACCCTTGTAACCTTTCTGCGTAACAACAAAGCAACCGGAAGTTTTTTTGCACTTCCGGCTGCTTTGTTTTCTTCGTTGCCTACTCTGGATTATACCCGAAGGCGTTGAGTTCACGTTGGGACGAACGCCAGTCTTTATCTACTTTTACAAAGGTCTCCAAGTATATCCGTTTGTCAAAGAATTTCTCTAATGCCTTTCGGGCTTCCGTACTCACTTTCTTCAATGCCACGCCCTGGTGACCGATGATGATTCCCTTCTGGGAATCGCGCTCCACATAGATCACAGCATTGATATGAATACTGTTCACACTCTCTTTGAACTGCTCCACACGGACTTCCACTGCGTAAGGGATCTCCTTGTCATAGTAAAGCAGTATCTTCTCCCTGATAATCTCCGAGACGAAGAAACGGGCAGGCTTGTCAGTAAGCTGGTCCTTGTCGAAATAAGCAGGACTCTCGGGCAACAGTTCCTGAATACGCCTCAGCAGTATATCCACGCCGAACTTGTTCTTTGCAGAGATAGGAAGAATCTCTGCATTCGGCAGCAGGGAATGCCACTTTTCCACTATCTCCTGAAGGGCTTGCTGAGGGTTGACGGTGGATGACGAAGAAGGGGCTGGCGATTCTGTTTCATTTGCAGAACCGGTTTTCCTTCCGCCAAGTTCATCAATCTTGTTAATCAGCAGGATTACAGGGATTTTCATCTTCTGCACCTTCTCAAGAAAGTCCATGTTCTTCTCGGGATTTTCTACGACATCAGTCACGTAGAGCAGCACATCGGCATCCTGCAATGCCGACTCCGAGAAAGCCAACATCGACTCCTGCAGCTTGTAGTTAGGCTTCAGTACGCCCGGCGTGTCAGAAAAAACAATCTGCATGTCAGGCGTATTGACAATACCCATGATACGGTGGCGCGTGGTCTGTGCCTTGAAGGTGGCAATAGAAATACGCTCACCAACCAGCTGGTTCATGAGCGTACTCTTACCTACATTAGGATTTCCAACGATGTTTACGAATCCTGCCTTATGCTTAAGTTCAGCGTTCATCATTCATCATTCATTGTTGTTCTTTTCATCAGTTGTTCACCATCCACTGCCCATCGCTCATGAGCCATGAACCGCGAGCAGTGAACTAACAGCCATCGTAAGCCCAACGATAATAACTGGCTCCGTGGACGAAGCCTGCACCGAAGGCCGTAAAGATCATATTGTCACCTTTTTTCAAACGACTTTCGTTCTCCCACAGAGCCAAGGGAATGGTAGCGGCAGAGGTGTTGCCGAAGTGTTCAATGTTGACCATCACCTGATCCATAGACACTTCCAGACGCTTGGCCACAGCCTCGATGATACGCATGTTGGCCTGATGGGGCACAATCCACTGGATATTGTTCTTATCCAGATGGTTGCGTTCGGCTATGAGAGCACAGTCGTCGCTCATGTTGGTCACGGCATAACGGAACACGGTGCGTCCTTCCTGATAGAGGTAGTGCAGACGGTGGTCCACCGTGAAATAACTGGGCGGACACACTGAGCCACCAGCCTTCAGATGAAGGAACGGCAGTCCTTTTCCATCACAACGGAAATAGCTGTCACGGCAGCCAAGGCCCTCCTCGTCGGAGGCCTCCACCAGCACAGCGGCAGCACCGTCACCGAAGAGCGGACAGGTCTGGCGGTCCTTGTAGTCAACGATTGACGACATCTTGTCGGCACCGATGACGATGATCCGCTTCATCCTTCCACTCTCAATCATCATGGCGGCCTGGTCGAGTGAATACAGGAAACCACAGCAGGCAGCCCAGAAGTCGAATGCATAGGCATTCTTCAGTCCGAGCTTACCCAAAACGATACTAGCGGTAGAGGGGAACTTGTAGTCAGCGGTCGAGGTACTGACGATGAGTGCATCAATGGTATCGGGGTCAACACCCGTCTTCTGCAACAACTGCTTGGCAGCCTTACGAGCCATATAGCTCGTACCCAGGCCCTCCTCACTCAGTATGCGGCGCTCTTTGATGCCCACTCGCGTCATGATCCACTCGTCGTTGGTATCAACCATACGCGCCAACTCATCGTTCGTCAGAACATAGTCGGGCACATAGCCGCCAACACCGGTGATAACAGCGCTGATCTTACCCATTATTCAGCTACTTCGTCCTCAATCTTGATAGCCACCTTACCACGGTAGTAACCGCAGGTGGGACATACTGTGTGATACACATAGTAAGCACCACAGTTGGGGCATACTGCCAGCGTGGGAGCTACTGCCTTGTCGTGAGTACGACGCTTGGCAGTACGGGTGTTCGATTGTCTTCTTTTAGGATGTGCCATTTTTACTTACAATTTAACTATTTACTATTTACAATTAATCTCTTGTCACGCTCAAAAGTCACTCTTCACTTTCAATAGCGCTTCCCAACGGGGGTCTACTGCCTGGCTGGACTCCTCATCACCGCTTCGGTCGGCTGACAGTTCTTCCAGAACGTGGGTCATAGCAGGGTTACACTTACCAGGTGCATGCACATGCTGGATGGGTATGGCCAAGGCGATAGTCTCATAGACGAGCCAAGCGCAGTCGAGTATTCCTTCGTTCTCATCGACCACGATGACATCGTCTTCCGAGGGATTCCCGCTTCCGAACTTCACAACCAAACTATTGCCAGCCTCGATAGGCTGATCCATCAGGTCGAGACATCGGTCGCAGGCGATGCTCACCGTACCAGAAACGTGAAACAGGAGTTCAAAAAAGCCGGAAGCCTTGCGTATAGACCCCGACACGTGCAGTGAACCCTGCTGCACTTCCGTCGTGTCCAAAGTGCTGAAAAAAGCATCATCCACATCCCACTCAAAGGCTGTCTCAGCCTCGGTAAGACCCTTCAAATCAATCTTATAACACTCTAAACTACTCATGGTGACATCATTAACGGGCTGCAAAGGTACGAAGAAAACGCCAATTAAGAATGATTTTTTAAGATTTACTGCTTTCGTTTAACTTTTTTTAATCCGACACGCAGTTGTCTCATCATTCTTCATCTTCATTCAAGTTCAGTAAACTTAGCAAACTCAGCTTGCGCAAGTAAGAAACGGCCTGAAAGACCAAAAGCTTACAGCCCAGGGCCGCCCTGGGCTTAGAATTGCTGCCACTTCAGGGCGTCTATAGGCTCTGCTGATGTTGTTTCGAGGGTGCACGCACCCCGGTTACTCTGAGGAGACGCTTCAGCATCTGATGACCAAGGCAACGTAATCCGTTGTCGAGACAATCAATTCATTATTCGTGAAATTAGCGTAATTCGTAGTCCAAATCTATTCGTTCAATCCGTGTAATCCATGGTCGAGGCAATCAAATAATAATTCGTGAAATTTGTGAAATTCGTAGTCGTTATTATCAATCTTGCTGTGTCAGTAAGTGAGTGCCGTTCACTTAGTAAGTGAGTGCCGTTCACCTAGTAAGTGAGTGCCGTTCACTTAGTAAGTGAGTAGCGTTCACTTAGTAAGTGAGTGGCGTTCACTTAGTAAGTGAGTAGCGGTTATCCAGTAAGAGAAACGTCAAGTCATTACTCGTAGTACGCCTATAGAATCGTCGAGTCCGTACTGTGGTGCAGTCCACTCCTTCAATTCTCGTCGAAGCAAATCAATGCACAAAAATTCAATCGCGCGTATACATATTTAAAATAAGTTAAATTACACGTTAAAACGAACGATTTCCTTGTACAAGTCGATTTATTTTTGTTACTTTGCATTTTATAATACAAAATATATCCAGACAAGGTATATCAAAAAAGGCACAAATGAAAAAAAACTGTACAGTTACGCTAACGAGATTCATTTCAGCTCTCATCATGATGCTTGCTGCCAGTATACAGATACAGGCACAATCAGCTGCGGTGCGTACCAATCTCGCTTATGACGCTACCCTTACGCCCAACCTGGGTGCTGAGGTGTGGGTCGACTCTGTCTGGAGCATGAAGCTCGGTGCCGGTCTGCATGCCTGGGATCTGGACTCCCGTCCCCAACACAACAAGAAGCTGCGCCATTTCCTCTTCAGTCTTGGAGGGCGCCGCTACCACGGCCTGAAGCACGACACGCTCTGCATCTACGGCCACCGTCCCGACGGTACCTATGGCGTGGTGCGTGACTCGCTGGTCAACCGCAGCGCCCGCTACTTCGAGGTGAACGCCATCTACAGCCATTTCAACGTCAGCAACTTCAAGTTCCCCTTCGGCCTTTATAAGGATGTCAGGAACAAACGTCTGCAGGGCGACCTCATTGCGCTGGGTGGCAAGTACGGCTACAGTTGGATGCTCTGTCGCAACTGGGCCATTGAGGCCGAGGCTGGCATCGCTGTCGGCTATGCCTGGTTCAAGGAGTACGACTGTCCCCACTGCGGCTCCTTCCTTGGTGATGGCGACCGCATCTTCCTCCTGCCGCAATTGGGAATCAATGTTATATATATCATTAACTGATAATCAGAATCATAACAAATAAAAATCTTTAACTGATAAAAATAATAACAAATAAAAACTTTCAAAAGTATGAAAAAGAACTTTATTTATGCCTTGATGGGTGCGATAGCACTGATAGGCGCGACTGGATTCACAAGTTGTTCCGAAGAGGACATGGTGGAGGTGAACCCAGGTTACAACCCTGAAACAGGCGAGGTGCCGGTAGATTTTGTGTTCAATGTGTCGACAGGTAATACCGCTACGACGCGAATGAGTGATGCAAATACCCAGGCCACTCTAAGTCAGACATTCCGTGGCATTGATAACGTACAACTGATGTCTTTCAAGTTAGGAACAACTAATGATGGCAAGCATGTTGCTGATGGGCAAACGGCTCATAAAATGTTTGGATTAGGAACTATCCTAAATGCAGGCGAGTTAAAGCCTGCTAGTACTGTTGATGGTGAGACCAAATCCAGACGTGTTTTAGAGTTGTCCCTGCCTACGGAGACCAATGCCTTGATGTTTTGGGGAAAGGCAATTAAGGATGGGACTGATTTTCAAGAGGGAAAAGTGGATTTCTCTGTTCAACAGAATCTTGCGAATTGTGCCTTTAGTTTGATGAGGATTGTTCCTGCGGAATCTGAGGCTGAATTCCAGCAGTATCAGCAGCTGATAGCTGCAGTGTTGACGAAGATCGTTCAAACTAGTATTACTTCTGATGTTGTGTATGGTACTCCTACTCAAACTTTTTCAGGAGGAATGAAATGGTCTGACTATGCGACTGTGTCGGCTTCAGAAACAGGAGTTATAACAGCGATTGCCCCAAAGACAACGGATCCCGCTTCTCCTGCCTCAGGGCCATTGGATATGAGTCCAAAAGGAGAAATTCTCGCAGATGCTTTTGTTAAAATGAATAAAGTTTATACAAACGAACTCCGTGCAGGTTCTGCTTCAGATGTAGCGAGGATGATAGGCGACCTCTACAATGCAATTTATTCTGTAGCATCAACGGATGCTACCTCTCTACAGGATGCTGTGGCTAAGAATGTTGGTTCTCAAATTATCCATAACATTAACCAGGTTTTCAAAAACGCGGATTCAAGTTGTGCGTGGGATACAGAAACGAGCAGCACTTTGACTGCAATAAAAGCTTTTGTGGGACTACCAGATAATACTGCAGGAATAAAACTGCACGAATTCCCTACTAATTTCAATCTTCCGCTAGGGTCTGTTATATTGAATATTTTTCAAAATCCCACCACAAAGGAAGTTGAGTATTCTTATAGTGGAAGTATTCCGACTTATGCCATGGGTGGTTCGTCTACAAGTACAGAGACAAATTTCAACCCTATGAACTATGTCTATCCTGCAGAACTCTGCTATTTCGGCAACAGTGCTGTTAGGGTAACAGACGATTCTCATGTTACTAGTGATTATCCAGATGGTGTGACGAATTGGGACAATCCTGACAAATGGATAGCAGGTGCGATGGGGGAAGGTTCTAAGGCATGGACTACAACGCATGTGTTGTCGACCACTCGTAGCGTGGCCATGAAGGATAATATCAATTATGGTACTGCTTTGTTGAAGACAACGGTGAGCTATGGAGCTGACGAGATTGAGGATAATAATTATTATATCCAACATGAAAGGACTGGGGCTACAGAGCAAAACGCTAAGTTTAATGTAGGGACCAATAATGGACTATTTACGTTGACAGGTATTCTCATAGGTGGCCAGGAAATGACGATGGGCTGGAACTATTTGGCGAAGGCTGGTGGTGCAGCTACATTTGGATATATGGTGTATGACAAGGATATACCTTCAGCTGCCATACCTACTACAGCACATCCATGTTATACCCTCCTTTGGGACAACTGGGATGAGAATAAAAAGGATGGTAAGCAACGTGACGTGTATGTAGCCTTAGAGTTCAAGAATAATTCCGGCAAGGACTTCTGGGGTGAACAGAACCTGATTCGTAATGGCGGTACATTCTATATCACGGGTAAGTTGGATCCGAATAATCCTGCTGGTACGGATCTGTCATCAGATCTTAGCGCTGAAATCAGCTGGCCAACCAATTATGCCCTTCCGCCGTACAATAACGATGGTAGCACAGTTAAGCAGCGTCGAGTTTTCATTCAAGACTATATGACAACCGCAAACTTCGTGCTCAATAAGTATTCTTTGCAACACGCCTTGGTGTCTGTACCAGACCTGCGTTCATCACAAATTTCACTAGGTCTTTCTGTAAACTTGGAGTGGACGACCGGTTTGAACTTCAATGATGTGATTCTTGGTGGCGATACTACAGGACATAATCCTCCTTCACCAACACCTGGACCTTAAAAAACTTGTGTCTCTAGGTTTAGTGAAAAGGTAAGTGATATAGAACAAAAGACGATGAGGTATCCGATAGGCATACAAAGCTTTGAGAAGATCCGCAATGGCGGCTACGTCTATGTGGATAAGACCGACTTGGTTTACGAGTTGGCTAAGGGAAGCATCTATTTCCTTAGTCGCCCGCGCCGTTTCGGCAAGAGCTTGCTTATCAGCACCTTAAAGGCTTATTTCGAGGGTCGGCGCGACCTGTTTGAGGGCCTGAAGATCATAGACTTGGAGCAGGAATGGCGACATTACCCTGTTGTGAGCTTCGACTTCAATCTTGGCGAGAAGGAGAATGCGAAAGGACTGAGGAGTTACATCCTTAGCGTCATTGCCAAATACGAGGGTCAATATGCAATCTCTCCATTGAAAGACGAAGAGTCGAACGAGATTTCTTCCGATGTGAGCCTTCGCTTCAATCATCTCATCGAAGAGCTTCATCAGGTAACAGGACATCCAGTGGTAGTGCTTGTCGATGAATACGACAAGCCATTACTGGATTTGATAGATACTGGAGAGGCTGCCGACGAGAAGCAGATGGAGTCCAACCGCCAACTGCTGAAGAATCTCTTCTCAGTCTTCAAGGCTGCCGATGCCCATCTGCGCTTCGTGCTCCTTACGGGCGTTACCAAGTTCTCGCAGGTCACCATGTTCAGTGGTCTCAATCAGCCTGACGACATTTCACTATCCAACCGCTACGACACACTTCTCGGCATCACCGAGCAGGAGTTGCATACGGTCTTTGCAGAACCTATACGAGAGCTGGCCAATTCTTTGGGAAAGAGTGAGGGGGATACGAAAGAGCTGCTGAAGAAACGCTATGACGGCTACCACTTTAGCAAACGAATGAAGGATGTCTATAACCCCTTCAGCATCCTCAATACCTTCATCAATCTCGACATGAGGGACTACTGGTTCTCGTCGGGCACGCCATCCTATCTGGTTCGGCTATTGGGTAACACGCCTGAGGACATCATGCAATATACAGGTAAGAAATATACTGAACAGCTGTTCATCGATTACAAAGCCGATAGCGCTATGCCGCTGCCCATGATTTTCCAAGCAGGCTACCTCACCATCAAGGGCTATGACAAGGACTTCAATACCTATCTGCTCGACTATCCCAACAACGAAGTCAAGCAAGGGCTCATCACCCTGCTGGCCAACGACTACCTACAGCTCAAAGGATTGGCAGTATCGTGGGTACAGAGGATCGTGACAGCTATGCGCGACGGTGACCTCGAACAAGTGCGGAAACTCCTCACCGCGTTCCTGGCTGAGACGCCCTACAGCATGAGGCCGAAGAAGGACAAGAAAGACCGTGAACTGTATTTCCACTATACGTTCTATCTGCTGATGCGACTCATCTCCTGCTATACCGTCTATACGGAGAAGCAGCTCTCAGAGGGACGGGCGGACTGCATCGTGGAGACACAGGACTATGTCTACATCTTCGAGTTCAAACTCGATGGTACTGCCGACGAGGCCCTGCAGCAGATAGAAGACCGTGGTTATGCCAAGGCCTACGAGGCGGATTCACGCTATATATATAAGATAGGTGTAAGCTTCAGTAGCAAGACAGGCACCATAGAGGATTGGCGCTACGGATTAACACAGACAGACACGGAAAGTGAAAAGTAAATAATAAAGAGTGAAAATGAAGAGGTATATGACGATAGGCATGATGCATGACAGGGCTGAAAAGTTCTGCCAGGCTTTCCGTGTGTTTGTCTTTTTACCATTTTACGTTTTCATCTTCTTACCTTCACTCACTTCCTGTTCCATGATCGACGAGGATATGAGTGACTGCGAGCAGTCGAAGATTGACTACGAGCTGCGGCTCATCACCAACATCTCCACCGAGATAGAGACCCAGCTTGAGACCACTACCTCACTCTCTACCGAGGCCGACCTCCTGCTGGCCAAGGAACTCAGAAAACACCTGTCGAACGTCTTCACCGACTTCGCCCACGACGTAGACCTCTCATTCTACGACACCCGGGACGACTCGCTGCGCCTGCAGCACGACCAGCACATCATGGATGCCAACCAGGCCAGCTACACGCTCCACCTACCCATGCGTGAGTATATGCACTTAGCGGTGGCCAACATTGTCGACGACCCGCTCATCAACCTAGTTCAAGACGAGCGTTGCCACACCTCACAGCTTCAACAGCGCGACAGGGATACCATCGACTCTCACAACACAGGCCTCTTCACGGCACGTCTGCCGATGAACGTGCTGGAAGGCGTGAACCAGAACTTCAACGTAAGGCTGTATATGGCCAACTGCGCCGCCTGCTTGGTCATCGACCCGCAAGGATACGACACCAAAAACATACAGGTCTACAGCACCGGATTTGCCACAGGCTTCAACATCTGTGACAGCGTATTCAGATATAGCCAACGGCCTCCAATTGTGCGAACCACAAGATTGGAGACAAATGGCAACAAGATTGGATTCTGCTCCGTTTCCTTCCCCTCGCAGAATCTCAAGACACGTACAGTGATCGAGACGGAAGAACCGTTTATCGCACAGCCAGGGGAGGAATCCATGTGGGAGTTCCGTGTCTACATACCCCAGCCTGGTAAGACCAGGACACGGGCTGATGAACACGTGACCGAAACGATACTCTATATAAAGACCCCCCTCAAGTCAGGTCAGTTGATGATTATTGAGGGGAAGATCAATCCCGATGGCAGCGTGAGTGTCAAGATGCCAGAGGTGAGCACCTCCGTGACGCTCGACTGGCAACCAGGATTAATTATTGGATATTGAATATGTGGTGGAAAAACGTACATAGGATCATGCTCTTGGGCGTAGGGCTGTTGGCGGTGTTGCTGACGGCATGTAGTTCCAGTGACGACCTGGATCCCAATGCTCCCGTACCGACGGTGAAGGCTCAGCTGAACTTCTCGCTGCCGGCACGTATTGTAGGCATACGCTCTGCCAAGACCACACGAATGACATCCGACGTGGTGCAGGAACATAGCGCAACCGATAATGAGAGTGACTACTTCAGAGGCATCGACGATGTACACCTGCTCTGTTACGACCAATATCCGACAGCGACATCCGACAAGCTCGGCGGTGTGATTGAGATGAAGACCTCGGGTGGAGAGGTAAGCGAAGAGGTGACCGAGGAGGACTACTCGCTCTGCCAGGAGATCAGCATACCTGTAGGCACCAGCCACTTCGCATTCTACGCCAGTGCTGTTGAGGAACTTAACAATAATAATGAGGCAGGGGGACCGACTGTCAATCCTTATCCGACGCTGCATGATTGGCGAATGCACTTTGGTGTCATCGAGACCGTCGGTCTTGGCAAGAGCGACTATCATGGCAACAGCGGCATCCGCTTCAGACCTGTGCAGATCTGTCCTGAAACGGCTCCGTTGGGTGGCAGCACGAAAGGGCAGGCGCTGCTGGCGTTGCTCAACAACCTGATGAACATCACCGGCCCCGAGGCAGCCCCCGACGACAAGTGGGCCACGGTGAGCGATGCTTACTTGAACGAGGCCTACCAACGGATGACTCAGCTGACCACACTGTCATCGCATAACGTGCAGGTGATGCTGGGCTTCATCCTGAAGCTGATCCATCAGAAGGCGGCCGACGATCCTACCGTGCCTGATGAGACGACACCGGGTCAGAAACTAAAGGCTGCCATTACTAAGATGATTACCGACCAATGTGAGGAGGGGAAGGAGCCAGATATAGAGAATGGCATCATCCAACTGAAGGAGCTGTATCAGGGTTTCCCTGCAGACATCCATCTGCCCGATGGTGCCGCACGCATCAAATGGAATACCACAACGGGTGAGTTTGAAATACCCGACAAGCAAATTTACAGCAATGATCTCGAAGTGACCTCGGTCAATGACTATGCCTATCCCATGAACCTGCAGTATCAGGTGTTCTCCGATATCCTCGCCTCCGACAAGCAGGTGTTGTTTGCGGGGGAGGAAGGGACTGTATCAAAAGTCTACGATACCTGGGATGATCTGTTGGCACAGGGCTATGGGGCTGCCGAGACCACCGTCAAGAGAAGCACGCAGTCTGTAGCCATGGTCAAGCAGGTGCACTATGCCGTTGGCCGTCTCTGCATCAGCAGCAGAATCCTTAAGAGCAGTCTTCTTGACGCCAAGGGCCAGAGTGTCAGTGTAGGAGATGGGACTTTCACCCTCAAAGGCTATATCATAGGTGGACAACGCGAGGTGGACTATAATTTCCAGCCAGTGAGCACAAGCCGCACCTATGCCATCTACGACACGGATCTGAATGGTGGCATCCAGCCTATGGTAAGGGGTCTATGGACTGAGCCTGACTATATCCTTGGACTTGGTACGAAAGCAGACCAGCCCATCCTGGTGGCGCTGGAATTAGTGAACAACGGTCCGACCTTCCAGGGTGCCGACGGCACCATTGTCAAGGGAGCCACCTTCTACTTAGTAGCCAACATGAACCCGACGGAAGGCACGAACCACAGTGAGACGCTGAACCAGATATTCAGCAAGGACCGCAGCACGACGGTGAACATCACCATCACCAGCCTGGCCAATGCCACCTACGGTCTGCCCAATCTCGACATTCCCCGTCCCACACTTGGCCTGAGTGTCAACCTCGGCTGGGGTGAAGGACTCTATTTTGATGACACAGAACTATAATCGAAAAATATGAAATAATAATAAGGTATGAAAAAGATTCAGTCAATCGCCTTGATGATGGCCATCGCCCTCACAGGCACAGTAGGATTCACGGCTTGCTCGTCAGAGGAGAAAATCGACGAGAACGTGGTGTTTGACAGCAACGGCAACGCCGGTGTGAAGTCAGAGTTTGTTATTTCTATTCCCCGATCGGTGGTGCGGACAACCCGTATGAGTGACGAAGTTTCTCAGAGCGCAGGTACGGTAGCCCAGTTCCGCGGCATCGACAACATCAGCCTCATTTCTTTCAGCGAGACACCTACGGGAACGTCAGAGAAGAATACTGACATCATCAAACTGGAATACATTAAATCAAATGCACTGGGTAAACCCGGAGACATCAATTACAAGGTCTATACCGATGAGTTCGTGCCTGTCGGTACCAAGCATTTCATGTTCTATGGTAAGGCTGTCGATGTAACACCCGAGGTGGCCATCACCTCCATGGATGACAAGTTCACGTATGGCGTCGTCAATCCCACAGGTCTGACGGAAGCGACCTTTACCAATCCTAACGGCGTCTCGTTCTCGCTGGAACAGATCGTTTCCAGTGATGCCCCGCAGGCAGGAGATGCAGCAGGACAGGCCATCGTAGCACTACTCACTGACCTTGCCAACACCACTACGAAAGCTACTCCTACAGACCCTGACGACAAGTGGAGTACCACGACCAACCTTTCGTTAGCTACACTCTACAAGAACTTCACCGGCCTGACAACGGCATCGTCAAACTCGTTGGCCGCTATTCTGAGCAGGCTCTATTTCTCAGCCGACCGTGTGCTGGCATCTGACCCCGCCCGTCCGTTAGCCACCGCTATCAGGGCTAAGATCAGCGATGCTTGCTCATCGCTTACCGAGGGTTCTCCCGCTACGCTTAAAAGCACTTATACAGGCTTTCCCACCAACCTCGGCTTACCCGACGGAGCTGCCCGCGTGAGCTGGAACGGTAGTGAGTTCATCGATATTTCGGCCCAGTATTCGGAATCTTTCCATCAGAGACTTACCGACTATCTCTATCCCGCTGCCCTGTGGTACTATGTCAGCACCCCATTGAAGGCCGCCGAAGTGAAGAAGTCAAACCAGTATGAATCTAAGAACACCTGGAAGGAGGTCATCGACAACATCTACCAGGATGCAGGAGATGCTGTGGAGGCTGGTACACAGTCTATCGCACTGAAAGACCCCGTGCAATACGGTGTAGGACGCGTGGAGACCAAGATCAAAATGCTTGAGGGCAAATTCTACGATGCCAACGGCAAGGAAGTGGACGTCACCAATGGCTTTACCCTCAAGGGCTTCTTGCTTGGCGGACAGAACACTGTGGGCTACGACTTCTCGCCTACAACGGCATACGACGAGAACATGCCTATCTACGACCGTGCCGTGCCCTCTGGCATTACTGCACTATCAAACTCCACCACGTCAGCTAACCAAACCCTGGCATTGGAGACAAAGGCAGATCAGATCGTGAACGCTGCCTTGGAGCTGGTAAACAACGGAGCTGATTTCATGGGTGCCGATGGTATTATTCCTGCCGGTGGTACTTTCTATCTGGCCGTAAAACTTGACCCCTCAAAAGCATCAAACTATAAATATACTGAGTTATTGGACAAAATCGTCATCAAGGATCACGTCACCCAACTCACCGTCACCATCAAGAACGGCAAGCCACATGTTGAATACGTGAAGGATGATGGAGGTAAGCCCATTGGCATAGATGTAGACGGCGATGGCACACCCGATAATGTACCGATTGATATCGACGACGATGGCACGCCTGATACTTTCATTTCCGATCCTGACAAGGGCGGTCCCGGTTGGGATACCGATGGCGACGGTATTGTGGACGTTCCTGTATTGCCAGACCCCAATACGGGTGAATATCCTGACTCTCCCGACAATCCAGAAGGTCTTGGCGACGCCACGAACGGCATTCCCGACCTGAGCAGCCCCAGCATCGAGCTCGGCACCTCTGTCGACCTCGAGTGGCAGCAGGGTCTGATCCTGACTCCAAGCATATAATATAAGGTATATTATTAAGTAGGTACGCGCGTGAAAGTGGGAAAGAATATCATCCGATGGAGCTTGGTGCTGATGCCCCTCATGGGCTGTCAGAACCTGGACGAGACGGCAGAGGTTATGCCTTTCGTCCAGGCTGACTTGGCATTGTCGCTCGCTGAGAACTCTCCCACAACCCGAATGGCGACGAGCGAAGTACTTGGAACTGGCTCCCGCAACATTCAGGAACTGCGCATCGTACCCTTTGCCAAGCAGGGAACCATCGAGTTAGCCGACCGGCCGAGGTACTATACGGATGAAGGCATCAATCCCACCGGTGATGACAAGGAGAACAACACAAAACGGTTCTTCTATAGTCAGAAATACACCTTCATGCCCGGCGTAGCCTCCTTCCTGGTCTATGGAAGGGCTGAGACTATCAAGAACAATGGAATAGTCGACAAGTCCGCCAATGGATCGTTGCAAATAGAGATGGAAGGTCAGCAACTAACCACCCTGCCTAAGATGATCATACCTGCCACGCTGAAGTTCAAGCCAGAATCCATGTACGAGAGTACGGCCATCCCCGACCAAGCGAAATGTATAGCCAGCTATCTGACAGCTATCGCAAATGTCTTTGGCACCGTGGGCACCAACACTGTCTATTGGAGAAACACCACAGACTCCTGGCTGAAGTCCATCTACCTGAACTTCATCAATCAGGGTAACGACAAGACATACGTCCTGGCTGGCTCTGCCAAGAATGTGAAGGCATTCGTCAACAGGCTATACCAGACATTGGCAGGGCATACGTTTGCCGATGGTTCCATGGAGAAAGCCATTGCCGAGGCTGTCATGGCCAAGATTCTCGATACAGGAACTATCTACGAAAGTGGCATCTGTAGAATGAATGTGTCCGTGAATGCAACTACCAAGGAGGTGACGAGCCTGAATGAATGTGACAACTATCCCGCAGACTTCTACATTCCCGACGGTGCTGCAGCCCTGTTATGGACCAAGACCAATGAGACTACCTATGCGTTCGTTCCGCAAACGGAGACCAACACGCAGGTCAGCATCAATTCCGTCAACCGCTTTGCCTATCCTGCCGAGCTTTGGTATTACGGTAACAGTCGTATCAAGACAAACAACGACCCGGTGGAAATCGGCGTATACAATGCGTCAAATGCCACTTGGGATGGCGTCCTCTCAAATTATTCCTACGACAATTCCATCATCACATCCAACACCAAGGCTGTAGCCATCAAGGATCCGTTGCAGTATGGTGTAGCACGGCTCAGCGCCAAGGTCTATGCAACGGCAGCGACCTTGAAGGACGCTAACAATCAAGATGTTACAGTAGGTTCCGAATCGTTCCCCATTACCGGCATCATCGTTGATAAGCAACGTCCCGTAGGTTTCGACTTCAAGCCGCTGTCGAGTGGAGAGAGCGACGAGAAGTTCATGTACGACTGCCATCTGAACACAAAGAACACAAACGAGGGTAGTACGAACTACTGCCTGACAACAATGACGACAGAGGCGGCCACAGCTCAAGCACCGTTCCTCCACACGCTGGTGCTCCAAAACCAGGAGAATGAGGACGTGACGGTCATCCTGGAGTTGCAGAACAACAGCGGACGGGACTTCAAGGGCGAGAACGGCGTAGTCTACAATGGCACGAAGTTTTACCTGATAGGTAAGATAAAACTGTCAGAAGCCAGCAGCACTGGGAGTGGAGACTACAACAGCCGTGTGTTCACTCAAGACCGCACGACAACCGTCGGTATGAAAATAGAGTCGCTGGCTCATGCCTACAACGTGCTGCCCGACCTCTTGGGCGGACGTCTGGAAATTGGTGTTCAGATAAAGACAGACTGGGAGGCAGCTACGCCGACCACGGTGATTCTTAAATAGTTGAGAGTTGAGTGTTGAGAGTTAAGAGTTTAGAATTAAGAATTAAGAGGTTAGAATGAATAACTGGAGCAGACATATAGGATGGTTGTTGGGCAGCATGATGATGTTGTTCATCCAAGCCTGTCACAACTATGACCAGGAGTGGCCGAAGGATGCTCCTACGCTCCAGATTCACGTATCCACGCCAGAGCACCCCGTGGTGACCCGTGCTGACAACGGCCCCGTGGCAGCTGACAACCAGGAGAAGAAGGTGACCGACCTGCATATCTGGGTGTTCGAGCATCATGAGGCGAGTGATCCTGACCATGCCAAAGATGGCACCCCGGTAGGTTATCTGCATCCAGACTTCACCATAAACGGAGGCACCTTCCTGATGGCAGTGAGCGATGACTTCGCCGACCGAAAGCCCAACGTAGATGTCTATGTGATGACCAACGTCATGGTCGACAACAGCAATATCACTTCTGTTCCCGATGGCAGTACTACCCGTGAGCAACTTGACGCTATCATGATAGAACATGCCGCAGACAAAGACCCCTTTGGCCTGACCACGCCAAAGACAAGCTTGGGAGATGGAGACTATCTGCCTATGTCAGGCGTATTGAAGAACCAGCCGGTCACATATAATGCTCCTGTGCTGTCGATAGACAATGTGCAGGTGGTTCGTGCCGTATCAAAGGTACGGTTCATCTTCAGCCGTTCTGCCTCAGTCAATCAAGAGGTGAAAATCAAGAAGATCACCTTTAATGGAGCCGTTATTCCAAAGGCAGAATACCTGTTCCTCAACGAGGCCTACACCTCCTCTAGGAGTTTCCATATTGACTCTAATAATGGCTATGAAGGAACGCCGGACGTTGAAAACGTCCTGTTGGACAAGACAGGCAGCACTGATATACCCATCACTGCCCCCTCCAGCCTCGATCCAGCGAAGTTCGCTTGGAACGGTGCCAGTTCCGGACAGGAATACGAGAACTTGATTAATGAGGAACTGGAAAAGACAGAGACAGAAGACGTAAAGCGGGAAATCGTGGAAGGCTGCCGAGTCTATCTCCGTGAATCCGACAAGGTGATAACAGGAAAAATCTATTATACTGTGGGCGATAGTGACGAACTGAGGAACGAGGCGTTCTCCCTATCGGAAGCTGGTGATTTCTCCCGCAACCATACGTGGATTGTCTACGGCTACTTCGCAGGAGGTAACAACCTGAGAATATTTACGGTGTCGTTCACCGAATGGGATACCTTGCCCACAAGCAACCACAATGTGTATAACTGGTAAAGGAAAAAAAAGATGAAGAAGAGATATATACAGAGTGCATGGCTGACGGTGCTGCTCATCATTTGGGGCAGTCTGCTCACAGGCTGTTCCGAGCAGTCTGAGCCCGACGTGCAGCAGGGCGAACAGCTTCAGGTGCGCTCTCTGACCCGTAACTCTTCCGAAGATCAGACAGAGCTAGCAAAAGGCACATCCATCCTGATGTATCTGGCCTATTGGGATTCTGCAGAAAACACCACGAAAAGCTCCAGCGGATACGTGACCTATTCAGGAAAGAACAATGAGAATAAAGACATATGGAACTCAGGCGTGTATGTAGATGTAGGTAATACCTACTATATCTATGGCTTTATGCCCTCTGATGTGGTAAAAGAGAGCGTGATAACGCCTACCTGGAGCGGAAATACCGTAACGGGTGCCACTATGGAACTAAAGGGTGTCAATGCCCTCTCTGTAAAGGATTTGTGCGTCATCATCGGCATCGGCGATGGAGACAACCCGGCTAACGTGGTAAGGGGTAAGTTCTCCTATTTGGCAGAGACTGAAGAGGATCCTGTGGAAGGCACCCGGATAAAGGGCATCTCTCTGTTGATGGACCACTTATATGCGGCAGCCAACTTCAAGATCATGATTGACCCGAACTACAACAAACTGCGTACCATCAAGTTGAAGTCAATGAAGTTTGTCTGTAACAGCCTAACAATGTATAACAAGGCAAATGTCAGTATAAAGCTGAACAACGGACAGACCAACCCTATCAGCACCATCACCACAATACAGAACACAGGTCAGAATGCGGATACCAGTCCTGCGGAACAGACGTTCTTTGAAGATGCTGATGGTATGGAATTGAAAGAAAATGAGAGTATCATAGACGTGACAGGGTATTTCCTTCCGGCATACGCTTCTTCGCCCTCCACGCTCTCAGTTGTCAGCACCTATGACGTGTATGACAAACAAGGAAACAAGATACGTGAAAACTGTGAGGCAACAAACAGTCTGGCTTCTATGCTGAATGGCATCCAGAGAGGACAGAAGCGTCCCATAGAACTCACGGTGAACCCCACATACTTGTATGTGCTGTCGGAGCCAGACTTGGACAACCCGACGATAGTCACAGAGTAAAGGTGAAAAAGTGAAAAGGTGAAAAAGTGAAAAATGATATGACATATATGATACATAGAACAATGAAACGGACGACGTGGATGCGATTGCTGCTGATGGTGGTAATCCTCATTGTTCAATGTTCAATGTTCAATGTATATTCCCAAATCCTGATTGGTGGTAATGTCTATGGCGGCGGTAACGCCGGTGACACTGATGGCAATACCAAGGTCACGGTGCATGCCGGCGACCTACAAAACGTCTATGGCGGCGCCCGTCAGGCCAATGTCGGTGGTCATGCGTTCGTCAATATCGATGGTAAGCACATGAGCGACAATATCGTCATCAACTATGTCTATGGCGGTAATGATATCGCAGGAAAGGTAGGAGAATCTATTGAGGAAACAAATCCCATTCCAACGGAGCTGACAGATGCCGCGGCAAACGGCATCACCCCTGCTGAAGGAGAGACTAATGCAGGCAAAAATACAAAAAAATACAGTGCCTTTGTCCTAACGACCAAGGAGAGAACCGTTACGACAGGAACGGGTGAATCTGCTTCTACCACTCAGCCTTATCATATCTTCATCGGCCAGCTCTTTGGCGGTGGTAATGGCGACTATGATTATAGATCGCCGGGCAGCCCATACCTGGGAATGATCAAGCCCGAACTTAGTAAGGCCTATTTGGAGCTGCGTGGTGGTACCATTGCTTACGTCTATGGTGGTGGAAACAACGCCACGGTGACATCTGCCACGGATATCTGTGTCAACAACAGCAGTTCTGTGACTACGGATGACCATCTGAAGACGATACTGAATATTGACGATGATGGACTCAAATTCCGCATGAAGGAAATGGGGCTCAACACTGTTTCCACACAAGTGAGTAGCGAAGACTTCCAGTTTGCACGAGTATTTGGCGGTAACAACAAGGCAGAGATGGCCATTCAACCTACATGGCACCTGCAGTCTGGCAAGATTCGCAATCTTTATAGTGGTGGTAACCAAGGAGCGATGACGCATAAGGAAGGCTTGTTGCTGGAGATATTTGCCAATTCTTCCATCGTGGTCGACAACGTCTTTGGCGGCTGCCGCATGGCCGCGGTGCGTCCCTTGGTTTCTGGTACGCTTGAAAGCGGCACCTTTGTTGAATCTTCATCGTCTGATATCCAATTGCACGATGCTGATGGCAATCAACAATACAAATTCCCCGCAGGTCTTTCTGCCCGTGTGCTGGTCCGAGGTGGCGACATTAACAATGTCTATGGCGGTAACGACATCTCTGGCGACGTGACAGGAGGCAACGCCGTTGGTATCTATGCAAGTATCAAAGGTGATGTCTATGGCGGCGGTAACGGCTCGTATGCCTATACTGACAATCCAGATTTGAAGGATAACGATGAGTTCAGGGACTTCTACTATGACCCATCCACAGCTTCGAGTTCTGTGGACGCTCTGAACGCTTTCCGGCCCAATGCGGAGGCTGTGTCTATCCATGTGATGGGTACGGAAGCTAAACCTACCATCATTGGCGGCGCTATTTATTGTGGTGGAAACAGCGCGACGCTGCGCAACGCTGACTCCAATAAGCGTGCAACAGCTCAGTTGAAAATTGGTTCGTATGTCATTGCCGACAAGGTGTTCCTCGGCAATAATGGTGAGAATCTGGTCACCGATGAAATCCTGAAACGATATGCAGGAACTGTGTCTTTAGAAGGCCAGGACTATGACTTCAGCACGATGAATTTGACTAACTCCGTACAGTTCGATAAATACATGGACGGTGTGGCCATGATGATTGAGCCGGAAGTCGTTTTCGATAGTGATGATACTGAAAATGCGAAACCGGAGGACCAGAGGGATTATACGAAGACCTATAAAGCATACTCCACACAGTTTGGTTCCTTCTATTGTGGAGGTAACGTCGGTAGCATGAAGATTAACGGTACTTTCAACGTTAGTTTCAACGACAAGGTGGTTATCTATGATAAAGTCGTAGGTGGCAGTAACATGGCCAATGTCTATGAGAAATACGATGGAGTAACGAAGCTCAATGCCCAGTACTTGGGCGGTCTGTTGGGCGATCCTGGTGCCAATGGCAATAAGTTGATACTGAATTTCGGCGGTCTGAAGATTCAGCCGAAACGATGGAAGATTCAAAGAGATGCCAATTATCAGGCCATTCTGGATGACAAAGGCAATGAGCAATTTGTGTTGGATACCAACGGCAACCGCATCTTGGAGTGGAATACTGTTGACAGCAGGACATTCAATCCGGAAACAAAGACTTATACAGCAATGTCTTCCGTTGATAAGGGTGGAGACATTACCTACGACCCCGAGAAAGATCTATACCGTCGTTTCCACGGTGGTAACATCTATGGCGGCTGCTACAGCAATGGCCACGTCAACGGTAATGTGGTCATCAACCTGAATGCTTCTCTGGTGGACCGTACGGGAGATAATGCCATCTTCGACGTGGTGGAGGAGAATGAGGGTGAAGCTAAGTTGTATGATGGAAACTATAACATCAAATATCGCAATACAGGAGTCCTTATTGGCGAACAGGGTATGGACCCGCTGGGCCGTGCGTTGAATGTGTTCGGTGGCGGTTATGGTGCCGATTCTGAGATTTGGGGTAGTGCCACGATCAACCTGAATGCCGGCTACACCTTCCAGATCTTCGGTGGTGGTGAGCAGGGTGCCATAGGCCAAGCTCTTAGCTACGAGCCTGATCCTAATGACCCGTCTAAGCACAATCTGACATACGAATACAACAAGGATTACAGTACCTATATCAACCTAAGTGATATTCACAAATATCCAGGTACTTACCGTGGTGATAAGGACAACTCCGACGAAGTCATCGACCATGAGGAGATGGCAGAGGCCGAGTTTATCTATGGTGGCAGCTTTGAAGGACTGATTGCTGGCAACACCCACATCAACCTGGGCAATGGCCGCATCTTCAACTCTTTCGCCGGTTCTTGTAATGCTGACATTCTGGGGCATACCGAGACTTATGTGGGCCGTAATTCCCAAAATGAAAACGATCTGGGCTTCCCATGGATTCGTGACCACATCTATGGCGGAAATGATCTTGGCGGACGCATTCTTGGCGGTGCAGACTTTAAAGATCGTCTTAGTACAGATATCGATGTCTTGGGTATGGTGTATAACCCCAAGAACAAGAAGGATGACGATAACAATCCTGCCCCGGATGTGCTGAAAGCATCGGCTTACACCGAATATGTTCAGGGTCGCGTTGAATACATCTTCGGTGGCTGTTACGGTGACTACGACTATACGGATTCCCACTATAAGAGCTATACCTATACGAATGGTGATACGGATACAACTGACGACAATAAGGGAACACCACGTTCAGGGTTCAATAAACCCTGGATGGACAATGCTTTCGTGAATTTCAAGCCCAATAGCGATACTCGTAATGCAGTAAAGAAAATATACGGTGCAGGACAGGGGCATGCCTACAATCATGCCAGCGATGGCGACCGTGATAAGATGCAGGATCGCAGTTACGTGCTGATAGATAATAGGCAGGACGACGATATTCGTTTCATTAATACGGAGGTGTTTGGTGCCGGCGACTATAGTGGCGTTGGTATGCGCTATGCTGAATCTGCCACCACGATAGGAAAAACAACCATACCTGCTTTGACTCCCACGGTGGCCAAAGACAATGATGACGGTGTCACTGCATCTACGGTGATCGACCTGATACGTGGCCATCTGAAGGATGTCTATGGTGCCAGCTACAAGGAAGGTATTACGCGGCGTACCATCGTCAATGTGCCTAAAGGTTCTACCATCTACCTGAACCGTATCTTCGGCGGCGCTTACGGCTTGGACATCGCAAAGCCCTGCGATGTGTTCGAGTCCAACGTCAACTATCATAGCCGTGATGCCGTGATGCTGGGGCATTGGATAGATGAAGATCTGGATAAAGACGGCAACCTGATGTCGGGAGGTATCTATGGTGGTAACAACAGTGCCCGCCGAACCCTTTACTGCAGGATCAACATTGACGTTCCGGTGGTGCAAAACAAAGCGAAAGGTTATACCACGAAGGTCTTTGGTGCCGGTTACGGTAAGGACACCTGGGCACAGTACACCGAGGTGAACTTGAATAAAGATGCCAGTGTGTATGAGGTCTATGGCGGCGGCTATGGCGGTATGGTGCTTAATAAACAGTCTGTCGAAAAATCTGGCCTTGTTCAAGATCTGCCTACAGGCTATACCGATGAAGGATTGAATAGCTATCTGGTGAAGACGAATCCCTTGGGTGAGAAGACCAACACCAATGTCTATATCAACAAGGGTGCATACGTGGCTGGTTATGCCTATGGTGCTGGCATGGGTGCCGATGCTTCTGTCAGCGGAACCACCTATATCGGTCTGCATGGCGGTACGGTTAACAAAGATGTTTACGCAGCCGGGTGGGGTGGTGCCGTATATGATAAGTATAAAGTGGCTAAGGATGACGATTCCGGCAACGACTTTGTCGCCACCACCAATGCCTATATAGAAGGAGGTACGTTGCGTAATGTCTATGGCGGTGGTTATGAAGGCCCCGTGGGTTATCACGATACAAGCACGACAGAAACGACTGATGATATCCTTGGTGTCTCCAATGTCACGATTGGTATCCGTGAAGATCAGGATCAGGCAACGCTGCCTGAAGGTTATGGCTTCTACAAAGGCGTGCCTGCCGTTCAGCGTAATGCCTATGGTGCTGGTGAGGGTGGCCCTGTCTATGGAACAGCCAACCTGACCATCAACAACGGATATATTGGCTATGTTCACCTTCTGGCTGGTCAGGCTCTTGATGAAGAGGGCAATATCGTCAGTGACTCAGAGGAGACCACAGCGCGCTATGAGGAGCTGGTCAGCGATGCTACTTGGGCAGTCCCCTCCGAGCGAAAAGGCCGACTGAAGGACTGCGGCAATGCCTTCGGTGGTGGTTACGACGATAAGAGCCTTGTGGACTTTACCAACGTCACAATGTGGGGCGGCATTGTCCGTAGCAGTCTCTACGGTGGCGGTGAGATTGCCACCGTGGGTCGTGGAAAGACCAAAAACCTGACGGGCTTGGATCGTGAGTTGGAGGCTATTTATAAGTATGGCAAGACACGTATCGAGTTGTTCAACGGCCATGTGAAGCGCAACGTGTTTGGCGGCGGCAAGGGCTATAACATCTTGGGATATGGTGGTACTCATGAGCTCTATACTGACGGTTATGTGTTCGGACAGACAGAGGTGCATATCCACGGAGGTGAGATCGGTACGGTGGAAGGTATGGCACTCCAGTCTGACGGTACCGGCGGCTACGGCAACGTGTTTGGCGGCGGCGACGTGGGCTACGTATTCGGAAATGGCTACTTCAATGCCAAAACCATCGCCGACAAAGCAGCCAACCCCAAAGGAACAACCGGCTCACCTAACCATTGGTACTATTATGAAGGCGCTTCAGGCAGTGAGACCCTCACCGAGGACTGCTCGGTGATTATCTCGCCTTATCTGCAGGTGAGACCTGGCAATAGCATAACCTATGATGGCAAGACCTACAATGCATATGACTATGTGCCGACAGACTATCTGAACACACTGCAGGCAACGAAGACCAATGGTGCATGGGCAGGCAAATGGGCTGAGCTATACACTGGCGATGCGGATGGCGAAAAGGAACGAGGCATCACCATCCACAATGCCGTGTTTGCGGGTGGCAATGTGTCGACGAACAGCGATAATACCTATGCCAACGCCCCCACGGTGTTCGGCAATTCTACGGCGACCGTCTACGATGTCTACCATCGTGACTTCATCTCTATCGGTACGGAGCATACCGGTGGTATCTACGGCGGCGGCAACCTCTCTGTGGTCGACGGCTACCGCGAACTGAACATCACCAACTACGGCACCGACTACTACGGACTGGGTACGCAAATCTCGCTGGCAGAGTATCAGAAGCTGACCAACCGCGAGCGTGCCTACTTCCAGTTGGAATACCAGTGCCAACAAGAGGTTACAATCAATGGGCACGAGTATCATGTGAATGACAGAATCAGCGAAGAGGAGTATGAACATCTGGATGAAAGTTTCAAAAACGAAACCTATTGGAAGCAGTTCGGTTTCTGCTCCATCTATGCCGGCCGCCTGCTGAATACCATCCAGCGCGCCGACTTCTGTGGTGTCTATGGCTCGCGCATGGTGCTCCAGGGTGCCAAGGACCGTGTGGTTGATTCGGACGACAAGACAGAGTACACCATCAACCGCGTGGGCGAGGTGTCGCTGAACAAGCAGCTGTCTGTGGCTGGTGATACGGACGACAAGTCGAAAGTACATGGCAACTATTTCGGTATCTACAGCGTGGTGAACTACTTGGGTAACCTGACCAGCGACGTGAAGTTCGATGATGTCTACCTCAAATATGATTCACAGAGCAAAACTGGAGTACCGGTTGCAAAAGATGGTGGTGGGAATTATACTTACTACAACTGGAAGACAGAGCGCCTGACCAAGCGTGACCGTAACAACGGTACTTGTCATAATCAGGTGGCACTGGCATCAGGTGTGTTCCTGGAACTGACCACAGAGAACAGCACGCCTGCCAAGAAAGACTATGGCTATATCACCGGTATCGTGGAACTCGACCTCATCAACGTGAAGAAGGATATCGAGGGCGGTGGCTATGTCTATGCCAAGAACGAGCATGGCGTACGCACTGAGCACCAAGAGTACGAAAACGTCCTTCTCTCTGACTATAACAAAGGGGCAAGTAATGGAAGCAACGTTGAAGCACGTACCCATAAGCGTTACACTTATCACCAAGGTAGTGGTGATGACCCACAAATTCTCGACCTCGAGACCTCCGGCAACTTCATCCACAAGACGAAGCGTATTGTCGACGACTGCTATCCCAACAATGGTGTCTATAGAGACGGCTATGTACAGTCGCCCGCCCACTACTGGTTTATCAAGGGTGAGGTGTACATCTACGACCAGGTGGTGTCGGCATACGCCGGCTCAGCCTCTGCCTACTCTAAGGAGGTGAGAATACCGTTGACCATCACGGCTGGCTCGAACGGTAAGCTGCAGCTGCTCAACGTCCAGGAGAACCGCTATGCATATTATGGCGACTATACTCAGACCACAAAGATGACTGCAGACGGTGTGAAGGTGAACAACGAGAGCGAGACCTACCATCTGAACGATGTCATCACCTGGTGGGACTGGAATCAGTTGCCGGCAAACGAACAGAAGTACTTCGTCAAAGATACGTATGTCAACATCGACACTTGCTCTGTCAATGGCGTTACATATCCTACGGGTACTTACGCCATGCTGCCAGATGATGTTGCATCATTCAACATGAACTCTGTTCTCGACAAGAAGGGCAAGCCCGTGGAGCATTTCGAAGACATGTTCCGTACGTCGAATAACATCAGCCACAATACAGGTTATGTCCTCACCCTCGACATGAACAGCCCGAAAGACTGGGATGACTGGTATAGTCCTATTTCTGGTAGCAGCACCTACACCGTTAACGGCACTACTGTAACTACCAATAGGAAGAGGAAAGAGGATTATAATTCATCAACAGATGCGAGCACCTACCGTGAAGGCCCGACATTCAGACTGAAGGAGGGACAGCAGGCAGGTCTGTATGGCCAGCGTGATTATGAAGAAGGAGAAATCATCGCTAAGGAAGTCTATGATGACTACACCACGACCGTTTCAACAATGACTCCTCAGCCAACAGGACAGGCTTCAGTGGATGAGGCTTACGTGGCAAAGGTGGCTACAGGAAACGTTCAGGCCGGTAACGCCAAGCCAAAGTCGGAAGTGGGAAGCGATACTAATTACGAGGAGGCCTTCGTCTGCGTCAACACCATACAGTTGGGTGAGGAAGACTTTATCCTGCGAGGCGAACTGGTAGGACTGAGTCAGCTGAGCACTCTTGCAAGCAAATACATGACTTATAACAATAACAAGTCCAATACGGACGATGTCACAGATGCTGAAGCATTAGAATATGTCGAGTCGTGTCTGACCAAGGCCTATATCTGTAAGACAGGAGGAAAGTATGGCGGCCAGTACTTCAAGTCAGGTGAGAACTACAGTGCCCTGAAGTCATGGTGCTCGCTGACCGATGACCGCGATAAGTTCGAGTTCAACTACGATGCCCTCGACGTGCTGTCTGATCCTACGTATTCGGGTAATACTTCTCTTTATCGCAGTCCTTATAGCGACATCAAACCCGTGGAGTACACGGCGGTCTATACGGGAACGGGAAGTATTACATATAAAGACGGAAATAATGTTGAGCATACTTTGACCAGCAGTTCTGCTCCTATCTCCCGTGAGGACTTTGAGAATTACATTCCGAACGAGCAGCTCCATTATACCCGACTTAAGATTGATGCCGGTTCCGACCTGCAGGACGTCTATATCGCAAAAGAGAACTTTATCTACGGCGGTGTGCCTTTCGCCAAGGGACAGGATCTCACACAGAAGGAATATGAGGCATTGGACCCCGACAGTAAGAACAAAGTCCAGACTGTTCAATTCACCAAAGAATCCGCAGAGCGGACTGTGTACTATTGTTATGAAGGCTATACGCCATCAAGCACCTCAACCACGATCACTCCAATGAGCGGCACATTTGGTTCTGCCGGTTCTGTCATCTCCGAGAGTGACTATAGGAACAACGTTCCCAACCTCCAGAAGGACTTTGTCGTTCAGGGTATGGAGCCGACGGAAACCACCACGCTCTACGTCAGTCGCGAGTCGAATGCCAAGGATGTGACATCAGAGAAGGTCATCACCGTGGTCTACCAGTACAACTACTATGAGGCCGACGACGAGGGTGAGGGCGTGAGCTACGTGAACGAGCTGCATGTGGTGAACATTCACCTGCAGCTGGAGAGCGGTGTACCTGAGATAGGACCGCTGAACCCGCCGCCCACCGTACTGCCAGGTACCCCTGTGGGCATGAAGGCGCCGTCGGTGAATCCCGGACTCTATGAAATCATCTCCAACGGATGGGAGATGTACACTGATGAGACTGATGCCGAGCACAACCGCAACGGACAGCCGTTCACCAACAACAGTACCAAGCTCTATTGGTATCAGAACGAGAAAGTGTGGGTGGCCTTCTACTCCAGGACTTATCTGGGCAAGACTTATTCGAATCCTGTACCCATCAGCGTGGCTAACTACCACGACCTGGATGCTGTGATGCTGGATAAGGAGCATCACATGTACGTGGATCATCCTGATGTGATGCGCAACTCGAAGATCTATCTCGACAACCGCGACTGCGAGAGCAATGCCACAAAGAGCGAGCTCGACCTGCTGAAGGACTTCTTCGACCTGAGCCTGCAGACCTCCGTAGCAACAGAGGGTGCCACGAAGGATCATGCCCTGCTCAACAGCCGTGTCAAGGGCGGAAACCGTTTGGAGTTCATTCTCAACAGTAATATCAGCCCGAAGGCTTACACCGACTGGACGTCTATCGGCGATGATACCCAGTGCTTCGAGGGCAACCTGCACGGCGACGGTTATACCATCAGCGGCCTGAATAAATCGCTGTTCGGCAAACTATGCGGCAGCGTCTATAACCTTGGTGTCACCGGCTCGTTCACTACGGCTGGTGTGGCAGATACAGGTGATGGCTTCGTGGAGAACTGCTGGATCAGTACGACGGGCTCCACACCGCAGGAAAGTAAGCCAAAGGCTGTCTTTGGTAATCCAACGGTAGAGGGCTACACTCCATTGGTCAATTGCTACTATCCGGAGAGTAATGCCGCCCTTTACGCTGACGGCCTTGCCACTAAGATGCCAGACCGTTCGTTCTACAATGGTGAGGTGGCATACGACCTGAATGGCTTCTACCTGGCTAAGCGCTATTACGACAACAACACGTCGTGGACAGGCGAGAAGGAGCCGTACCTGTATCTCACCGTCGATGATGAAGGCAAATTGCCAGACCTGCCTGCTACCAGTAATTATCCTAAAGCGTTTGCCTACTATCAGCCCGACATGAAGGTGCCGGAAGGTGTGACCCTGCCATATCTGGGCTATGTGGAGAACCGCTTCTACGATGGCGATTTCCGCTATGCGGGAGGAACCGTCCCGGAAGGCAATGACGATCGTATGAGGGTGATCGGAGAGGGCACGGATGCCACTGCCTATTTCGCTACGATCTGGCCCGACGACTATCTCTTCTTCGGACAGATGCTGACCTATGGTTACGATGAGTCTAACCAGCACCAGGAGATACCGTCGCGAATCTTCAAGCAGGATAATCGGATTCCGTACTCCAAGCAGAGCAATCGCGTCTACCGTGCACCGGCTTACTTCCGCAGCAAGGAGAAGTCCGTGGTTCACTACAATCCACAGGCCTACCTGACGGCTTACTCTGCACCAAAGACCGTCACCGACACCGACTTGAAACCGGCTTATCCCAATATGACGGCAGTAGACTTCTCCGGACATAACGACATAGGCGGCTCTGAGAAGTACAAGCAGGGCTGGAACAACAGTCTATTCTATGAGCCGCTGCTCGATGATGATGGTCTGATAGGTGTGTCCAACAATGGTGAGACACCCAACCTGTTGGTCTATGCTCCGGCAGAAACAGCGACAAATGGCGGCTATGCCAACAAGAATAGTTACGACGTGCTGAACAGCTACTTCATCGGCTCAGCAGCCAACCGCTCTGAGCCAGTGTATGAACAGTACACGGAATCCGGTGGCAAATACAATGACGGTAAGACCTATGGACGTATTTACAATGCATCCACTTCGTCTATCCGTGGCCATCTGGTGCAGAGCGACCTGACAACCACGACCGACCATCTGCTGGTGGACAAGCGCGATTTCAACTGCCCGATACCTTATAGAATGGGCAGCGACTACCGAATGTGGTATCAGCGTCAACCCGACAACTTCGTGACGGCCTCCTGGAGCAATGATGCTACCCCGAAGCGCACCACCAAGGGCTGGGAGGGCGTCAGCCTGCCATTCGAGGCCGAGATTGTCGCCACGCAGGACAAGGGTGAGATTACACACTTCTATCAGGGCAGCACAGCTGGCCACGAATACTGGCTGCGCGAACTCGATGGCAGTAAGACATTCAAGTCGACAGATGTGGATGGCGTAAAGGAGGCCACCTTCAATCCGCTGGCTGTCGGTACGAACAGGAAAGACTATTCGAACACATTCCTGTGGGACTACTATTATAGTAAAGAAAGCTATTGGGATCAGAATACGGATGAATACCAAAAGCGGTATTACAGTGAGGACTACCTGGAAGAATTGTATCCTGTGACGAACTATCCGTACTCACAGGGAGGTACGCCTTACCTTATCGGCTTCCCGGGAAGCACCTACTATGAGTTTGACCTGAGCGGCACTTGGACACCTGCCCATCGCTACCGTGAAGGTGTTATCGCAAGTCCTGGCAAGCAGATTGTCACATTTGCTTCGCCTACAGGATCCTCTATTGGGAGAAGCGATGATAAGACGGGTGTGACAGTAAGCGGCTACACGTTCAAACCAAACTATCTGAACAATCCTAGACTGGAGAACAGTAAGCATGCATTCCTACTCAATGCTGACGGCAATAGCTATGTGGAGGATAACACCAACACGACGGAAGCAAAGGTAACGGCCTTCCGGCCATACTTCACCGCAGCATCTAATGGTGGTGCCCGTGCGACGACCCGCAGCATCGTCTTCAGCAGCGACCAGTCGGAGCTGAAGGGTGTGGAAGAGCATGGCGATCCTTCGAAGGAAGAGATTGGCGGTGGCCTGGAGATCTACGCCAAGAAGCATCTGGTGGTGGTGACCTCCAATCTGCATCTGCCTACCGACGTACGCATCGTCAACACAGCAGGTATCGCCCTGAGCACGTTCACCATCGAGCCAGGCGAGACCATCGAGACACGTGTCAACATCTCTGGCATCTATATCGTACAGACGGCTGACGGAGTGTATACGAAGAAACTGTCGGTAAAATAGTAATACAACCTATAAATGATAAATGACGAATAGCAATAAATTATAAAAACAAAAAAGAACAAGTATGAAAAAGACAATGAAAAAGCTGCTATGCATTGCCCTGCTGGCCATGGTCAGCATCGGAGCCAATGCTCAGGAAAGCCAGGAAAACCTGGTGAATGTTGGTTTCAACGAGTTCACAGGCGGAACTGTGTCGGTAAAGTCGCAGACCGCTTCTGCAACAGAAACCGACTATGTCGATGTCGTCATCACCGTAACACCTGCGGACGGCTATTACATAGCCAAGGGTGACATCATCGTTGTACCTACAAGGGCCACAGTCCGAAGGACAAGCGAAAACGAGGAAGGTCCGAAGATTGCCGATCCCCTGGAACTCAAGGGCGAGGACCCTACCGACCTCACCGCAGAGCGTGACTACACCTTTACCGTTTACAAGGAACTGGGTGCATTGGTCTATGAGGCTGGCTTCCATCAGATTGCCACATCCGGCGCCATCGGCGAGAAGGATGCCGTGAAATGGGACGTGAAAACAGAGACGGTAACCGTTGGCGAAGGTGAAGAGGCCCGGCAGGTAGAGGTCAAGACGCTGACTTTCACTGGCGACACAGGTATTCCCGCCATGGAAGAAGGGGCATCGGCCCCTTGGGAGATGCTGAAGGGAAAGATCACGAATGTGGTTATCGGCGAGGGCATCACCGCCATCAGTGAGAACCTGTTCGAGGGCTTCACCAGCCTGTCAAGCATTCAGATCCTGAACGACAAGGCCGTCATCAGTCTTGGTAAGGACGCTGTTCCTGCCAACACTGGCCTGACCATCGATGTACCAGGTAATCTGTATAACGAGTACACGATTGCCGATGGGTGGAAGGACCTGAGCATCGACAGTAAGAACGCAGTCAAGATGGAGGGCGTAGAGTTTGGTGCCTCCAACAGCTACGACACCTTCTGCTTCAGCAAGGCGGTGAAGGTGCCCTCCGTGCTGAGAGCTATCATCATTACCGGCATCAAGGACAACATCCTCTTGACACAGGAGGTTGAGAACAGCATCATCCCTGCCAACATGCCCGTTTTGTTACTGAGCAAGGAGCTGAAAGGCGATGATTTCCGTACATCGGGAGCACCCGAGCAGGGTAGTGACACCAAGGGCGCTACCACCCCGACGAACCTGCTGAAGGTGGCTCCGGAAGGTGGCAAGACAGTGACACTGGGCGAGGTATATCTCATCTATAATGATGTGTTCTACCTCTCACAGGCAGGCACCATCGCCGCAGGCGGCGTCTATCTTGACACATCCGTAGAGCAGAATGGCGAACCGGCCAAGGCCCGTAGCTTTGCACTCGCCATTGGCAACGCCGCTTCTGGCACCACAGGCATCTCCACCGTCAGCAACGCCGACCCCACCCCCGTCTGGCATACCCTCGACGGTCGGATCCTCAACGGCAAGCCCACGAAGAAGGGACTGTACATCAAAGACGGCGAAAAGATTTTGGTAAAGTAAGACCACAATTACTCTATAACCCGAATCGGTCATTAGCGTTATGATGAAAACAGCCTTCATTTTGGAACAGATGTGCTGCTGGTTTGAGTGCGCAATGGGGTTCCATTGTAATCGAAAAGCGGCGGGACAGATGACAAAAAGAAAGCTTGTTAGCGCATAACAGCCTAACGACCGATTTGGGTTAAATCAGATTGGACTCGGCGCCGGCGCCGGGTCCTTTTTTGGTTCTTCGAGTCCGTAGGCAACCTCATTCTTAGAGAGGGTAAGTGCGTCGCTGATAAGACACTTTCCCCGAGAGAAAGTTGAAAGAAGTGCACTACCATCACTTTCTTTGCAAGCAACTGGCTACAAATGATTTACAGAGGTGATGGTAATCCTTTCAACATCACTTTTACCCCCATTTATCTTCGCCGAAACAGCAAAACCCTGCGTAGACGAGTCAGCTCTTACAGTAAAACAAGTTGTTTTACTTTGGTAACCATCGCGTTAACGATGCAAAAGTATAGGGTTTACAGAAGTAAAACAACTTGTTTTACTTTTAGAGTAATATTTTGTAAACTTTCTTTCAAACGTATTCTAACAATAAAAGCACCCTCAGCAACACCATAATTGACAATACTTTTGCAGGGAAACCACTAAAAACATCACGTATAGTGAGTATAAGGGTTTTATATACACCATATATAACAACTTATATAATAAGTGGTTATATAGTAAGTGATGTTAATGCGTAAAAGTCAAACAAAAAGTATGAGTAACTATTTTTCATTCTCATATCATTTACTATCACAAGTAAAGTTTCTTCTTTTGCCTTCGCTTTGGGTAAATCTGCGACACAAAAGGCGTCCTGCGCCGATACTCCCTGACTCCTTGACCACCAGACTTCTTAGACCATCATCTCCACGGAAACACTTTCTTTTCTACGGACTTCCTGGACTCTTGGGACTGCCGTAAAACTGCGAAACCGCATGATTCATGCCATATGTAGTCATAAATTGTAAATATTCTATAGAATATTTGGTGGTTTCACAAAAAAGTCATACCTTTGCATTTGAATTCTACAATAATATGGTCATGAAGGTACCAAACCCAATTTACGACTGACAGAAACACAAGATTAAAAACAGAATGGGCACATACATCAACATAGGCAATGCAGGATTCCAGTCTGCCCGTAATGGGGAGTACGTGGATAAGTCAGGGCTGATAGCGGTGGTGAACGAAACGTTATACAGTAAACGGCGTTTTGGTTGCGTGACCCGCTGTCGTCGTTTCGGAAAATTGATGGCAGCAGAGATGCTTTGTGCCTATTATGACCAGTCTTGCGATTCACGCGGACTATTCACAGATCTTGAGATTGCTGATGCCCCATCGTTTGAGAAGCATCTGAACAAGTATCCAGTCATTTATTTAGACATGTCTGATTTTGTAACTCGCTTCAAGGATGATATTATCGTGAAGCAGATAGACAACAGGCTCAAAGCAGACATTCAGAAAGTTTATCCAGATGTACCTTTAATGGACGATGATGACTTAATGGATCTACTCGTCCGTATCGTAGAAGCCAAAGGTCAGCAGTTCTTTTTCATCATTGATGAGTGGGATGCCATCTGTCGCGAGTTCAAGGCTGGAACCAAGGCTATGGATGAATATGTCGATTGGCTTCGTCGGCTTTTCAAGGGCGGCAGGTCATCGGACGTCTTTGCCGGTGCCTATATGACTGGCATACTCCCCATAAAAAAATATAAAACAGAGTCGGCATTGAACAATTTCTTGGAATACTCCATGGTAGAGCCGCGTAAGATGGCACAATTCTTCGGCTTTACGAAAGAGGAGGTCAAGTCTTTGGCTCAGAAGTATGACATGGACTATTCAGAACTGGAAAAGTGGTACGATGGCTATCAGATAGGTGACGAGTTGTCGATGTTCAATCCTAACTCGGTAATGCAGGCTGTTGATGTTGGGCGTTGTAGCAGTTTCTGGGCTGCCACGGGAGCCTTTGATGCTGTGGCTCACTATATCCAGATGAATTATGAAGGTCTGAAGGATGACATTATCCAGATCCATCGTGAACTGGCTACAGGCAAAGGCTTTGCCGACATTGTGCTAATTCCGCGAAAGAATGTTGACTCGCCTGCCATTGTCCTGGAATTAAAGGTCAACAAGGATGCCGATACGGCCATCAATCAGATTCTCAGGAAGCAGTATCCGGCAAAGGTGGCTCAATATACAAGTGACCTGCTCCTTGTGGGAATCAATTACGACCGCGACACGAAGCAGCACACCTGTCGGATTATGACACACGGTGCCTGTCCCCGTGATATGAACAAGACACTGACAAGGTTATTGAAGGTATGACAGATCTGGCAACACAGCAACAGACAATACGGCAAGGTGAGATTGTGATGTATCAGCCTGACGAGACTATCCGACTGGAAGTGCGGTTGGAGAATGACACTGTGTGGCTGAACCGTCAACAATTGGCACAACTTTTTGGACGTGATGTTAAAACAATAGGTAAGCATATCACCAATGCCCTTAAAGAAGAATTAAGGGAAGTCTCAACTGTCGCAAAATTTGCGATAGTTCAAATGGAAGGAAATAGAGAAGTTACTCGTACCATAGAGTTCTACAATTTGGATATGGTTATCTCTGTTGGATACAGAGTGAAGTCAGAGAAAGGTATCGAATTTCGAATCTGGGCTAATAAGGTTATTAAAGAATATCTTCTTCATGGTTATGCAGTTAATCAGCAATTGATGCGGATGGAACAGCGGCTTGATGAAAAACTCGATGCCCAACAGAACCAGATAAGGGTGATAGAATCAACCCTCTCAGACCATCAGGAGAAAATAAACTTCTTCGTTCGAACGAATCAGCCTCCTGTGGAAGGTGTACTTTTCGAGGGTCAGATATTCGATGCATACAAATTGGTGGAAGCACTCATAAAGTCTGCCAAGCGAGAGATTATTTTGATAGACAATTATATTGATGCCACGATTTTCGACCTGCTTGAAAAGCGGGAACAAGGCGTGGATGCAACAATATATACCGAACATGCTGGTCAGTCGTTGCAACATTTGCAGCAACTTTACCAGCAGCAATATGGACGAAACATAGAGGTGAAGGAGTACAACAGCCGTTTCCACGACCGTTTCCTTATTCTCGACGAAGCTCTCTATCATTTTGGAGCATCATTCAAGGATCTTGGTAAGCGCCTCTTTGCCTTTGAACTGATGGGAATAGACAAATCGATAATTCTAAGTCAATTGTAAGTAAAAGATATGATACAAGATATGAACAAGACACTGACAAGGTTATTCACCATAGCTCTGCTGATGATGGTCAGCATGGGCTCTTGGGCAGAGGTCAAAATAGATCTCGGAGGAAAAGATAACAAAGGCGTATATGAAGGTGGTACTATCACTGCCAAACAGAGCGAAGCGAAGGACGGCAAGGTCACCGTCACTCTGACTGTCACCCCAGCCAACGGCTATACCATCACGAAGAAAGACATCACCGTCGTTGCCACACTCGCTTCTTCACCCTCCCGTCCCAATGCCCGCCGCAATGCGCCGGAAATCAGCGGCACGCTCGACCTCGATGGCAAAGACCCTGCCGACCTCTCCAAATCCCGAGACTACACCGTCACCGTCGATGCCAACCTCGGCGTCTGGGTGAAGGAGGCTAAGTTTACAGAAAACGGACGGAAAGAAGGTGAAAACGACTTTTCGGGAACGTATTATATTGGTAGTGTTGGCTATAAAGAAGCAAATACGACAACTAACTATTACCTTTGTCCTACGGAAGGATGGTGCTACTACAAGGCTACTAATGACTTTACGGGAACAGATAATGGCATGCCGTTCCTCACCACCTATCAATGTCGAGACGGTGTCTATGATGTCAGGAAGGCCATATGGGTCATAGAGAAAAGCGGTGAAACAGAATACTACACCATCAAACGTGCCCTCGACGGCAAATACATCGTGTTCAACGGGCAAATACGCACGACGTCGAACAGCGACCGCATGCGCGTTCACGTTGAGGCAATGGATACCCCCGACGACAATGCGCTGTTTAAACTCGAACCCAGCGGCACGGCTTTCCATATCAAGCCCAAGAATGCATCTAGCGACCGCTACCTGACGACCAACGCTGGCAACAAGTCCTCTTTGAAGGGAGAGTCGCCCAAGGGCAACGGCCCTACTGGCTTCACCAATACGTCGGGTATCATCGGAACATACACAATCAGTGACGACGGTAACAACAACTATTATCTGGAAGAAGCCATCTTGCCACCTACGTTCACTCTCAATGCCGACGGAACGGTAACGCTATCTTCTGAAAGTGGTACAACCATCTACTATACCACCGACGGCATGACACCAACGGCTGGAAGCACTGCGTATACAGCAGCTATTCAAGTCACCAGTACTATGACAAGCATCAAAGCGATTGCCATCCGGACTAGTGACAATAAGGCATCAGATGCCGTCACACTGCCTTTGCACACCTATACCTACAACATTGTAAACAAGTCAGGCGACATTGCCATCAAGCAAGTTGTAAAGCAGGCTGAGGGGAAAGCGCTGGGCAGCATGGCTGACATACCTGCCGACATCCGAAGTCCCTATCTCATAGGTGAGACTGTGACGTTCTATTCATTCGATGAAGCATTCACATCAGCCGAACAACTCACTGACGAGGTAAAGATTAGCGCCACGCCACAAGATGATGCCAATATCTACGTGACATACACCACCGACCATCTCTCGGAGAAGTTCTTGAGACTGCGTGGAGCGCGTGCCTTCAACATAGTGACGAATGGTGAATACGCCTACGACAACGGTGGTACTTTGGCATACGACAATGTCGAAGCCAATAAAACGCAGCCAAGCCACCTCTGGAATATTAGCGGCGGCGATCCCTATGCCGTGCAAATTGATAATCTCGGCACTGGCAAATACCTTGTATCTCCCACAATGCCTACACTCTCGTTAGCAGCGACTGCTACAAACAATTTCATCCTGATGGAGGAAAGTGCCGCTGCTGATGCAGGCTCCGAGTCGGTGAGGCTGATGAAAGCCACGGGCACTGAAGACATTGTTGTGACGAAAGCAGAATTTCAGGCCAGCCCGGTGAACATCACTACCAAATACAATCTCATTGACAAGGCCGGCAAGCTTATTCAGGGAAATATTGAGAGTGAATCGTCAGAGTTAGGACTGCCCGACGAGTGGCGCAGCCCCTTGGTGTCGAAGTATCATTATTACAGCACGGCTGGCCTGTCAGGTGAAACTTACAGTCCAATTGGCGAAGAAATCACCAGTCCTTTTGAAGCGGGCGCTGATGGTAATATTTATGTGACTTACGATGTAAGTGACGCCATCGACCTTGATGGCCGCAATAGTCTCAGAATTGATGGCAAGGAAAACAAAACCTACATGCTGAGGTATCTGAATGGTGAGAAGTTTTATCAGGAAAATGGCGAGGATGATGTGATGGATGGTTCAGATACCAGACCTGCAGAGTTACGACAGGCTGTTTATCCATATAGTAATGGTGATGCTGCTCTATATGTCTATGGACCTGAGCGTTGGAATCAACAACTGGCTAGTGGAGCCAGCACTCGTTCACGTTGGTTGTGGCTCATAGAACCTGCCAACAATCCCGCAACTAAGGCAGATCTTGATCCATACCATGTTCTCATCTCGTCAAATCAGACACAGACGAACTATAAACCTGGTGATGTTGTTTTAAATTATTACCATTCCTATTTTCGCACCTATCAACCCGACGGATACGACAAAATTGTTACTGGTGTTACTAATGACAACCCCAAAACCACAGGTGGAGCTGAAACAGACCCCGCCAACAACAGCTTAGCTACAGAATACATGATTCTTGGCACATTAAGCCAAAGCCGATTGGTCACTCTTCATCCTGTGCCCTTGGACAGCGACCATGATGGCACTCCTGAGTCAAACGAACGGCGGACTATCAATAGTTTTGAGATGTACTGGAAAAACAACCCGACAATACAAGGAAACCCTGACCATACTCCTATGCCAATACCGGGAGTGCTATCGGAAGGAAACAAAGTGACAACCGAAGGCCGTGGAATACCTCTTAACTCTCAGCAAAAAGCAGAAATAGAGAACCATAAAGGTTATGGATGGCATGTCTATCAAGAATGGGCCAACTCCGCAGCATGGGTGAATAATGGCGACGGAACTACAGGCAAGAAATACCTGAATGAGGAGCATGTGTTCCAAACAATCAACATGGGGGCTACAGGCGAATTCGTGTTTGAAGCCGTAACCCTTGTGCCGCAGGTCATTCTTCTTGACCAGCATGGATGGGAAATCATGCGCGTGCCCCTTTCCAACACAACAAAACTAAAGGAATACAACAGCCCGATGGTTGATGAATACCAATGGTATTCAACCTCTTATAAGATTCCGGGCTACCACAAGTATACCGTCAGTGGAACTCCCGCACACGTAAGTAGATCTATTACTGAAGTCCCAAGCGGCGACACCGACTTCTACGTCACTTATACCGTGAAGCCTGAGTATGCCAACGCCTATACGGGGGCTGCGACATCCGATGCTGCTGTTCCCTCGGCCTACCTGCTGAAACAGGGCGGCAGTTATGCCTCCACCAACGGCTCAGCCATCACAGCCGCTGAGGCTCCTGCCAGCATGGAAGACATACCCAACGTCATGCAATGGAACTTGCGGCCCAACTTCGACATAGACCGCGAGATGGGCTATAAGTATGCCGGAGAGACTGGGGCACAGGATGGAGCAAAGAGCAAGGAGGCCACTGACCAGGATAACTATGATGAGGGCCGCAACGGCTTCGACCCCTACAACGTCCAGATACAGAGCGTGGCCTATCCGTTGCGTTACTTTACGGCCAACACCATTGGGATAGCACTCGAAGGTGGTGCTTGGAAAGGCACATCGGACGCTGTTAACCTCCAGAATCTGAGCAACAAACAGACGGCAGACGGTTATGACCAGACCAAGCTAAACATCACCAACGCCACCTTCATGGTGGTGGATGATGGAGCAGGCAACATGCGGCTGATGCCCCGCTTCGACAATAGTAAGGTTGTCACCTTCTCCAGTAGCACCCCCTTCAAGACACTTGCGACCGCTGGCGACGAGGGCACAGGCAACCAGACGCTTTGGCTGGAACTGGTGCCCAAAGCACAAGAGGTTCATAGCTTATCTGAAATTAGCGATATGAACGGTCACTACCTACTGGCTCAGGATTTCACCTTCGATTCTGGTTCGCTTGGAACGTCGGAGCACCCCTTCCGCGGTATCATCGACGGTCAGCTCAACACACTCAGCGGCAAGACTTCTACACCCTTGGTGGCATACGCTGACGGAGCCATCATCAGGAATGTCATCCTCGAAGAAGTCGGCATCAGTAGTGCAACCACCTTTAAAGTTGGAACTGAAGACAAAACGGCTATTGGAGCCATCGTCTCTGTTGCCAGGGGAGCAACCCGCATTTATAACTGCGGCATATTGGCTAAAAACAGCACAGTAGAAACCGATAATAAAGGTTATACAAAAATCACCTCTTGTAGCAGCTCTGTGAGAGGCACGGCTAATTATGTAGGCGGTCTTGTCGGCTACCTCGATGATGAGGCCCGCGTCATCAACTGCTTCAGTTATGCTGATGTTTCTGGAGGTGATTATGCAGGTGGTATCGTAGGTTATAACAACGTTGCCACCACTTCTGCTGCTAACAACCTCAAGACCATGGTGATGAACTGCATGTTCTATGGTGAAGTGAGTGGTACATCGATTGCCCCCATCTATAATGGTGAGATTATCTCTAATGCTGGAAACAATGGTGTGGGTAATTACAATTATTTCCGTGCAGAGGCGGCCTACATTCAAGACATTAACATCACCAAAGTATATAACTGTGCCTTATCAGCAGAAACACGCTATTTACAACGCTTTGAGTTCTTCCGCCATCTGCTCAACAGCCACCGAGAACTGGCCGCATGGTGGGCGACGGGCAGATATGACAATAAAAATGAAATGGCCAAGTGGGTACTGGAACCTTCGCAGATAGGCACAGATACACCATATCCTATACTCAAGTCACCAGGCCAGTATCCATCTGTAGTAAATTATGATGCAGAGAATGCACCGACCACGTCTGAGCGGAATAAGGGCGGCAAATTGGGTACATTGACGGTGAATATCCAGATGGGGGCAGGCGGTGCTGTTTACGGTCCTCCTACTGGGGCCGAGATCGAAACGGAATTGCTTAAGCTAAATATAACAGATAAAGACCCCGAACACTTCAACTTCAACTACTACAAGGTGCAATTGCCCTACTACAACGACGTGGGCACGAAGAATTATACTGGCAACCGCGTGGTGACGGGCTGGAAGATTGTCAGTATTACCGGTGGTACACCGGGCACCTTCACCGCTTCCGACTCCTGGGGCGGATATAACTTCGCCGACCGCAACTGCACCAATAAAGATCTTTACGGTACTGGTGGTAGCAACCGTATTTTCAACCAGGGTGCTTACTGGGATGTACCCGAAGGCGTCACTGAAATCACCATCGAGCCATATTGGGCAAGATGCGTGTATTTGGCAGACCCCAACGCCGACAAGGTGTATAATACGGCAATGGAAACCGGATACGATGTGCCTAGGGTCGGTGGCGGACAGATATTCAATGACGGCAAAAAATATAATCTTGCTACCCATAGTCTTGATGAAACAAATGGTCAGATTGTTTACACCTCTATGGGCAACGCGATCGCAAGTTCGGGTTCGGCACTTTTTGTGGGGGTGGATGCAAATAGTCACTCCGTTTATGATTATGCCGTGGTGCTTGTGGGCAATTATCATCATTATAACTCCATTGAAGCAAGTAGAAGCAAACCCTATACGGTTACTTCTATCGATCTTGATGGCGACAATGAGCCCGACTACTCCTATATCCTGCGTTTCAACGGTCGTACCGAATTCCACCCCGTGAGGGCCGACTTTATCAATATCCCCGGCCTCGGTATGGCACAGAAATCTAACGGTGGCACGGGTTCGTACAACTTCGGTATCCTGATTCCCAAAGGATGGTTCGAGAGTACCAACACCTCGCTCTTTCGGTTCACTCAGTTCGAGTATGAGAATCAGACCAGAAGCGAGACCGATGCCCTCATCGTTCAGGGCGGCGTTATGGAGCAATGGGTGAGTTACAATCAAAAAGGCAGATCAAACAAGATACCTTACATCCATGTAGGAGGTAACGTGTGGTTCAAGGAGTTCCACACAGGCTGTCACCAAGATAAAAACCAATCAAGTGGAGGAAATCGATTCCAGCCAACTAAACACTCCCCCATATCGGTTACTGGTGGCGATTTCGATGAGTTCTACCTCACGGGACTTTATGTAGCCAATGCCAATCTCGACAATTACGCAGATAATGCCGAGTGCTACATCAATGGTGGTCACTTCGGCACCGTCTGCGGTGCCGCCATGGAGGGCATCGGCAAAGCCAATGGTGCCGACAATACAGGCAACATCACCTGGCAGATCCAGAACGCCGACATCAAGGAGTTCTATGCCGGCGGCCTCAACGCAGCAAAACCTGTGACGGGCAACCTCAGCACCACCATCGTCGACAGCCATGTGGGCATCTTCTGCGGCGGTCCAAAGTTCGGTGACATGAGCGAAGGCAAGACCGTCACCACCAATGCTACAGGCTGCACCTTTGGCACCTTCTTCGGTGCCGGCTACGGCGGCAACTCTTACAGCCGCTATGCACCCAGCAATCAGAATAATGTAACAAATATTGGATGGAATACTTGGGTTAATCAACAGTATAAGCAAGAATACAATGCCACATACGGAGGAGTCTCTACTCAATTTTTCTACCAATTCCTGCCAATGTCGGATAACAAGACCAACGTGGCACGTATTCTCATAGACTTTGTCAAGTTCTCTTTGGCAACTACTCATGGCGTCACCTCTACCTTAACAGGATGCACCATCAACAATAACTTCTATGGTGGCGGTAGCCTTGGCAAGGTAGTAGGCTCAGTCACATCCACCCTCGACGGCTGTATTGTAAAAGGTAATGTATTCGGCGCAGGATTCTCTGCATCAAATCCTCCTGTCGTGGTAGATGCTATTGGTTTTGAAACGGAACCCTATTATTATACAGATTTGGGTAACTATCGTATTGGTGTAAAGTATGAGTCAAAGGTAGATTACGAACCGAAAACATATACTTGGCAGCACAAAGAAACAGTTAATAATACTAACTCCGCAATCGATAAAGTTAATCATATTCTCTATACCACCGAGAATCTGGATAAGTCTAACCTCGGTTCGGTGGAAGGTAGTGTTACCCTCACTATCAAAGGCAAAAGCGTGATAGGAACTCTTGAAGGTGAGGAAGGCTCCCAAACTCTCAAAGAGGGTTCAGGAAATGTCTTCGGTGGCGGCGAGTCGAGTTATGTCGTCACTAATTCCAATATCACAAGCCAAAAGGTTACTGTCAATTTGGAAGGTGAAACTGTAGTGCATGGAAATGTTTTTGGAGGTGGAGATAAAGGTGAGGTTCAATGCAGTACTGAGGTGAACATTCAGCAATGATGGAAGAAGGAAGATGGAAGATGGAAGATGGAAGAATAAGAACAAGGTAAATGACAAACGAGATAGCTCATAAGACAGCACAGCAGGGTGAGATCATCCTCTACCAGCCCGACGAGACCGTAAGACTTGAAAGGCTACGGGTAGGCGGGCTATGCCCGGGAATGGTCAGGCTGGAGGATGATACCGTGTGGCTGACGACTAACCAGATGGCAGCATTATTTGACAGGGAAGAATCAAATATACGTCGCCATGTTATAAATGTGTTTAGAGAAGGTGAACTTGAAAGGATCAATAACGTGCAGTTTTTACACGTTAATGGTGTTAAGAAACCTGTTCCATTTTACTCACTTGATGTCATCATCTCTGTCGGCTATCGCGTAAAGTCCCAGCGAGGCACAAAATTTCGCCAGTGGGCTAACAAGGTCATCAAAGACTATTTGCTTCATGGCTATGCATTTAACCAGCGGTTGCTACAGGTGGAGCAGCGTCTTGATGCTCGTCTCGATGCCCATACTCAGACGGAACAACAACGCTTCTTGCAGATTGAATCTACTCCCGCAGACCATCAAGAGAAGATAGACTTCTTTGTGCGTACGAATCAGCCGCCGGTGGAGGGTATCTTTTATGACGGCCAGATATTCGATGCCTACCGATTTGTGAGCGAACTGATTCACAAGGCAAAGCATCGCATCATATTAATAGATAATTATGTGGACGAGACGGTGCAGGAGCACTTCAATCGTGCCCACGACCGGTTCCTGCTGATAGATGATGAGGTGTACCACATCGGGGCCTCGTTGAAGGACCTGGGTAAGAAGTGGTTTGCCTTCACCATAATGCGCGACCTCACTGCGCCGGAACTGATAAGCAGAATCAGTAGTAGTGCCACGGCCTGAGCACCGACAAGGGGCGCAAGAAGATGAATAAAGAATAAGAACAAGATATGAAACAAGATATGAACGATACTTTTAGAATAGTCCTCTGGGCAATGGTTATGGCGGCGATGACGCTGCTGACGGGTAGTACGGCAACGGCACAGGATACACCAACGGGGCCTAGGGTTCATGGCAACGTCTATGGCGGCGGAAATCTGGCTACCGTTGGTGGCAGTGTGACCGTAAACATGAAAGCGGGCACGGTGGAGAAAGATGTCTATGGCGGCGGTGCTCTGGCAAATACGAACATCAACAACGCTACCGTCTCCTCAACTTCGACCAACACCACCACCGTCAATCTGACGGGCGGTATCATCATGGGCGATGCCTACGGTGGCGGACTGGGACGTATTGAAGTAACTGCGGTAGCGGGCGAGAAATATACTCAAGAAGAAATAGACGCTGCCCAAGAAGGCGATCCCGCCTACGGCAAGACAACAGACGACTGGAAGGTGGAACCCATTGAGGGTGTAGAAGGAGTAGAAGCCACAGTTTATGGCGATATCAATGTGAATCTGGGCAGTAGTACCAGCGGTTCATCTGCCACGGGCTTCTATATTACTAAATACACAGGTGACCATTCTGATGTTATCAAAAGTGGCCGTATCTTTGGCTGTAACAACTTGAACGGCTCACCGCAGGGCGACGTGAGGGTAACGGTCTGGAAGACGGTGAAAGGCAACTCTGAGAGAACGGCCCAAGATAACTTAAAAAATGAGAATGCTGCTCACAGTTATAATGTTGCAGCCGTCTATGGTGGTGGTAACCTGGCTAACTATGCCCCTACTGCTACGGGCAAGAAGGCTTATGTGAGAATTGAGACTTGCGAAGTCAGTATCGAGAGTGTCTATGGTGGCGGCAACGCTGCCGAAGCTCCAGAGACCAATGTACTTGTTCGTGGTGCTTATGAAATCAATGAGGTGTTTGGTGGTGGTAATGGTAAAGATCCATACACGCTGAATGGTACGGACTGGATTGACAACTCTGGAGCAGATGTCAATGGTAATGCCACTACTTTGCTGACAGGTGGTCTTGTACATGGGGCCTACGGCGGTAGCAACAAGAGAGGAACGATTTTTGGTAATGTCAGCATTGATACGGGCACAGGCTCAGAAACTGATCATTCAACGAATGCTGGATGTCCGCTGGATGTAGAAAAGCTTGTCGGTGCAGGTAAGGATGCCGATGTGAACGGTGACCTGATCATGGTCATGGGCTGTAAGCCTGATGAAAAGATTCCAGTGGTCTATGCTGGTGCCGACAATGCCAACGTAAATGGTGACGTGATGCTGACCATCACCAGCGGTAAGTTTGGCAAGGTGTTTGGCGGTAATAACGCAGGAGGTTATATCTTGGGGCGTATTAGACTGAACATTGAGGAGACGGCCGATTGTAATCCTGCCGTTCCTATCGAAATTGACGAACTCTATCTTGGAGGTAACGAAGCTGAGTACTCGATGTATGGCTATTATAATGCTGGTACAGCTGAAGCGCCTGTCTATAAGTCAAGGACAGCTGCTATGGCTGCTATAACAGATCAAAGTGCTGAAGGATACACACCAGCTGTTACAACGATGGCAGGCATGGACGTTAGAAAAACGGCTCCTTATGCCAAGCCGGAACTGAACATTATCTCTTGTACGAAGATAGACAAGGTTTACGGTGGTGGCTATGGTGCCGGTGCTACACTCTACGGCGATCCCATCGTAAACATCAATATGATTCCGGGAAAACATACCAGCAGCGTTTCTGACAAGATGAATACGTTGGGACTTCCACCTACGGATAACTCTGATAAACTGGGCATCATCGGCGATGTATTCGGTGGCGGCAATGCTGCTAAGATTGAAGGTAGCACTACGGTAAATATCGGTACGGCAACAACGGTGAACCTAACTTCCATTCCTGATGATGACAATACGGAGAATGTGGATGAATCACTTGCAACCGTCAAGGGTGCCTACATTGTTGGTAATGTCTATGGTGGTGGTAATGAGGCTGATGTCACAGGTAATACGTTTGTGAATATCTGTGCGAAGAAGGAAACAGACACCTATACAAGTGTAGCATTTTCAGACGCATCGGGTGTAAAGATAACTAGCAAATCAGTTAATGGAGAAAAAGTTGGTGGCAATATCTTTGGTGGCGGCAAGGGTGTTGCGGACAATTTCTTGTGTAATAAAGCCATGATTGGAAAAGATGGCGCAGGTGCTGACAAAGATAATTATCCTGATGGCTATCCTGATGGCAATACAAATGTCATCATTGGCAATGGCACGGTGAACGGTTCCGTATATGGCGGCGGCGAGGTAGGCCGTGTCGAAATGAATACGACGGTAACAATAGGACTCACAGGAACAACCACAAGTAACCCCGATATCAAAGGCAGCGTATTTGGCGGTGGTAAGGGCGATGAGGAGCATGGCTACGCTGCTTTGGTGCGTGGTAACCCGACTGTCACCATTCAGGCCAATGCCAAGGTTGAACACAACGTCTATGGCGGTGGTGAGATTGCTTCAGTGGCCAGATATAAAGTTCCCAGAACAGACGAAGACGTAGCAGCCGCTATAGCAGAAGGATATACAGATGCGGTAAAAGGAAGGCCATACGCATTGAAAGACGTGAATAGCGGTTTTTGTACTGTCAATGTTTTAGGTAATGCCGTCATTGGTCCAGACACCCCCATGAAGATGTATCATAAGGTAAATGATGTTATACCTGCTGATGATGCTCCCGATGACGCAGGACATGTATTTGGAGCAGGAAAGGGTATCTTGCCAAAGAATTATGCTTATGATTCTAATGAGGTCGGACATAAGCCCAGAAGTAGGAACAATGAAGATGGATGGGATTGGTTTGGTGATGTGAATGAATATATCGCATTTATTAAAACGCTTGCCTTGTCCAGCCAGACCACAGTGACCATCGGTGATGAAAACGACAGCAACTGCAATCCGTTTGTCAAGGGTTCCGTCTATGGCGGTAGCATGAATGGTATTGTTCAGTTCGATACCAATGTGAATATCAAGAGCGGACAGATTGGTTGCGGAAAGAACGCAAATACGCCATATGAAGACGGTGTTTGGGTTGATGGTTACGAACCAACAGAAGATTTGGAATGTGCCAGCTGGGATTATGGAATGGATACTGATAACGATGGTAAGAAAGATTTGTTCGCACCTTATGACCCGAATGCTAACGCAACGGGAGATCTGGATAAATACCCGAAAGTTGATGCACAGAGTGAAGCTCAATCGACTAAAGGCGGCAGACGTATTGCTACAGATGGCCATACCTTCTACGGCAATGTGTTCGGCGGCGGCTCTGGTAGTGTGCCTTACTTTGATACTGCAAAGGGTGTAAGCCAATACATCATGAGCGCAGGATGGGTGAAGGGTAATACAAATGTGACCATCAGTGGCGGCCATATCCTGACCAACGTCTATGGCGGTAACGAGGCCACCAATGTGGACGGCACAGCGACAGTCAAGATGACCGGCGGCACGGTGGGTGTGCCGCGCACGCTTGCCCAGATTGACGCTCACCCCGTCACCTGCTACCTCTTCGGTGCAGGTAAGGGTGACCAGCGCGTATTATTCAACAAAGACACGAATGTGAAGGATGTCGTGGTTGAGATTATCGGCGGCAAAATCTACGGCTCTGTGTTCGGCGGTGGTGAGGATGGTCACGTGCTGCGCGACGTGACGATGACCATTGGCACGGCAGCGACAGCAGCCGTAGGGACAGAGGGCGAGGAAGGCTATCAGCCTGCTGTTGCGGCCTCCGGCCCCACCATCGGCACTTGGGGCACCAGTTACGTCGATGGCAACGTGTTTGGCGGTGGCCGTGGATTCGGTGGTGATGCCTATACTGCTGGAAATGTTGCCGGAAGCGTCACCATGAATATCAATGGCGGTACGATGCTCGGCTCCATCTACGGCGGCGGACGACTCGGTTCTGTGGGCTATGGACTCTTCGATGAAACGACAAATAATCAGCCAACACCAGGCTATGGCGAGATGCGGGCAGATGCTGATACTGAGGAAGGCTTTGTTCCTGAAGGCGGCTTTACTCATGGTCGTGGCCACATCGACATCACCATCAGCGGTGGTACGATTGGTAATGATTATGAATATATCGTGCCCAATTCATCTAATATTCCGAATACTATCACTCAAACAGACATAAGCAAGTGGACTTCTGAGAATTGGGCTACTTGGAAAGCGCACAACTACATCCCCAAGACGGAGTTTGATGCCTCTGGCCGTTTGACACACACCAAGGGAGGCAACGTCTTCGCAGGTGGCATGGGTCGCCAGACAAAATTGGACGGTCAAACGCTTATTGATGGTATTGACTGGTGGAAACTGGGTTGTGTCAAGCAGACCAAGCTGACCATCACTGGTGGTCATATAAAGAGTAATGTCTATGGCGGAGGCGAGCTGGGTGCGGTGATACCTTATACCAATGGCAGTACAACAGAGGGCGGTACAACAGAGATTGATATCAGTGATTCGGCCGATATCGGCACTCCTGTGACAGAGTCTGTTACCACAGGTGAGGGCCAAAGTGCTCAGACAAATGATGTGTATACCTTCGGTAGTGTCTTCGGTGGTGGCATGGGTAGCGAAAACGACACCTCCACAGAAGAAAAGATTGGCGGTCGTGTTGCAGGCAGCACTAAGATTACCATGACTGGTGGCGATGTGAAGGGCAGTGTTTATGGCGGTGGCGAGTTGGCCATTGTGCAGGGTAGCCATACTGCCAAGAACAGTAAGAATGAAGATATGGGCGTGGGTACAGAGATCAATATCAGCGGCGGAACCATTGGCTACGACCAGGATGGCTTCGGCGGTGCTACGATGGGTAACGTCTATGGCGGCGGAAAGGGCAGCCTTACTACTGCTAATGCCGGTCTCATCAAGAACAACACGTTGGTCAAAATCACCGGCACGCCTACTATATACCATAATATTTATGGTGGTGGTGCCTACGGCTCAGTAGGAACCTTTAACTTCACTACAGGTGTACCTACCAGTTGGACTGACGGCACTGGTAAGGCTGAGGTCATCGTCGAAAGTGGTACCATTGGTATCAACGGTCATGAGAACGGTATGGTGTTCGGCTCGTCAAGAGGTGATGTAGCCGCTCCGGTTGCTCCATCCCAAGGTGCAACTCCTGTTGACCCCAACGACCGACTGGCATGGGTTTACGATACTCATGTGGTAATTGGCAATTCCACTTCCAGCGGAGGACCTTCCATCAAGGGTACTGTCTATGGTAGTGGCGAGAATGGCCATACTTTCAACAATACTCTGGTGGATGTTAATAAAGGTACTATAGGTATTGAAACTGATGCGGAGATTACCTACACAGAGAATGGACAATCACTCACAAAGGGCGGTGCTGCTTATCCATACCGTGGCAACGTCTATGGCGGTGGCTGCGGTACGGACATGTACGACTCTAATGGCGATGGTACTGATGACACCTTTAACCCCTTAGCCGGTATTGTGCTTGGCGATGCTACGGTTAACATCAACGGTGGTAAAGTCGTCCGCAACGTCTATGGTGCCGGTGCCATGGGTTCGGTGGGTAAAACTGTTACCACAACTGCCAATAATGTTACGACAACGACTGTCAGCGGTGGAACAACCACGATTAACGTCAGTGGCGGTACTATAGGCGTTGATGGTACAAATGGCGACGGTAATGTCTTTGGTGCAGCACGTGGAAACGAGAATGCCACAATTAATGAATTCGCTTTGGTGAAAAAGGAAACCAGCGTTTCTGTCACAGGTGGCACCATCAAAGGCAATGTCTATGGTGGTGGTGAGTTAGGCTGTGTAGGAACATTTACCGTTTCTCAAGATATGAGGACGTTTACTTGGCAAGATACTAACGGTGCTAACAATACTACAGGCAATGAAAAGAACACAGGCGTTTGCAATGTGACTGTTGATGGTAGTTCTGCGGTCATTAATGGACATGTGTATGGAGCCGGTAGGGGTAAGGACGACACCTTCTGGTGTGAGAAAGGTATCGCATACAGCGCGAATGTCGACATCAAAAACGGCACGGTGAGCCACAACGTCTATGGCGGCGGCGAGGTAGGCCGCGTGGAGACTGATACCCAAGTGAAGATAGGAAATGGAATCGGAACAGCCGGAGGTACAATCACTCCTACTATTATGGGTAGCGTCTTCGGTGGCGGTGCAGGTGTAGAGACACATGGATACTCTGCCCTGGTGCGTGGTAATACTACTGTCACTGTTGAAGGCAATGCTAAGGTTGAACAAAGTGTCTATGGCGGCGGACAGATTGCCTCGGTGGGCAGATATGCCCTTGACTCTCAGAAAATGCCGTCTATATTGCAAGGCGGTGGGTATTGCTTTGTTACCGTTCAGGGCCATGCCACCATCGTAAAAGACGTCTTTGGTGCCGGTAAAGGTGTCACGCCTCATTTTAATAATTCTGATGAAGACCTTTCGAAACAATCAAGACGTATGTCGCTCAAGGATGGTTGGGAACAACTAGTAGGGGACGATCGATTTGCTTGGGATTATCTCACGAGTGAGTCTGACTATTCAACGTATCTTGAAACGTTGGCTTTAGCAACCCACCCCGAAGTGACCATTGATGGAAATGCGACTGTCAGTGGTTCCGTTTTTGGCGGCGGCGAGCTGGGTCTTACCAAAGGAAGTGTTATTGTCAACATACATGGTGGAACGATAGCGGAGGATGTGTACGGTGGCGGCTCGTTGGCCAACACAAATACTACAAACTCAGTTGATACCGATGGCGATGGAGTAGCAGATCAAACCGTCGATCCCACTACAACAGTCAACCTGAAGGGCGGCACCATCAACCGCAATGTGTATGGCGGCGGCTTAGGAAGACTGGCCAAGGATGCAGTGGCGGCTACGCCCGCACAAGGTACGGTAGGTGAAGATGGATATGAACCCGCTGTGGAGGCTCAGCCTGCCGTTTCCGCTGTTGAGGCCAAGGTATATGGTACTGTGTTAGTGAAACTGAACGAACCAACTACTACGACAACTGGAGAGGGCGAAGGCGCCACTACCACCACCACCTACGGCGACTGCGAGGTGAAGGGTACCATCTTCGGTTGTAACAACCTGAACGGTAGTCCACAGAAAGATGTCACTGTTCACGTCTATAAGACGGTGAAGAAGAACGACTCGCGTGTAATGGCTAAGCCTACTAAGGATTCTGGCACTTACGAAATGACTGCCGTTTATGGTGGCGGCAATTTGGCGGCCTATTATCCTGACGATGCCACAACAAGAGGAATAGCCCAGACAAATGTCATCATCGACGGTTGTGACTTGACGAGTATCAAGCAGGTGTATGGCGGTGGTAATGCCGCTTCTGTGCCAGCTACACATGTGGTTGTCAATGGTACGTATGAAATCGAAGAAGTGTTTGGTGGCGGTAACGGTTTTGATAAGATTTCCAAGAATGGCAGCACCTTGATTACTAATCCCGGTGCAAACGTTGGCTTTAAGGACTATTGGGACTACACGAATGAACAAGACATGGCGGATTATGACACTAAGGATGAGCGACTGACCAACGAAACCTTCTTAAACAATTATGTCTACGGATCAGGCAAGGCATCGGTGGATATCTATGGTGGATTGGTGCATCGGGTATTCGGCGGTTCCAACACAAGAGGTAATGTGCGTGAGGCGGCCGTGACGATGCTTCAGGATATGGAAGGATGTAACTTCAAGATTGACGAGGCATACGGTGGCGGCAAGAGTGCACCGATGGATGCTGAAGCGAAACTGCTGATGGCTTGTATCCCAGGTTTGTCTGTAGCCTACGGTGGCGCTCAGGATGCTGATGTGCAGGGCGGTGTGACAATGACTATTACCAACGGTACTTTTGATCGTGTATTTGGCGGTAACAACATCAGTGGTACTATCAACGGTCCTATCGTGGTGAATATCGAGGAAACAGGCTGTCGTCCCATTGTCATCGGACAACTCTATGGCGGTGGCAACCAGGCGGCCTATACGGCTCCATGGAAGGATGAGAATGACCATTCAAAGGGTCGTAAAGACGGTCCCACCGTAAACGTCAAGTCGTTTACCAGCATCGGTGAAATCTATGGTGGAGGCTATGGTGAGACGGCTGTGGTGAAGGGTGATACCCATGTGAACATCGATGTGACGGAAGGTAAATGGGCTTCTAAAGAAACGACCCAAGATGAGATAAAGGAAATCAAGTTCTCTGAGTTCAAAAGGACTTCAAATGGAGGTTTCGAGGTGGATGGAGATGGCAATCGTATTGAGGAAACAAAGACGATCACCGTTACAATCCCTGGCCATAAGAAAGATGCTATCGGAGCTATCGGTAATGTCTTCGGTGGCGGTAATGCGGCAAAGGTCGATGGAAATACGAACGTGAATATCGGTACCAAGATGGGGGCTGATGAGTATATGGCTGTGGTTGATGTGCCTACGAACGTAGCTGGCTTATATACCCGTTCTGGAGAAGGAACTACAGAATCTCCGTATACATATACTAAAGTCACTGGTACTTCCGTAGCCCCTTCATCTGGCACGACCTACTACAAGGAGTACACCATTAAGGGTGCTGATATCCGTGGTAACGTCTACGGAGGAGGTAACAATGCTGCAGTGACGGGCAACACGAACGTGCAGATAGGTAAGAAAGCCGAGTAGAAGCATCGGTGACTTAAAAATAGGTTTTCAGCGGCCGCTGCCGATATTAGCAGCGGCCGCTGCTATTTTCGTTGGCGGCCGCTGCCAATTTCGGCAGCGGTCGCTGAAAAATCGTATGGTACGGGTAAACTCCCGCGAAGCTACGAGCAAACTCCCGCTTTGCTACGGGCTCTCACCCTCAGAGCTACGGGAGGGCTTTCGTTCTGTTACGGAAGGGCATTCGTTCTTTTACGGAAGGGCATTCGTTCTGTTGCGGGAGGGCTTTCGTTCAGTTGCGGAACACTCAACACTTATTACCCTTCACCTCTATCCGGAAGGTGGTGCCAACGCCCACTTCGGACTGCTTGACGAAGATGCGACCGTGATGGTATTCCTCTACGATGCGGCGCGCCAAGGAAAGGCCGAGACCCCAGCCACGCTTCTTTGTGGTGAAGCCTGGCGTAAAAACGTTCTTCAGGTCTTTCTTTCGGATGCCCTTGCCGTTGTCGGCCACTTCTATCACCACTTTTCCCGACTCCTCCAGCAGCGTCAGCACAATGCGGCCAGAGCCTTCCATGGCGTCAACGGCATTCTTGCAGAGGTTCTCAATGACCCATTCAAAGAGCGAGGCGTTCATCTTGACAACGACATCATGGTCGGGCAGACGGCGCACTATCTCCACCTTCTTCGACGTGCGGCGGTCCATGTAGGCGGTGACGTGTTCCAGCACTTCGTTCATGGAGGAATCGACGGGTTCGGGCAGGGAGCCAATCTTCGAGAAACGTTCGGCAATACGCTCCAGCCGTCGGACGTCCTGCGACATCTCGGGAATGAGCTCGTCATCAGGATACTGCTCCTTCAGAATCTCCACCCATGCCATCAACGAGGAGATGGGGGTGCCCAGCTGGTGAGCCGTTTCCTTCGACAGACCTACCCACACCTTGTTCTGCTCGGCCTTCTTCGATGAGAGCAGGGCAAAGATGGCCACCACGACGAAGATCATGACGATGCCCAGCTGGACGTAAGGCCACTGGGTGAGACGTTTGAGGAGTGTGGACTCATCGTAGCACACCAACTGGTAGTCTACGGAGTCGTCGGACTCTATCTTGATATAGTCTCCTGAGCGCAGCATACGCTGGGCATAGGCACTGACATAGGCATCGGAATCCTCTGCGGTGTCTTCATCCATGTGGATATTGCGATAGTCGGTGACTGTCCCGGCAGAGTCCATCACAATGACGGGGATGGTGTTGTTGCCCTGGATGACATTGAGCACCAGTGTCAGGTCAGTGCTCTCGTCGGCTTCGTTGAGTGCCCGCAGGGCCTCGGCCCACGTCTCCATCTTGGCACGTTCCTCACGCTGCAGGTCACGCACTAAATAGTGAGAGACCAAGAGGGAGACAACGGCGATAATCACTGCCGCTATGACCAAGAGTATCTTTACCTGACGGATTCTGTCTGTCCACTGCATACTCTATAATAACGCAGGCATCGCCAATTTATTGTATAAACACGAAAAAGGGGTGCCCGTTGGAGCACCCCTTTTTCGTGTTTATTTCTTTATTTCACATAGACTTTCTTACCCTTACGGAGATAGAGGCCCTGAGCGGGTGGTTCGCTGAGACGCTGTCCCTTCAGGTTATACCATTCCTCATCGACCATTTTTCCATTTTGGTCGAAGCCTGCTATACCGGTATCCACACCGGTCTCCTGGGAGATGGTCACCAGTGAATAGGCCTTCTCGCCACTGCATATAAGCTTGACATCGGCAGAGCGCTGGTCGCCTGCATTGGCTGCAACATGGAAGTTGATGATCAGCTGTTCGCCATTGACGATGTAGTCGTATTTCAGCCAGGTGCTGGCCAACAGGGGAACATGGGTATTGACTATGATGCCGGGAGCGAAGTTGGCCATGGTGACTGTCACGTCACCGCCTTCCTTAGGAACGACAGCACCGGCTGGTGAGACAGATGTGACAATAACGCTGGGCTTACGTATATCCAACACTTTCACGTCGACGAGTTCAACGGTTCCGTTAAAGGTCTTTTTAGGACCTTCCACAGTAACCTCATTACCCACTTCTATTCCCAGGCTGGAGAAGTTCTTCGTCTTTCCCTGGGCATCAAGAGTTCCATAGATGTAGATCTGGCCGGTCTCGTCCTCCAAGTACCAATTGCCATAGGTAGTATTGGAGATGGACTTACAGATGCCTGTCACACGGAAGGTGTCGCCATCGGCACCTGCAATGACTTCGGCACAGGTGGAAGGCTGAAGTCCGGAGGGCTGATAGTCACCAATGAGGGCCTTGCCAGCGGCATAGACTTTACCCGTGGCCTTTTCGATGAGCAGCGCAACGACATAGAGCTTGGACTTATCCTGGATCTTACCATTGGCAGAGATATCTGCACGATAAGTGCTCTCAATCTCCTTGCCTGAGACCACCTGACCACTGATGGAGCCGTTGACACCATAGTGGACGCCCCAGCCATCGATGGCTACATGGTCGTAAACCATATCAATGATGGTCTGTGGCTTGGTCACCAGTTCCATCAAACGGGGGTCATTACCTGCATCTGCTGGATTGTTGGAGTAGAAATTGTACTGAGCCCATTCTGAAGTAGTGCCCTTCATTCCGTCCTCTACCAGCACATAGCCGATGGCAAAGGGAGAGTCTGGTGCATTGAAGCCCAGCTTCGTGCGGGTATCTATGCGAATGGAGGTCTTGGCCTCGTCAGCCCAGCAGGCCGTGGCAGTGATCTCACCGGGGAATGTTGTCTTCAGCACGTTTTCAATGTGATTGACAATTCCTATGTAGGGATCCACCAGAGTGCCTCGGTTCACCGTGGCTTTGGGATAGGAACCAGAACTAAACCAACTGTAGGCAGAAGTCTCCATGGGGTCGCCGTAATGGAGGGCGATGGTCTGCACCCTATCGCCATAGGTCTCGTTCACCAGCTGGAGTCCCACGAAGCCACGTGTACACCAGCCGCACCAAGTGCCGGTAAACTCCTCCATGAGAAGCGTGGGACTGGACTGATAGTCAAGGGTGGTCAGCATACCTCTGACCTTGTTGCCATCTATCGGCACTCCGTTGATCTTGGTGATGGTAACCAGCTTTTCCTTGGGCGTGCACTCATTGTCGGCAGACAGAGTAAGCAGGAAACTGCCTTCGCAGAAACCACCATGAGAGGCAATGCCTGGAATAGAAGCCGAGGCATGCTGCTCGGCAGAGGCCACGCCATCGGAAGTCACAACATAAGAAATGTCGGTAATATCGCTGATACCATAGTTCAACAAGTAGACAGGAACCTGCGTAGTAGTGCCCTTCATGGTATAGACGGGATCGAAGTCGTAGGGTGTAATACGATGATCGGTAAAGTTGTCGCTGCCGAAGCATACCCTGGACACCAGATTACCACTTACCTCTTTCCAACCGGCACCGTCAGGTGAGTTCAGGAAGAACGCCCCATTACGGGTCAACGAGGTCAGGGTGCGAAGCAGGGCACGATTGCCCTCCCTGATACTGACATCGATGATATCGAACGAGAAGCCTACATAAAGTCCCCCTTCAGGGATCTCGTAACCACGGCTGAAGAGCACGTCGTTGAACTCTTCGAATTTGAGTTCACCGACATCCTTTACTTCCAGACAGCCACTGCCATCCGGTTCCGGTAGCCGAGTGGATACCCATACCTGCACGTTGGCCATGGCCAGGGAATAGGGGAAGAAGCTGAAGCCGTCGATGGTGGTTCCCTCACCGCCAACGAAGTCGTAGGGGATGAAGGTGGCAGCATTGTAGCGACCATTCTGAGGCGTGTTCTGATAATACCATCCGGCATTCTCATCGGCATCGTGGTTTGTCCACCAGAGTTGCTGGGTGGTGGCAGTCTGCCCATTGGTCATCACAATGTTCACCGTGTGCTGCTCTCCACTCACCGTTGCACGGAGGACAGCCTCCAGGCGTCCCTCCTTGACATTGGAAGCATCGAACTGCACCTGTGTCACACCCTTCTCAGTTTTAAAGTCCTTCTGGAGCGAAGAGGTTTTCATGATCACGCAGTTTCCTCCCATGCACCACTGGATACGAGCAGGACTGAGGGTGTTGCTGAGAATCTCCAATGTAGCCGACCCTGAAAGGTCAGCGCCACTGATGGATGCTAACAGGAGCCCGTTCATCGGGTCGCTGGAAGGATTCGTCTCACAGTTCAACTCTTCTGGGAAGAACACATCCGGCTCTGCCTTGATGGTCACCGTGGCGCCATCGGGAAGGGATTGTCCACCATAGCGGAACTCAAACGTCTGTGCCTGACTGACCAATGTCATACCCAGGCAGAGTAACAATAGTGATAATAGTCTTTTCATAATCCTTTATCTTTATTCATACTTCATTGATCATTTAGGGGCGCTTCATGTTGGCCGAAGGGTAGCTTTACGACCTGCTGCACACCACCATCATCATAGACAAACGCCACCAGGGAAAGATGGTTCTTGTTCCATCCTTCGTCCAGGTCAACACGGAAAGGTAATACATACTCCTGACCCGGCTGCCAGTCAACGGGAGTTCCCCAGTCACCATTGACAGCCTTGCGCAACACGTGGTTATGGACGAAGGAAGAGTTCATCTGTCCATCGGGCATCATCTGAGGAGCCACGATAGAATCTTCCGTCAGCCAGAGCTGCAGATGGCCTGACACAGACTGATGCACAACAGCTTTGACCTCTGCCGACAGCCCGTCGGATGCAGAAGAGTGGCAAGTCAACGAGAGATTGGCGGGTGAAGGCTGCTGCAGGGCATTGTGAACCATCGTCTGCCACTGAGTCTGCAGGGCTACCCCACCCTTCCGGTTGATGAGCCCCGACGGCTCCACTTCCACCTGCCAATAATCATAATAGGTGTCGCCGACCTGCGTACGCAAACCTGTCAGGCGGTCACTGTTCCACACTGCCAACGGACCGGAATGGATACCCACGGCTATGACATTCTCCTTGCCATACTGCTGTTCCAGCTGTTCTATCTCAATGATGGCATTAGGACAGTTCACACAACGCTGACCGGTAAAGTCTTCAATTAGCACAGCCCTGTTGACTGCGGGCGGCTCTACATAGACCAAACGCTCGTCCTCAGGGATTTCACTACAGGCTATAGCCGTCAGCATCATCGCCAGTATGCAGAATGCTTGTTTCATCTCGTCAGAAGTTATAGTTATACGACAACGAAAGACCTTTGCTCGCAGGAACAAACCTGCACACACCTCCAGAACATTGGTAACTGGCCCTGGTACGACCGTAGCCTACCTGCAGACGATGAGCTCCGGTGCTGTAGGCTACAGAACCCATATAATAATGTACGTGTGTGTCACCGACATTATAATTATCAGAGATACTCACCATCCAATGGGGAGCCATCGACAGTTCCAGTAAGCCAAAGGCCCAGTCGCCCTCGTCCTGTTTGGTAAAGAGATACTGAAGCTCACTACGCAGGCTCAGATGGGGACTGATGCGGTATTTGGCTTCGCCCACAAGGATGTCAGCATGGATCATCCCGCCCTCACCCTCTATGGCCGTCATGTTATACAACTGGTTCATATACATCAGGTTCATACGAAGCGACTTGGTGATGCGCTTCTCCACCTGCACGTTCAAGTCCTGATAATAGGTCTGGTTGCCCCATTTCCAGAAATCAGAATGATAGCCGTCAGAACCTGCCACCTGCCCGTTCAGGGTCTTCGGCTGCTGATCGATGGCATGGACATGCGAGAACTCCAGCTTCAGCGTTGTGCCATAACGACCACCGAACAGTGTCTTGGGCTTGAAGGTATAAGCTCCCTCGGCCTGATAGGCCCATTCGCCATTAGGATTGGTAGCGTAGGGATAGGAGGCAGGAAGGGCATAGGTATGCTCCATAGTGAAAGCCGGCAGATGATTGATGGACGAAGAGATGCCCGTCATGGTGCGACGACTGCGGAAAGTCATATTGTCGCTGCGTTTCACCTGCAGCAGCAGGCTGACGCCACGTTTAGAATAAGAACCCGACAACATGGCCACATGGCCACGACGGTAGATATAACCATTGTCGAAAGAGGGATCCTGCGATTTTCCGGCATATTCAGCCAGCAGGCTCACGTTTCCTTTCTGGAACCGGGCTCTCACGTCAAAGGCATTAACATGGGTAGGGAGGTTCAGCTTATGCAAGGCATCTGTCATAATATCCTCCTCACCTTCATGCTTGTTCACAAACGAAGCGCCAACACTCAGGTAGCTGTCCGATTGCCTCAGAGGCTTGATCCATTGATCCAGATCCACCTCCACGTCTGCACCTGATATCCAGGAGTCGTTCAGTTTCCAATAGCGACGCTGCTTACCCGACAGCACCTTCATGGTAACGCCCGAGACCGGTTTATATAGGAGCCTGCCACCGATCAACGCGTTGTCAACGCCTAAGCTACGCTCTTCGTAGGTGCGGAAAATGAAGCCTGATCCAAACTGGTCGTAGATGCTTCCAGCCGTCAGTTCCACATTCCTGAAATGACCCTTCACATAGGCACTGCCTATGCCCCAACCCTGAAGGTCGCGTTCATAGCCTGGCAGCGGATGTTCCAAGTATTCCACACGTAGTCCTGCATCCACGAACTTGCTCTGTAGCACGACTTCTGCATAGCTGTTGGTCTGTGCCCAGTCGTCCACCTCAGTAATGCCGATCGTCTCGTCCTTCTGAGGAATCAGCACATCACTCTGTACACTTCCTGTCACAGTAACGCCCCCTCCTCCAGACTCCTGTCCCATCAAGGGCAAGCAGGATTCCGCCAGCAGCAACGCCACAGCCATCGCCCACAGTAACCGACTACTCATCTTTTACCACTTATCATTTATCTTTTTCCCCTGCAGAAGCGCAGATCTTCCTTACCTCTTCTATCAGTTCCTCCTCAGCTCCGTCAGTATAGCCCTGATGCTTATAGGCTATACGTCCCTTGCCATCTATAATCAATGTATAAGGAATGAGCTGAATGCCTAAAGCCCGTTTGAAGTCACTGTTCGGATCAAGCAATACTTCGTAGGGCCATCCGGAACGGTCGACCAAAGGTTTCACCTTATTAATATGATGGGCTTCATCTATAGAGACTGCTATCAACTTAACACCTGTCTCCTCCTGCCATTCATCGTAGACTTCGCTGATGGCACTCAACTCACGGTTGCACGGTTTACACCAGGTGGCAAAGAAGTCAATAATCAATGGGCGGCCACCATTCTGCAGTGTATCAGTACGTACAGCCTTTCCACTGATATCCTTCAAGTCTACGGCGGGCAACTGTGCATCAACGGTAAGCACACCCATCAGCATAGACAAACAAAATAAGATACGTAGTTTCATATCCTTTCTAATTAAATGACAATTACTTCAGCTTCAAGCCTTCTATATCACTAACCACTGCAAGGTGTGATAAAACACCTTTGCTTTCGGTCAACTGATAAGTTGCTGCAAATGTACACAAAAAACTTGAATTATAGGCCAGTCCAATAAAGATTTTATTATCTTTAGATGAAAGATAATGAAAAACGACAGAAAAGCGAAACAAATAGCTATTCATTTTCAATAGCGTATCAAAGGTGTGAATAATTGAAAAAGGTAAGCAATGAGCAAGGAAAACGAAGAAGCCCTGCTCCACGACTGTGGAACAGGGCTCCGTTCTCTAAAGAAGGCGGCCTCCTACTCTCCCGCATTGCATTGCAGTACCATCGGCGCAGGCGGGCTTAACTTCTCTGTTCGGAATGGGAAGAGGTGGGACCCCGCTGCAATAACCACCTGATGTGCGCTTCGCTAAATGACTAATGGGAAATGATGGATGACGACTCAAAGACATCCGCATCACCGCAAGCCACCGCGTATGGGATTGACATCACAGACACAAGAACTGCAACGCAAGGAAAGTACCTAACGAATGCTCATACAGCTGAAAACATGCGCCTCGCGGCGGAAGTGTTCGGGCAATTAGTACAGCTCGGCTTTGACGTCGCCGTCTTTACACCTGCTGCCTATCGACGTGGTAGTCTACCACGACCCTCAATGGAGTCCTCATCTTGCGGCTGGCTTCGCGCTTAGATGCTTTCAGCGCTTATCCCGACCAGACGCGGATACCCGGCGGTGCACCTGGCGGCACAACCGGCAAACCGGAGGTCTGTCAACCACGGTCCTCTCGTACTAGTGGCCGGCCCACTCAAGACTCCTGCGCCCACGATAGATAGAGACCGAACTGTCTCACGACGTTCTGAACCCAGCTCGCGTGCCACTTTA
>JAEEQB010000060.1 GCA_016285075.1 Prevotella sp.
ACACGATTGGCATCCTAGACTTTGTGTTCGATGAGGACAAGGATGACGAGGAATACTATCACCATGTAGTGAAGCTGATGGATGTGGAAAAGAAAACAGTATTTTACGATAACCTGACCTACATCTACTTGGAGATGCCCAAGTTCAAGAAGACAGAGGATGAACTGGAAACACTCTTCGACAAGTGGCTCTATGCCCTGAAGAACCTGCCACGTCTGTTGGAGCGGCCAAAGGCCTTGCAAGAACGCATCTTCAAAAAGTTCTTCGACGTGGCAGAGACGGCCAATCTTTCAAAGGAAGAGTACGCCAAATACTGGGAGAGTGAGAAGGTCTACTATGATATGGACGGAGCCTTCCGCACTGCCTCTAGCAAAGGTTTTGAGCGGGGAATGACTAAAGGATTGGCGGAAGGCCGGGCGGAAGGTCGAGCGGAAGGCCGGGCGGAAGAGAAACTGACAGTGGCCCGTCAGATGAAGGAACTCGGATTGTCACAGGAAATGATAGCTCAGGTGACTGGCCTCACTACGGAGGAGATCAACAAGCTGTGATTACCGACTATCATCGTTGGACTCTTAACACAACAACTTGTCAAAGGCAACTGGATGACATATTCCTCATGAGCTTGCTTCCCAACAGAGCCCCACTATGCTTCAGACTGCGCTGCAAAGGTAGCAAATTACAGCAAGACCACAAAAAAAATCGGGGAAAAGTTGTGCACATACAAAATAATGCGTAACTTTGCATCCGAATCGACGTGAATTATGACTAACGTAGGGACGAGTCAACGTGAATTAAAAATAAAGTTTAACCAGGTCAACCCTTATCGTGAGTAAGGCTCCAAGTTGTCAACTAAAATCGTTAAACAACATTCTGGATGGCAATGGAAAAAAAATGCGCTGACGTTTGGGTATAGGCGTTCAATCGTTTGGGTATAGGCGAACAATCGTTTGGGTATAGGCGAACGATGTTTAGGTACCGATTAAAACCCTCGTACCCTGCGATTATTCCCTAAAGAGCTATTGCCAGTCCACTTCAAAGCCTCTTTGTCAACCGCCAAGAGGGGCGGTCGGAGCTTGTGTCGCATCCAAGGACTGAATGATCCTTTCCCATTTGGCCTGCTCACACTCGGCACACCAGACATAGTCACACACTTGACACCAATCTTACTGACGATTTCCCTGTTGTTTCTTTAAGACAGTATGATTTAACTTTCGCAGTGCGCCCTGTAAGGGCAGCCTACTTATAGCCCAGGGCAACGCCCTGGGTGAGTGTCGGCTACAACAAACGCCCTGCATCCTAAGGGCAAAAGAATCAATGCTGCAGTAATTGGCTTTTTGCCCCTACAGGGCGTGATGACTGTTTACTTTTATCCCCAGGGCGCTGCACTGGGCTGTAAGCTTTTGGCCTTTCAGGCCGTTTTTAAAGTGACGATAGTATGATACCATCGGTACTTCAGTATGATACTATGGGCTCTTTAGTATCATACTATCGGCTCTTTAGTATCATACTCTGGCTTTTCCTGATTTCACTTGTGCCACAAAATTGCGACCGTTGCGACCGTTGCGACCATTGATTTCATAGATTTATTAAAAATATGTCTGTAGTATATTTATATACATATCCATTTTTAAATAAATCTATAGAATGATCGGTCGCAACGGTCGCAACGGTCGCAACGGCCGCATCAGAAGATCTCCTAAGCAGCGCTCGGCACTTGCACCCATTAGATGATGCCATGTCGGGCGTCGCACACTAAAAATAGGGGTGTCTGCGTGATGCAGACACCCCTTTCCAGTTATTCAGTATATTTAAGTATTTGATGTAATTACTTCCACCAGAAATCATCAACGAACTTACCTTGTACGTAGTCGGTGAAATTACCATTATCGTCAGCGATGTTCTGTCTCTCTTTAACAGGCTTGAACGAATTGTCAACCAAGATCTTACAAGCAGCCTGACCTTTGGTAGCTTTAAGCTCCATCCATTGGTTCTCCTTAAAGACCTCAATCTTGATATTATTAATCTCCTCAGGAGTTTTGTATTCACCGTCAACTTCAAAGGTAACAGGTTCTGCATCAGGACCGGCACCAGTGTTATACATCTGATACTGTCCATTCGCGTTGGCAGTTGTTTCTCCGAATAAACCGTGAACTTCTACACCACCGACTTTCAGCGGAAGCACACCTCCTGCACAGATCAGCTTCAGAGTGGTCTTGCCACCTGTAGCCCCCATTACATCGAAGACAACATCGTTGAAGTCGAAGTCACCAGCTTGTGCTGCTGACAGGTCCTCAGCAATCACGCGATAGACGGGATCACCGCCCTGGAATCCTGGGCTACATGGTGTTTCATCAATGCTGATATCAGGCGCACCAGAGTTGAATCCTTCAGCATAAATATTAGTATCAATACTGAAACCGTCTTGCTCGATAATAAACAAATGAGAAGCCATGCCGTCGTTCCCTTGTGCAAAATGCGTCTCTGCAGAAACGTATAAGTGTCCGCGATAGGTCACAGCACCCCAGGTATTTGCTATCGACGCTACTCTGACAATATTCTTGGCCTGGAATACGGCATATCCTCCCGTTAAGGGACCAAAGATTCCATAGGCATATTTATCATTATCAATCTCGCTACGCCCTGACTCAAATTGAGCATTATTCTCGACAACGAAGACAGCATTCTCGGCCATCTCGATTTTGAACGGACCTGAAACAGCTCCTGTACTTGAATCTCTACCTCCATAGAAATTACTTGCCAGCACACCACCCTCACTATTAATCTTGAATGATCCCTTCACTGATGAAATGTTCATCTCGAAGTCGTTCGTCACCCAAAGGTAACAATTGTTGATCACGTTCTCGCTTCCGCCTACGTAAGCGTAATCCTTGGTCGTCCATTTACCATTGTTGATCCAGCCAGAGTTGTTAGAATTGATCTTAGTAGTACCAGAAACCTTCCACTCAAAAATGTTCAGCACAGCACCTGCATTCACTACAACATCTGCACATTCTATGGAGCCATTATTTACGATAGAGCTTTGATCACCGTTGGAACTATTGCTTTCTGCACTCACAGTTCCTGTGGCTTTTACAGTGCCACTATTATAAAGTATGCTGTTTGTATTAACCTGAAGATCATTCTTCACGTTGATTGTTCCATGATTGTACACATCAATTCCTGAGTTCAGGAGTAAAGGATAGTCTGTCTCAAGTGTTGCACCTTCTGCAATATAAACAGCAGCACCAATGAAATTCTCGGCACTAGCTTTGCCTATTTTTAAGGTAGCGCCTTCTAGCAGATAGATTTCTGAAGTTGTGGATACTTGAAATCTGGGATCTGCAGCATTTGTGTCTCCTGCGGATAGATCAACGGTACCTGTTACATAAACCTTACTAGCACCTGCCCACGTTCGAACCTTGGTGGTACTTGCATCAATATACCAAGAACTTGCCCCACCTCCATCTGCAGGCAGTTTCTTAGTACCTTCGGGTACAGCTTTCAAGAAATTGCTGGCATTACAATCACCCGGGAAAGTAATAGTAGTGGTAAAGACCACTCCACCGTCACGTGTAATTGCCCGTGCACCAGCATTTCTGCTGCTGAAGCCCCAGTCCACATTAGAACCGACCTTACCGAAAGCCTTTTCGAAGGCAGCGGCATACCTCTCGTTAACTTGTAATTCTTGCTCTATTCTGTTCCTCTCGTCAAAAGCCTCCTGATCGAAGAAGTCTGTTGACCTAGAACAGCTAGTGACTGCAGCTAAGAATGCGATGGCTGCAACACCGGTCATCAAATAGTTATTCATAATTGTGAAATTAAAAATGTTTATATTCGTGTTAATTGTGTTATTTGCCTTGATGTTATTGATAGAATTATCAGCCGCAAATATACGAAAATTGACGGGAAAGTACAAAAAAATCCAGTTAATAAAAGTTAATCGATACAGAAACGATTGAAAACAACCCCTTGCTGTATAAAGAGTTAAATCAGACAACCTCTCTGTAAGCCATATTATGCTGCGATCTTGTGTTCTTGAAGCCAAAACCCCACCTGTATTAAGTTCTAAAATTCTGCCAGCCCTCTCAGTAAAATATCTTAACAGGATGGCGAGCAGGCCCATTCCTGCTGATGACAAAGCAGATGGGCCAGGGAGGGGTGCAGGAGGCTTAAGATCCGAGTTCGTTAAATAATCATAAATAGACGTATTGCTTTTATACATCTCAGGGCTTGTTGCGTCAAACATACATCTATGAAAAAAATCATTCTGTGGATAGGCATGGTTTTAGCCTGCCTGATAGCCACTTCCTGTGCCGGGGAGAAGAAGCGTGCACAGGAGGGGCTTCATTATGAGACCATGGTAGTGGATGCGAGTGATGTTACCCTGACCCAGGAATACAGCGCACGGCTGACAGGTCGCCAGATAGTAGAGGTGCGTCCTCAGGTGTCGGGATGTATCACGCGCATCTGCATCAGCGAGGGCGATGCGGTGAGAAAGGGTCAGACGCTGTTTGTGATAGACCAGGTACCTTACCGTGCTGAGCTGGAGGCAGCCATTGCTGCCAGAAAGAGTGCCGAGGCCAAGCTGTCGACAGCACGCATGAACTACGAGAGCGAGACCCAGCTGAAGGAGGGTCATGTGGTATCGGAGTTCTCGGTTCAGACCACCCGTAATGCGCTGCGAGAGGCAGAGGCCGCTCTGGCACAGGCACGTGCACAGGAGGTGAATGCAAGGAACAGCCTCTCGTACACTGAGGTGAAGAGCCCGGTGAACGGTGTGGCTTCGATGATTCCCTGGCACGTAGGGTCGCTGGTGAGCAGTACCATCAGCGAGCCGCTGGTAACAGTGGCCGACGACCACGAGATGCTGGCGTATTTCTCCATATCTGAAAACCAGGCTTTAGACTTAATAGGCCACTATGGCTCCATCTCGAAGTTCATCAGTCAGGCTCCCGCCGTGAACCTGAAGCTGAGCAACGGCCAGCCCTATGACCTGAAGGGGAGGATTGACGCTGTCAGCGGAACGGTAGATGCCGCTACCGGTGCAGTGACGCTGCGTGCCACGTTCAGCAATCCCTCCGGGCTGCTGCACAACGGAGGCAGTGCCACGGTGCTGGTGCCCACAGAGCGCAAGAACTGCATCGTGGTGCCCCAGAAAGCCACCTACGAATTGCAGGAGCGCACGTTTGTCTACCGCATCGTCGACGGAAAGACGAAAGCCACTCCTGTGACGCTGTTCCGTCTGAACAATGGCAAGGACTATATCGTGGAACAAGGTCTGAACGTAGGCGATACCATCATAGCCGAGGGAGCCGGACTGTTGAAAGAAGGAATAATAGTAAAGTGAAAGTAAAGACATTCATAGACCGCCCCATCTTGTCGGTGGTGATTTCGGTGCTGATAGTGCTGGTGGGTCTGATAGGCCTCAGTCGTCTGGCATTGGAGCAGTTTCCAGAGATTGCCCCTCCTACGGTGCGCGTCAATGCCAACTACACCGGAGCGAACGCCGAGACGGTGATGAAGAGTGTGGTGGTGCCGCTGGAAGAGGCCATCAACGGCGTGGAAGGCATGATGTATATGTCGTCAACGGCATCGAATACGGGCAATGCCTCCATCAGCGTGTTCTTCCGCCAAGGCACAGACCCTGACATGGCGATGGTGAACGTACAGAACCGTGCCGCCGCGGTACAGGGCAGGCTGCCAAGTGATGTGGTGAAGAGCGGACTAACAGTGCGCAAGCGCCAGACAACAAACATCAAGCAGCTGTCGCTGTGGAGCCCTGACGGTTCGTTCGACCGTACGTTCCTGAACAACTACGCTAAGATCAACATCGAGCCCCGTCTGAGCCGTATTGCCGGTGTGGGCGATGTGAACTGTATCGGATCGGACTACTCCATGCGCATCTGGCTGGATCCTCTGAAGATGGCCCACTACGGGCTCACCCCCGCAGATATAAATAAGGTATTGGAGGAACAGAACGTGGAAGCAGCAACAGGCACGCTGGGAGCTGACTCAGAGAACACGTTCCAGTATGTGCTGAAGTACCGCGGCCGATTTGAGGAGGAGAAGGAGTACGAACAGATGGTGGTGCGTTCGCTGCCCAACGGCGACATTCTGCGGCTGGGTGACCTCGCCCGCATAGAGCTGGGAGCTATGCACTACAACTATATCGGCGAGACCATGGGCAAACCTGGCACCAACATCATGATCAACCAGGTGAGCGGTTCAAATGCCAACGAGATTATCAAAGAGATAGACCGCGAGGTTGAGGACATACGCAAGTCGCTGCCTCCTGGCATAGCAATTGACGACATAGAATCGAAGAAGGACTTCCTGGACGCATCCATCAAGAGCGTGCTGCAGACGCTGCTGGAGGCCCTGCTGCTGGTCATCCTGGTGGTGTATGTGTTCCTCCAGAACCTGCGCTCCACGCTGATTCCCGCCATAGCCATTATGGTGTCGCTGATTGGCACGCTGGCAGTGATCTATGCCATAGGGTTCTCGCTGAACATGCTGACACTGTTTGCCCTGGTGCTGGTGATAGGCACCGTGGTAGACGATGCCATTGTGGTGGTGGAAGCCGTTCAGGCGAAGTTTGACGAGGGCTACCGCTCTGCCTACGAAGCCACTCTTGATGCCATGAAGGGCATCACCTCAGCACTGATCACCACAACACTGGTGTTCATGGCGGTGTTTGTGCCCGTCTGCTTCATCAGCGGAGTCACAGGTACTTTCTACACCCAGTTCGGACTGACCATGGCCATTGCCGTAGGCATATCGCTGTTCAATGCGCTCACCCTCTCGCCGGCTCTCTGTGCACTCATCATGACACCCCACGGGAACGACGAAGAAGAGATGGCTCTGTCTGGGAACGATGCTCTGCCCGGGAAGGCACGGAATGGGAAAGGACTATCGTTCTCCACACGCTTCCACATAGCGTTCGATGCCATTTTCAGCCGCCTGGTAAGCCGTTACAGGGAAGCTGTGAAACCACTGATTGCGCACAAATGGGTAGCCATGATACTGGTGGCGGTAGCCATTGGCGGACTGACGCTGCTCATGAAGACCGCGAAGACGGGACTGGTACCCAATGAAGACATGGGCACCGTGTTTATCAACGTGCAGGCTTCTCCAGGCAGCAGCTTGAAAGAGACCTACAACATCATGAAGGAGATAGAGAAGCGCATCAAGGACCTGCCACAGCTGCGCATCTACTCGCTGACAGCAGGCAACAATGCAGGGTTTGAGCAGTCGTCATCGGGCGGAAGCTTCACGTTGAAGCTGAAACGGTGGGGTGAGCGTACCGCCAAAGGTGATGACGTGAAGTCGGTGACGGAAGAGATCTACCGGCGAACGGCCGACATCGCCAATGCAAAGATACAGGTGAACACCCAGGCCATGCTTCCCGGCTTTGGCCGCATCAACGGCTTCGAGCTGCATGTGCAGGACAAGCGAGGTGGCACCATCAACGAACTGCTGGAATATACCAACAAACTGATTGCCGCCCTGAACGAGCGTGAGGAGATATCACGTGCACAGACCATTTTCTCGCTGAAATACCCGCAGTACCGCATGGAGGTCGACGCAGCCCTCTGCCTGCGTCACGGCGTGTCTCCCAAGGATGTGCTGAGCGTGCTGGGAGGCTATATCGGCGGTAACTATGCCTCTAATTTCGTACGCTTCACCAAGCTCTACAGGGTATTGGTGCAAGCCCCACCCGAATACCGCCTGGACACAGAGTCGCTGAACAACATATTTGTGAAGAACTCATCGGGAGAGATGTCGCCCATAGGGCAGTATGTGAAGCTGACACGTATCTATGGCTCAGAGTCATTGTCGCGCTTCAACCTCTTCCCCTCCATCGCTGTCAATGGCACACCTGCCGACGGATACAGCACCGGACAGGCCATACAGGCCATACGTGAGGTGGCGGCAGAACAGCTGCCCGAAGGCTACGGTTACGAGTTCGGCGGCATGACCCGCGAGGAAGCCTCGGCAGAGAACACCACCACGCTGGTGTTCATCATCTGTATCGTCTTCATCTACCTCATCCTGTGCGCCCTCTACGAGAGCCTCTTCATACCGATGGCAGTCATTCTGAGTGTACCGTTCGGCCTGGCAGGCTCGTTTATCTTTGCCCGGCTTTGGGGAATAGAGAACAATATCTATATGCAGACGGGTCTCATCATGCTGATAGGACTGTTGGCTAAGACTGCCATCCTGCTGACGGAGTATGCCTCTACGCGTCGCCGTCAGGGCATGGGTATCATGGAAGCGGCACTGGATGCTGCCGCGGTGCGACTGCGTCCCATCCTGATGACCTCGCTCACCATGGTATTCGGTCTGCTGCCGTTGGCACTGGCCACAGGTGTAGGAGCCAACGGCAATCAGTCGCTGGGTGTTGGCACCATCGGCGGCATGCTCATAGGAACCTTAGCCCTGCTCTTCATTGTTCCCGCCTTGTTCGTGATTTTCCAGACGATTGAAGAAAAGGTAATGAAGAGTAGAGGCTGACAAAGTGTCCGGCAGCATCGGCATTACGGAAACGGGTAATGTACTCCTGGCTACGCTCGATGCGCTGCTGACGCCCTGGTGCACCTGAGAGCACCTGGCCAACCGCTGCAGCAAAATCTTCATCGGCATCGGGGTCTACATAAAGACTGTCGGGACCTCCGGCTTCTTCCAGACACGACCCTGTACAGGCCACCACAGGCAAGCCGGCGCTGATGGCCTCGATAATGGGAATACCGAAGCCTTCATAGCGCGAGGGATAGACAAATGCATCGGCCAAATGGTAGAAAGCAGGAAGCTCTTCATCGGTAATCCCTTGCAGCATGAAGACACGATGAGCCAGCATGTGACTTTCGGCATATTGGCGGACCTTTTCTGTGTAGCCAGTCCTGCGTCCAACGACAACCAACGACACATCCTCAGGCAGATGGTGCAAGGCACGTACCGCCAGCAGCACGTTCTTACGTTCCTCGATGCTTCCTACGTTGAGGATGAAACGATGGGGTAAGCGGTATTTCCGGCGCACCTGCTCCATCAGTTTCACGTCAGGTTCTGTAGAGAAACGAGGAGCACAGCTCTGATAGATCACGGTGACGCGGTCTTCATCGATATTCCCCAGCTCACAGATATCCCGGCGCGTGCACTCGCTGATGGCCACGATGCTGTCGGCCTCACGAATGGCCTGACGGAATTTCCACTCATAGAGCTTTGTGTCTATCCAATGATAGTATTCAGGGTGGCGCATGAAGATGAGGTCGTGGATGGTGACGACGCTTCTGATGCCACTGTGACGGATGCCTGCGGGAAGTTCGCCAGAGAGTCCATGATAGATCTGCACACCGTCACGCTGCAGCTGAGAGACTATGCTGCGACTGCGCCAGTAACTCTTTCCCAAGAGAAGGTGACCTTCCGGATAGCAGAAGGTAAGATTTGGACGATCCTTCACCTGGAGGCGCATATCATCGTGGCCGGCATCGGGAGCATAGAGACGCAGCTGTAAGTCGTCGTGCAGAGAAAGATCGTTGACCAGCGTCCGCCCGTAGCTGCCCAGTCCTGTCCTGTTCCGTACTATTCGCTTGGCATCGAAGCCGATAATCATCCTTTCTTTCATAATTTGTGCAAAGATACGAAAAAACTATGAAATATGCACTAAGAATTATGAATTATTTCGTACCTTTGCACAAAATATCAACAAGTCCCCAACGTAATTTGAACGTTGATAATTGGAAAGATACATATTATGGAGAAGACTGTCTATTTAGGCATGATTGCCGACATCATGCACCCAGGACTGATAAACATCATCAACGAGGGTGCCAAATACGGCAAAGTCATTATCGGCTTATTCACGGATAAGGCTATTGCTCAGCATAAACGCTTACCATACCTCACCTACGAACAACGCAAGAACGTCGTAGAGAACATCAAAAACGTCAGCAAGGTAGTGCCACAGGACGACTGGAGCTATGCGCCCAACCTGCGCCTCCTGAAGCCTGACTACATTATTCATGGCGATGACTGGCAGACAGGTCCTGACCGTGAGCTGCGCGAAGAAGCCTTCGAGGTGATGAAGAAGCTGGGCGGCGAGGTGATAGAGATTCCCTATACCAAAGGCATCGAGTCATCGTCGCTCGACAAAGAGATCAAAGGCATCGGTACAACACCAGACATACGTCTGAAGACGCTACGCCGCCTGATCGATGCCAAGCCCGTGGTGCGCATTCTCGAGGTACACGATGGCCTATCGGGACTCATCTGCGAGAATCTGGAAGTGAAGAACGGGCTGTACACCGAGGCTTTCGATGGTATGTGGAGCTCATCGCTGACTGACAGCACGTCGAAAGGCAAGCCTGACATCGAGGCAGTAGACTTGACAACACGCATGCAGGACCTGACCAATATCCTTGAATGTACTACGAAACCCATCATCTACGACGGTGACACAGGCGGCAAGCTCGAGCACTTTGTTTTCACCGTCCGCACGTTAGAGCGCAATGGCATCTCTGCTGTCATCATCGAAGACAAGGTGGGACTGAAGAAGAACTCACTCTTCGGCACCGACGCCATTCAGACGCAGGACACCATAGAGAACTTCTGCCAGAAGATCCGCGCCGGCAAGAACGCCCAGGTAACAAAGGACTTCATGATTATTGCCCGCTGCGAGAGCCTCATTGCCGGGAAAAGCGTTGATGACGCACTTGAGCGCTGCTGTGCCTATGTGGAGCAGGGCGGTGCCGACGGTATTATGATTCACTCAAAGGAGAAGACGGGCGAGGACATCCGAGAGTTCTGCCAACGTTTCAAGGAACGTCACCCGTTTGTGCCCATTGTCGCCGTGCCCACAACCTACAACCATCTGCGTGAAGAGGAGCTGGCGGGCTGGGGCATCAAGGTTGTCATCTATGCCAACCACATGCTGCGCGCCGCCTATCCTGCTATGGTGAAGGTGGCCACGAGCATTCTGGAAAACCATCGCTCGTATGAAGCGAACGACCTGTGCATGCCCATCAAACAAATACTTGAATTAATACCCGGTACAAAATGATTGAAGTAAAAGACGCTTACGAGTCACTGGTGAAGAACGGCGTGGATATGTTTACCGGTGTGCCCGACTCACTGCTGAAGAATATCTGTGCCTACATCACCGACACGGCTCCAAAGGGGAAACATATCATTGCCGCCAACGAGGGCAATGCCGTTGGCATAGCCGCAGGGCACTACCTGGCTACAGGCAAGGCTGCTCTGGTTTATATGCAGAATTCCGGTCTGGGCAATACGGTGAACCCGCTACTGTCGTTGGCCGATGAGAAGGTGTACAGCATTCCCATGCTGCTGATGATTGGCTGGCGGGGAGAGCCAGGCGTACACGACGAACCGCAGCATGTGAAGCAGGGCGAGGTGACTCTGTCCCTCCTGGACACCATGCAGATACCTTACGTAGTGTTGGAGGATGTAAGCCAAATAGGGAAGATGGCTGCCCTGGCTATGGAGCGGAAGGCACCTGCTGCGCTCGTCATCCGTAAAGGGACCTTCGGCAGCTACAAGCTGAAGAATGTCAGCATGAACGACAATCCTCTGAGTAGGGAGGAAGCCTTGAAATTGGTAGTGGATCATTTGCACGCAAATGATGTCATCGTGTCGACCACCGGCAAGCTCTCGCGCGAACTGTTCGAATACCGGGAGGCACGAAACGAAGGGCACGGCCATGACTTCCTGACCGTGGGCTCCATGGGTCACAGTTCAAGCATCGCCCTGGGCATTGCCATAGAGAAGCCTGGGCGCCGTGTGTTCTGTTTCGATGGCGACGGTGCTTTCATCATGCACACGGGAGCTTTGGGCATTGTAGCATCGATGAAGCCCAAGAACTTCTTCCACATCCTCTTCAACAACGGTGCCCATGAGAGTGTGGGCGGACAACCCACTATAGGTTACCAACTTGACGCAACGGCTATTGCCAAAGCCAGTGGGTATTCCCATGTCCTGCGTGCATCGAGTGCCGACGAGATAGTGGAGGCCTTGCAGCAGCTGGAGCATTTGGATGGCCCCGTGCTGGTGGAGCTTCGGGTGAAGATCAATTCACGCGAAGACCTTGGACGCCCCACTACAACGCCTGTTGAGAACAAGGATGCCTTTATGAAGGAATTAAGCATTTAATCGTACGGATTAAGACATGCCGCTTTGCTAATAAGAATTGAAAACGATGATAAAGACAACAGTAATCATGGCTGCGGGCATGGGAACACGCTTCGGCAGTATGACGGAGGAACGACCCAAGGGCTTCATTGAGGCAGGTGGACAGCCTATGGTGGTGCGCTCCATCGAGACGCTCATCAGCTGTGGCATAGAGCGTATCATAATTGGTACGGGTTATCTGAGGGAGGCTTACGAGGAGTTAGCACGGCGCTATCCACAGATTGTGTGCTGCTTCAGCCCACGTTACGCCGAAACGAACAGCATGTATACGCTGTATAACTGTCAGGAAATGGTGGGTGACGACGACTTCCTGCTTTTGGAGAGCGACCTGGTGTTTGAACGCAGGGCCATCACCTCCTTGATGGAATGCGAGCATCCTGACGTGATGCTCATTACGCCCGTCACGAAGTTCCAAGACCAGTATTACGTGGAAAGCGACGAACTCGGCACACTGACCAACTGCTCTACCGACAAGACTCAGGTCAGGGCAAAAGGCGAGCTGGTTGGTATTCACAAGCTGAGCAACGCCTTCTACCGGAAGATGTGTGCCGACTATGAGTCGAAAGTCGCCGAATTGCCCAAATTGGGCTACGAATATGAGCTGTTGTACATGTCGCAGCATGTGCAGCCTGTCTTCGTGCTTTGCGAGGAAGGTTTGAAATGGTATGAGATAGACGATATGGAAGATCTGCGCTATGCAGAAGCAAACATTATAAAATACTTATGAATATCAAGAGAAATGTCCTGCTGAACCCAGGACCCGCCACAACGACGGACACCGTGAAGATGGCACAGGTGGTGCCCGATATCTGTCCGCGTGAGAAAGAGTTTGCCAGCATGATGAAAGACCTTCGTGCTGACCTGTTGCGCGTGGCTCATGCCCCTGCAGAGAAATATACGTCGGTGCTGTTTTGCGGTAGCGGCACCATCAACATCGACATCTGCCTCAACTCTCTCCTTCCGGAGGGCAAACGGGTGCTGGTAGTGAACAACGGAGCCTACAGCAGCCGTGCCGTGGAGATTTGCCAGTACTACGGCCTGCCTCACATCGACCTGCGCTCATCGGTATTCGAACAACCCGACCTTGCGGCCGTGAAGCAGACACTTGACGACAATCCAGACATCGCTCTTGTCTATACCACCCACCACGAGACAGGCACTGGCGTACTCAACCCCATCCGCGAGATTGGCGCCTTAGCTCACTCCCATGGAGCTGTCTTTGTCGTTGACACCACCTCGTCGCTAGGCATGATACCTTTTGACATGGAGCATGACAACGTCGACTTCTGCATGGCGTCAGCACAGAAGGGTCTGATGGCCATGACGGGTTTGTCATTCATTATCGGCAACGAAGAGGAGATACGCCGCAGCAAGAACTATCCCAAGCGCAGCTACTATTGCAACCTCTACTTGCAATACGACTTCTTCGAGCGTACCGGTGAGATGCACTTCACACCGCCTGTGCAGACCATCTACGCCACACGCCAGGCTCTGAAGGAGTATTTCGAGGTGGGCGAGACAGAGAAGTTTGCCCGTCACCGTCGCGTGATCGATGCCATTCACGACGGACTTGCCGACATGGGACTACGTGAGGTCATCCGCCGCGACATCCAGTCAGGACTCGTGGCCAGTGTACTCTATCCCGATGACGAGAACTGGAACTTCGAGCGTGTGCACGACTATTGCTATGAGCACGGTTTCACTATCTATCCGGGAAAGATTTCCACCACGAACACGTTCCGTCTCTGCGCCCTGGGCACCATTGACAAACCCGACATCGAGGCGTTCTTCGTTGTGTTGCGTGAAGCATTCGCAAAGTACGGCATACAGATTCCTGCACGCTACAATGATTGAATACGATGTAAGGACGCTGCAGCTGCGCATCCTCGGCAACCTGTTGGCTGTCGACAAGGTGTGTCACGAGCACTCCTTACATTATTATATATATGACGGCACGATGTTGGGCGCAGTACGTCACAAGGGGTTTATTCCCTGGGACGATGACCTCGACATTGCCATGCCTCGTGAGGACTATGAGCAGTTGATTGCTCATGCCAACGAGTGGTTGCCGGAACCTTACGAGTTCGTGGCCTTTGAGCTGGACGCAACATACCCACTGCCCTTTGGCAAAGTGCAGGATGCCAGTACTACGCTCATCGAACGCCCACACCTACCTTATCTCGGCGGACTCTACATCGACATCTTTCCCATCGATGGCGTTCCCTCTAATGCCTTGCTGCGCCGCTGGCACCTTGTGCGCTACGACGTGCTGAAGAAACTGGTCTATATGGCCTATCGTGACCCTTATCGCCATGGGCACGGCCCTTCTAGCTGGTTGCCGCTATTCTGCCGGAAAGTCATTGGACAGCAGCGTCTGCAAAGGGCCACACGCCGTCTACTGCGTAAATATCCCTTTGCCACGAGCAGCAAAGTGTGTGTCTTTGACGACGGTTTCCACGGTGTCATCGACAAAGCCATCCTTGGCCATCCCACACCTGTCGTTTTCGAAGGACATGAAGTGATGGGTGTAGAGCACCCGCATGAATACCTCAGCCACATGTATGGCGACTACATGGTCATCCCGCCGCATGACGACCAGAAGCAGCATTGTTTCCACTACGTTGATTTTAACCGACCTTATCGCGATGGAATCCCTGAAAGAAATATGGAAAATAGAGGTTGACTTGCTGCAGCAGTTACTTGATGTCTGCAAAAAGCACAACCTGCGTGTGTGGGTGGCTGACGGTACACTGCTTGGTGCCGTGCGCCACAAGGGTTTTATCCCTTGGGACAACGATATAGATGTGGTGATGCTTCGCGAAGACTACGACCGTCTGCTCCAACTGCCGCCTGACACCTTCAGGCACCCTTATTTCCTGCAGACAGCCTACACCGACCAGCATTATTATCACGCCCACGCACAGCTGCGTAACAGCGAGACAGCCGCCATACGCCCTTCAGACTCCCATCGTCCTTTCAATCAGGGTATTTTCATTGATATCTTCCCGCTGGACGCCGTTTCCGAAGACATGGAACAGCGGCAATACGTCGCTCACCGCATACGCAAGGTGACACGCTTTCTTCATGCCCATGACACACCCATCCTTCTCTCTGGCCGCATAGGTCTTGTGTTCAGGAAGTGGAAATGCCGCTGGCAAGTGTGGCGCAAGGGCTGGCAGAACATCTACCGCGAGGTGGACGACGTGCTGCGCGCCACCGACATACATCAATGCCAATACGTGGCTGAAATCAGTTTCAGCAGCTACGACTTTCTCATCGACAAACGTATCTTCGACGATACTGTGATGCTACCCTTCGAGGGCATTGAAGTCCCAGCGCCAAAGGACTACGACAGTTTCCTGCGTGCTGTCTATGGCGACAACTACATGACCCCACTGCAGACGGGTACTGCTCACGACGATATGCTCTTCGACACCACGCACAGCTACCGTGAGCTCATACCACAAGCCCGCCGTATCTATCGCCAGAAGCAGCTACGCAAACTCTTTGGGAAAAAATGAAGCAGATTGTCGACGAGAAATATCAGCACCTGACCGATGAGATTGCCCGGCTGCCACAAAGGATGGCCGAGGGCGAAGGCGAGCTGGTCTATGACAGTCGCAACCGGGTGGTGCGTTTCATCATCGACGGGAAGCCAATGATGGTGAAGCGATTCAAGCGTGTGAACGCCGTGCAGCAGGTAGTCTACACTTTTTTCCGTAAAACGAAGTGCGAGCGCGCCTTCCTCTTTGCCCATGAGTTCCTCATACGCGGCATCAACACCCCGCAGCCAGTAGCCTATATGGAAGAGCACCATCACGGACTTTTCACCACAGGCTATTTCGTCAGCCTGGAAGTGGCAGGCACAGAGACTTCGCTATTGTTGCGCGAAGTGCAGGACTATCCCAAAGACTTGGCAGAGGCCGTGGCTCGACAGATTATGCTAATGCATAGCAAAGGTATCTTGCACGGCGACCTCAACCTTTCAAATTTCCTTTGCAATACAAATCCTCCTGCCCTTGGAGATGAGACGGAAGCCGATTTTTCCTTCACCATGATCGACACCAACCGCTCACATTTCACCGAAGGAATGCCCACCGATGAGCAGTGCCTGAACAATTTGGTGCGCCTCACCCACCGCCGCGACCTCTACGAAGACCTAATCCGTCGCTACGCCCATCTGCGTAGTTGGGATGCCGACGCCACCGTGAGCCAAGCCCTCACCCTCCTCACCCGTTTTGAACAACGCAAGTTAAAGCTATAATAGACAAAAAAAGGGAAAATGAAACAGGATGCAGCTAATGATACCACGCTTATTATCACCACATATAACAACCCCGTCTTTCTTGAAATGGTATTCAAAAGCGTGTTAAGTCAACAAACCATGCCAGGTGAGGTCATTGTGGCCGATGACGGGTCTACAGCCGAGACGCGGGAACTTATTGAACGTTATCAAAAGCTCTTTCCTGTTCCGCTAATCCACTCATGGATTCCCGATGAAGGCTTTCGTTTGTCTATGTCACGTAATGTGGCTATTGCTAAGGCTAAAGGCGACTATATTATTTTCATCGACGGGGATATCGTGTTGGTGCCATCGTTTGTCAGGGATCATGTGTTGGCACGTGAACGAGGCTTTTTTATCAACGGCAGTCGTGCCCGGCTCTCAGAGGGAGCCACTCGCAAACACTGTGCTTTACTTGACTGCCGATTCACGGTCTTCACGCCTGGCTTAAAACGACCAATGGTCATGTTGCGCATTCCATGGCTACACTACCTAGCCAAGGGCGCTAAAGGTATAGACAAAATCAGGGGATGCAACATGTCATTTTGGAAATCAGACCTTGTGGCTGTCAATGGTTATGAGGAGCGAATAGTTGGCTGGGGGTGCGAAGACACCGAACTGGTTGACCGTCTTTATCATATAGGCGTTAAACGCAAGAATATCAAGGGATTGGCTCCTTGCGTTCACTTGTATCATTCCACATCGCCTGCGAATGATACGACTCATAAGGTCAACAAATTAATCCGTGAGGAGACGGAACGTTTGCGGAAGACAAAGGCTGAAAAGGGGTTAGACCAATATTGATCATTCATCGATAGTAAGGAAGGATAGTGCAGCATGAAGGGCTTCCTTGAAGTAAAGGCCGGAGGCAAGGCGTTGGCTGACGCGTGCAACGTTCTTCCGCATCTCTTCAAGCTCTGAAAGGGTAAACGTCTGTAGACGCTGCTCCAGCTCGGCAATGGAGGCGATGGTGATGCCGATGCCCTCCTGCTCGATGATGCGAGCGACGGCAGCCTCGCGCCAGATGATGACGGGAAGGCCTGCGCGCAGATAGAACGACACTTTGTGAGGGCTGTTGTAGCGCAGGTATTCGCCAAAGTCGCCCTTGCAGGTATTCAGCGAATCGCCGTCCCACACGAGGCCGAAATCACCGTCGGCAGAGCGGATGAACTCGTCGGCAGGCGTGAAGGGATAGCATATGGCATGCGGTGCCTTGTCAATGCCCGGCAAACCGTCGCTATTACCATAGATGTGCAGGTCAAAATGCTCGGCCTTGTGTGCCAGCTCCAGCAGATAGGAGTTTTTGCGCATGACGAGGGCACCGGCGTAAACGAGGGAAGGACGATGACCGACGGGCGAGGTATCCGGAACAACGGCTGATGGTTTGACCGGGGTGGCCTCTGAGCGGTAGTCGAACAGTCCGAGGGATCCCATGGGACACTGCAGTCCCTTTTCCTGCAGCCACTGTTTCATTTTCTCGTTAGATGCAATGATATAATCGCTCTTGCTTAGACGCTCCAACTCAGTGGCAAGGGTGATGCGCTTGCGGTGCATCGACATCAAGTCGTGGATGACCACCACTACCTGTGCCTTCCTACGAAGGGCCACGGAGCAGATGAACGAGAAATATTTCTTGACAGGATACTGCAGCACCAACACGTCACCCTTCCTTATGCAGGCCATCATCTTCATGATGCCCACAAGGTTCAGAATGAAAGCCAATACTTTACTGTCGTAGAATGTGGTTGGAAGGCCGAGATTCACTGCACCCATCTGGCGCAGCGTACACTCAATGTCAGTCTTCGCTTTGTTGCCGGCGCCGCTCAGACCATAATAGTTTCGGGATATGTAACAGAGACGGTGATTCATCAAGGTGTAAGGGTTTGGTTCGTTATTTCAAAGTAGCGTTGCAGCACCAGCAGGGAGATGAGTTTTTCGCGTTTCTGGTCGCGAAACTGGTCTATGTATTCATGCGCGTGGTTGATGATTTGCTGCGCCTCGTCGGGATGGTCTATATAATAGCGCAGTTTCTCCTCTATGTCGCTGAAGTCGGGCTTGATCTCTATATAGTGGTAGTCTGGCTTCAACGTGCCCTCCATGAACCATGTCTCGCAAGTAAGCGGGGGTGTCACGGCAATGCTGTTCGATGACATCACCCACTTCAGGTTAGATGCCACGTCATTGCCCTCTAACGACATGATGAACTTATAGTCCAGATGCTCGCCTATGGTGAGCTTCTCAGAGTGCCACTGGGGGAAGTCACGACCTATGGCACCGATGTCGAACATCGGATGTCCATAGAAACGGCTGGCAAACTCATAGCGGTTCATCTTCACATGCTTGTCCTTGCGACCTGTCTGCTGCCCTATCTTCCCACGGAAGATGGCCATGTCCTTCTTGTCTGTAAAGGGTTTCTTGTCGTTGACGAAGAGGAAATGGCGCACTTTCTCCAGGTTCAGCATTACGTTGCAGCTGTTTTCCTCATGGATAGGACGGCTCTTCACGATGCTGGGCAGCTCAAGAGCGAAATCTATATCACCGGATTTCAGAATCCATCTCAACCGTTGGTCGAACCATCGGGAGTACTCCAGCGCGTCGTAGTAGTACACAGACTGGCTCGTCATGGGCTGCTGTCCAATCTCTATGGCTTGCTGCTCCCATGCCTTGCGATCGTAGGCGGTGTTGGTCTTCAGCTTGCAGTAGTAATCCACACGTTGTAGGATATAGTCTTTGTCTGGCCGTTGGTCCAACTTTGCCAGTTCTTTCTCCAATTGGTTGTTCAGCCATTTCTTGGGCCATGCCTGACGGATGGCGTTCTTTATATAATAAATGTATTTGGGATTCTTCCCACTGTTCAACGTATAGTAAATCTTACGTCCTAGTCCTTGTTTGCTCATAATTGTTACTCAATTTGTCAACAACTCATTTTCCCATTCACTCTATATCATCTTATCCAGTAAAGCAGTTTCTTATAGTTCTTCTTAAAGAACCAGCGCAACCGGATGAATTTCATGTCGCTGGAGAGAGACGAGCTGAAAGCCCCTGAGAATGTTCCCTGTGTGGCAATGGTGGGCTGACACCAGAGACACTTGATGATTCCTCTGTCAATCATCTCATTATGATACCAGTCGATGGCCAGGTCAGAACGTTCCACTTTGAGAGGTTCGAGGATAGCCTTCGCTGCCAGATAGTTCAGGAAATAGCAACCTGCCATACGCCCTTTGCCGGCAGGATAGAGCATCTTGCCTTTCTGACGCTTACTACGGGGCACGAATCTCAGTGAACTGTCCTCATAAGAAATCAGGACAGGATTGTCCGCATAGTATGCCCGATATTCATTGAGGCTTTGCTCAAAAAAAGAAACAAAGTCTTTGTCCAGGGCAATGTCATCTTCCAGCACAAGGGCGCCCTCCAGACCTTCTTCCACTATCTTCTCGTAGGCCAGGAAGTGGGAAATGGTACAGAGTGCACGTGGGGTCGGATGGCGCAACTGTTCTCTTCCGTCTTTCATATATTGGTCAAGATAGGCCTGTATCTGCTTGTCGGAATGACCTTCGTTCACAAATTCGTAGTCCATACCCAACTTCTTCATCATACGGTCTACATGCTCCCCGCGCGCTTTCAACTTGTCTGGGTGAATCACAAATATTTTCATCCTTCCGTGGTTTTCTGCTGGTCTTTAAGAATGTTATGACCGTTCACGTTGATAAAGAGCTCGTTAAACTCCTCGCGTGTGCGTTTCCATCGGTCGTGTGTCCACAGGTAGTAAGCTGGATTGCGTCGAATGCTGTCCTCGAGCATCTGAAAGAAACGGTGTGTGATGGCATTCTCCTCCTCTTGCGCGGCATGCTGACTAATCAGTTTGAACTCAACCACGTAATAGCCCCTGCGCGGACGGCTCAAGTCTAAGTAGAACACGCCATCGTCCATCTTGCTCATGATGCGCTCGCCGCCGGTGAAGACGGGGGTGTCGTGCCCCAAGAAGTCGAGCCACAGGTGGATGTTCTCCCACTTGGGTGCCTGGTCGCTGATATAGCCAAAGAGCGAGCGCTTCCCTTGGCGCTTATACTGCAACAGATGCCGCAACACGTGGCGCTTGTTCACACAGATGCCACCGTGGGCCGAGCGGATGGCCACCGACAGCCAGTCGGCCTGGTCGTTGCGCAGAGGGTGGTAGATGAGTCCCATCACGGCCTGCGGATAGCGCTTGAAGCAAAGCCCGATGGCCGACATCCACTCCCAATTGCCATAGTGGCCCATCATGACAGCCAGGTCGCGGCCCTCGTCGAACACCAGCTCCATCTGCTCCGCGTTGCGAAACTCGAGGTGGCGCAACAGCTTCTCATTGGAGATGGAGAGCAGCTTGAACGTCTCTAGCATCATGTCGCAGAACCAACGGTAGAAGCGCCGCTCCACCTGTCGCAGCTCTTGCTCGCCCTTCTGCGGAAAAGAGGTGGTGAGGTTCTTCCATACTATCTTACGCCGATACCTAAAGACGAAGAATACGAGCAGGAACATCAGGTCGCTCAGCAGGTAGAGCAGCCAAAACGGCAGCAACGACAGCAGATAGACGAAGCCGTAGAGCAGGTAGTAAGTGAACTTCTTCATGTTTATTCTATTCTATGTTCATGTTCAGCACGTTCTCCACGATAGGGGCCATGTCGTAGTAGCGATACTCGGCCAGGCGGCCTCCGAAGATGACATGCGGGGCTTTGGCTGCAGCCATCTCGCGATATTGGGCGGCCAAACGGTTGTTGGCATCATCGTTGACAGGATAGAACGGCTCGCGTCCCGGCTCCCATTCTGCAGGATATTCCCAGCTCACGACGGTGGTGGGCAGACGATAGACATCGTCGCCAAACAGTTCGAAGTGCTTATGCTCGATGGTGCGTGTATAGGGCACGCTGGCGCTGGTATAGTTCACCACGGCATTGCCTTGGTAGTTGGCCTCCTGCAACTGTTGGTGCTCGAATCGCAACGAGCGCCAGCCTAGACGACCCAGAGAACAGCCGAAGTATTCGTCTATCTGCCCAGAGAACACTATCTTCTGCGCAAGGCTCTCCCAGTAGCTACGGTCAACGAAGAAGTCGGCGTCTGTACGCGTCTCCACGCCCTCCAACAGTTTGTTTATCAACAAGGTGTAGCCGCCAATAGGTATGCCCTGGAACTTGTCATCGAAATAGTTGTTGTCGTGGACGAAGCGCAGCGGCAGCCGCTTGATGATAAACGGGGGCAGTTCCGTGCACTTCCTGCCCCACTGCTTCTCGGTGTAACCCTTTATGAGCGTCTCGTAGATGTCGCGCCCCACCAACAGCAAAGCCTGCTCTTCCAGGTTCCTTGCCGCTGTGGCACCCTCGGCTTTCAGCCGCTGCACCACCTCCTGGCGCTGCTCGTCAATGATTGCCTGTGCCTGGGCAGGGGTGAGCACACCCCACATCTGATAGAACGTGTTCATGTTGAACGGCAGGTTATATTGCTTATCCTCATAATTCGCTATCGGCGAGTTGGTATAACGGTTAAACGGCACCAGGCTGTTCACAAACTGCCATACCTCAGCGTTCGACGTATGGAAGATGTGTGCGCCATATTTATGCACGTTAATACCCTCTACACGCTCGGTGTAGATATTGCCGCCCAGATGATGACGTTTTTCAATGACCAGACAACTCTTGCCTTTCTTGGTAGCCTGATGGGCGAACGTAGCCCCGAAAAGACCAGACCCTACGACAAGATAATCATATTCTCTTTTCATATGTTTAAGAGTTACACTTGGTCATTCTTCTTAATTGTATGAGCGACACGCTTGTGAGTGTTGCTTCCATTTCTGGTAATGTATTATTGATATTAATGCAATAAATCACATTTATGAAATGAAAAAGTGTGCCAAGTCAATAGAGAAAGACTTTAAATGCCTTGATGCTGCCAGGGGCACCCTGCTCAGCGCGCGGCAGGTATTCGAGGGCGGTGGCGGTCTGCTCAGAGCCGAGGTCGATGACCAGCAGGTGGGGAGCCTGAGCCGACTTCTCCGTCTGCCAATAGGTAGATTCCTGCAGGTCGAAGACCTTGTCGCCCAGGTGGTTGCCGTTCTCCTCCTCAGAGTTGGCATACTTGGTCTTCCAAGGCTCGCGAGAAAGACGCTTGCCGTCGGCACCTTGCAGATAGAGTTCGGCAATGGCCACGCGGTCGCCGTCCTTCTGCGTGCTTAGGCACTCGATGGCTAAGTAGCGACCCTTCTTCTGACCATTGAACTTCACGGTCTGCCAGCCGTTGCCAGCCTTGAAACTACCAGTGCTGACGGGCGTTGCGCTGTTCAGGTCGGGCTTGTCGCCGATGTTGTTGTGTTTGTTCGACTTCTCTAACTGGAGCTTGTTCAGCTCTGGCTCGGCCTGTCCCCAGACGACGCGCTCCTTCGGGCCGACGACGTCGAGGACAATCACCTCGTTCTTGCCTTTCTTCAGCCAGCAGCCGGGCACGTAGAGCGTCTGTTGCGGCCCGATGGACCAGATGCGGCCCATGGCATGACCGTTCACCCAGACCTGACCCTTGCCCCACGTCTCGAAGTTGAGGAAGGTGTCGCCCACCTTCGAGAGGTTGAAGTAGCCACGGTAGTAGCCGATGCCTTCGGGCTTCACTTCCACGCTCTTGCCATCACGGAAGTGAGGCATCACCTCCACACATCTGTAGTGTGAACCCAAGGCATTCTTGGCTGACTCGTAGTCGTCTTGCAGGCGAGCCTTGAACCACTGAAGGGGCTTCCATATTATTTCGTTGTTGTCAATCTCAGCAGTGATGATCACGTCGCTGACAATGCCCTTGAAGTCCTTGATGGCACGACCGAAATTGATGCGGCCCATGCCTTCAACGAGGATCATCAGATGGTCGCCTTTCTTTACTGCCGGAAGTTTCAATGTCTGTTCGTTCTTCACACGATCCACCTTGCCAACGAACTTGCCGTTGATGAATACTTGAGCATAATCGTGGGCTTCAAGCTGCATGATACTCTGCACGGGAATTTCAGGCAACTCGGTAACGTACATCATCGATCCCCAGCCAAAGTCCATCTCCTCGAATGTCATCAGACCGCCCTTAACGGCAATGCTGTCGCAGCTGTAAAACAGCGGTGCGAACTCCGTCAACTCAAACTTGGGCACAGTGATAATCGGCATGGGAGCCTTCGGCACGGCAGGCATCTTCTTGCCGTCGTTGTATTTCTCCATCATCTTGCGCAGTTCCCAGAACTTCGGGGTGGCAAGTCCCCACTCGTTGATGGGCGCATCGTAGTCGTAGGAGGTGACGTCGGGGGCGAAGCCGGGCGAGTTGGCACCAGCCCAATGGCCGAACGAGGTTCCGCCGTGGGTCATGTAGAGCGAGAAGGAGATGCCTTTTGAGAGCATTTCGTCCATGCCATCGACCATGTCCTTGGCAGGGCGCGTCTCGTGACGGGCACCCCACTTATCGAACCAGCCGCTCCAGAACTCCGAGCACATCTTCGGGGCGTTGGGGCGCAGCTCGCCGAGACGGCGAAACTGGTCGTTGATGTTAGCACCCGTGCCGAAGTTCATCGTCCATGTCAGGTCATCCAACCCGTTCTTCTCGAAGTTTGAACTCCAGTCGCACTGGAAGAGCGACAGCTCCTTTCCATAGATGCTACGCAGACAGTCGCGGATTTCCGAGACGTAGGGCTTATCCTCGCCATAGCTTCCGTACTCGTTCTCCACCTGAATCATAATGATGGGTCCGCCGTTCTGGATAGTCAGGCCTTTGAGCTGCTCACCCACCTTTTCCTCGAAAATCTTCACGCGTTCCATAAAGTAAGGATCGCGCTCGCGGAGCTTGATGTCCTTCTTCTTTAACAGCCACCAGGGCAGACCGCCCATCTCCCACTCGGCGCAGACGTAGGGACCAGGACGCACGATGACATACATACCGTTCTTCTGTGCAAGCCGGCAAAAGGCTGCTACGTCGTTGTTGCCAGTGAAGTCAAACTCGCCTTCACGCTGCTCGTGGATGTTCCAGAATACATAGAGACAGAGGGTGTTCATGCCCAGTGCCTTGCACATCTGGATGCGATGCTCCCAGTAAGGACGTGGGATGCGGGGGTAATGCACTTCGGCCGCCTTCACGATGAAAGGCTCGCCATTGAGCAGAAAGGTCTTGTCACCAGTGGTAAAAGTGCCAGGTTTATTGGCAGCTACCATCATTGCAGGCGCAGTCAGAAGCAACGCCGTCAATACCAAAAGGATTTTTACTGTTCGTTTCATATATATGTATTATTCTTAATTGATGCAAAGGTACAAACAAAATTTGAATTCCACAAACTTTTTCACGGGAAATACCAACGCCAATGGAAATCAAATAACGGTCTATAGGCACAAAGGTTTTACACAAGTGAAGGAAACGGTCAATAATGAGGCCTTTTTATTCTCTTTTTTCACTAAAGGCTTTGTCATTACAAAAATAATGCGTAACTTTGCACATAATAAAGATATAACTACATGAAACACTTTTTACCCGTTCTTGCCTTCTTGGCACTTTTCGGAACAACCGCACAGGCTCAGATGAAACGTTCTGACGATTTCCGTGCAAAATACAAGTTAAAAGGAGTGGTGGTGATGAGCCGCCACAACATACGCTCACCGCTGTCTTCAGGAGGCGCTGCCTATCAGCGCGTCACTCCCCATGAGTGGTTTACGTGGTCATCACCAGGCAGCCAGCTGTCCCTGCGTGGCGGTGTGCTTGAGACGGAAATGGGACAGTTCTTCCGCAAGTGGGTGGTCAGCGAGGGGCTTCTGCCTGACAACTACCGCCCTACGGGTGACGAGGTGTTGTTCTATGCCAACTCGCGGCAGCGCACGTTTGCCACCGCCAAGTATTTCTCAGCAGGATTCCTGCCCTTTGCCAACGTGGAGATCATGCACAAATTGGAAGAAGATAAGATGGATCCCGTCTTTACGCCCAAATTTACGAAAATGAACGACACCTATCGCCAGCAGGTATTGGCCGACATGCAGGCGCTGAACGGCGGTCCGCAGGCATGGATGGATGCTCAGAAAACCACGTTAGACCTCATGGAGAAGGTGCTCGACATGGCACACTCGCCCGCTGCCCTGCAGGGTGACACGACCCATTTCTGGTACAACGACACGCAGTTCAAGATTGAGAAGGGCGACGAGCCCAAGATGACGGGTGGCTATACGCTGGCCAACAGCGTGGCCGACGCTTTGGTGCTACAGTGCTATGAGGCAGAGAACATGGCTCCTTTCGGCTATGAGCTGACCACGGAGCAATGGCGTGCCATCTGCGAAGTGAAAGCGGTGTACGACGGGCTGCTCTTTACTATTCATTCAGCCGCAGTGAACCTGGCCTACCCATTGGTGAGCCGCATCCGCGAGGAGCTGAATAATGCTGACCGAAAGTTCATGTTCCTTTGCGGCCACGACTCCAACCTCGCCAGCATCAGTTCCGCCCTCAGCTTCTTGCTTCCTGAGACAGAGCGTGCCTTGGAGAAGCACACACCCATCGGCTCGAAACTGGTGTTCGAGAAGTGGAGCGACGGAACAGAAGAGTTCGTCGCCGTGAACCTGGTGTATCAGGCTGTCGACCAGTTACAGGGTCGCACGCTGCTTTCGCTCGAGGTTCCGCCCATGGTGATGCCTGTCACCGTGAAAGGACTCACTGCCAACAGCGATGGTTTGTACCGGTTCTCCGACCTTGACGCCCGCTTTGCCGAAGCGATGGGCGAATACGAGGCCATCGTCGACGAACCCGCTGCTGTCAGGGCTGTCAATCCATCGACTGCTGACCAGTCTGCAGCTATTTATAACCTGCAAGGGCAGCGCATCGATGTGCCACAGTCTGGTATAAACATCATTGGCGGGGAGAAAAAGATTGTGAAATAGTATCTATGTCGTAACAGTTGAAAAATGAAATCTGTATTGCCGTTACTACTGCTGTGCGTAGTGCTCAGGATGAATGCCGCAGAAAGCGCAAAGCCCTGGACATTCTGGTACTGGATGTATGGAGCCGTGACAGAAGCA
>JAEEQB010000061.1 GCA_016285075.1 Prevotella sp.
CACTATCAGTGTGTATATGCCACAGAACAAAACTCATTTCGTCAAAACGATGCCCATGAAGAGGCACAAGCCAATAGCAAAACTATTCGAAAAAGAATTTTGGGAGGCGCAATGACGAAGTCAGGAGCATTAGCCCGTAGCATTTTTCTGCCTCAACTGTAGCAATTTTCCAGCTAACTATAAGAATAGCCTGAGTTAACTCAAATTACCCCCTGAGTTAACTCAAATCATCGATTGAGTTAACTCGATTGATGGATCGAGTTAACTCACGGTTTTTGGGCATGTGTACGATTGACGTAAAATAAACGAAAGAAAAGCAGGAATCAGCCTTAGCCGCACTCGGAGTTTAGTTACGGTAAACTCCAGGTTTAGTTACGGTAAACTCCGGGTTTAGTTACGGTAAACTCCGGAGGTACTTACGAGAAACTCAATGTGACAATTCTGTTTCAATCATATAAACAGTCCTGCCCCATAAATGAGGATTGCGTAGCGAAAGATTTTTCCTAAAGTGATGGAGATAAAGGTGATCACCACGTTGGCACGCATCAGCCCAAGGAGAATGGTGATGGCACTGCCCAATACCGGGAGGAAGGCAAAGAAACCCATCCATGCACCCCGTCCATGCATGAACCGCTCTGCACGTTGCAGATCCTTGGGTTTGACATGCAGGTAACGTTCAAACCACTCTGTCTTTCCCATCCGCCCGATACTGTAGTTCAGGACCGAACCCAGCACATTGCCGACAGTTCCGTAGACAGCAAGGCGAATAGGATCGAGTCCCGTAGCCATCAATGCTATCATGACTGCCTCGGAAGAGAATGGAAAGAAACTGCCTGCCAGAAAGGCTGCCAAAAGCATGCCCGTATAGCCGTAGCCTGTCAGAAAGTCAATGAAGGCATCCATAGGTTGAGCAGGGTTATCAACAATGTGCCAACACAAATGCACTTGAAGGCAATGTCGGTGATGCGGGTATGGGTCAGAGTGAGGAAATGGGCAATCAGCGGCGAGGCATTGACGATGAGTAGGCGGATCAGCATGTCATAGTGCTGGGGCAGCAGAGGAATGGCTACAATGCATATCAGACTCAGCCAGATGAAGCAGCCATAGAACTGACGAGTACGGATCTTGTCGGACAGCTGATTACGCCAGAAGTGGATGATGCCCGTCAGGGTGAGGACAACAATCCATCCATAGGAAAGCACCTGATTAACAGTCAAGGCAGAAAACGGGGATAGATTGATGTCAAGAATCAGATCTGGCCGGATGTCAAGCAGCGTAAAGTTGCCCTGCCATAGCATGTAGGCCAGAAAAAACCAATAGGGGGTGAACAGACCAAGAAGAGAAGCCATGAAGGTACGCAGACTGAGACTGTTGAGCAGGAACTGCATGAACAACCAGCCTAGAGGAACAAAGAGAAAGAGCAGGGGGAACAGCATGGTCGCCAATCCTAAGCAGAGAAAGGCGTAGTAAACCCAGCCTGGCGACTGTTTGTCCTGATAGGAATGGAAAGCACACAGGTAAGAGGCTATGAAGCAGAGGCATACCATGGCGCTTCTGATACTGTCGGGCTGGAAACACAGCATGCATGTCAGTGCAATAAATGTGCAGGATACTGTACGGCTATAAGTGCGGATGAGGGTGTGATTGTTGTTCAGAACAACCATCAGGGCCGTTGACAGCGCCAGGCATACAAGGAAGACGACATGGGAAAGAGAGAATGGGGAAACGGATAAGAGCAGACCATAAGCCAACCAGACCGAAACGCCATAAACCACCATGAAAGGCAGCAGATTCCGGCTTTCGGCTACCTTGTTCTGTATCCGCTTCATCATCCGTCTTTCACCTGTTACCACTCACCGCCATCACAGGTCTGCTCCTATGTCGCGACGGAAGTACTTCCCTTCAAACTGGATCTTATTGGCCTCGGCAAAACTCTTGGCCAAGGCCTCAGCCTTGTCCTTACCGTAAGAAGAGACAGCTATCACACGGCCACCATTGGTCACGGTCTGTCCCGCTGCGTTCAGAGCAGTACCGGCATGAAACACAACGCTGCCTTCCACAGTGTCGATGCCCGTCATCACTTTTCCTTTCTCGTATTTGCCAGGATAACCCCCACTGACCAACATGACACAGACTGCAGCACGTTCGTCAAACTCAATGGGATGCTGGTCCAGATGACCGTCGGCCACTCCCTCGAACAGGTCCACAATGTCGCTTTTCAGGCGTAACATCACCGTCTCGGTCTCAGGGTCACCCATACGGCAGTTGTATTCTATGACCATAGGGTCTCCCTTCACATTAATCAGCCCGAAAAAGATGAATCCTTTGTAGTCGATACCTTCGGCTTTCAGACCCTGCACAGTGGGACGGATAATACGGTCTTCCACTTTCTGCATCCATTCCTTGGTAGCAAAAGGAACAGGTGACACAGAGCCCATGCCACCCGTATTCAGCCCAGTGTCATGTTCTCCGATACGCTTATAGTCTTTGGCTTCTGGCAGTATCTTATAATGCTCGCCATCAGTAAGTACAAAAACAGAACACTCTATGCCGCTGAGGAACTCTTCTATCACCACGCGGCTGCTGGCATTGCCGAACATACCACCTAGCATCTCACGCAGCTCCTTCCTTGCTTCATCCAAGGTAGGCAAAATCAGTACACCCTTGCCAGCACATAGACCGTCGGCCTTCAGGACATAGGGAGGTTCCAGAGTCTCCAGGAATTTCAGTCCTTCTTCCAGATGTTCGCCATCGAACGTCTCGTAACGTGCGGTGGGTATCTGGTGACGCTGCATAAAGCCCTTGGCAAAGTCCTTTGAACCTTCAAGTACAGCACCCGCCTTCGACGGACCAATCACAGGGATATGCGATGTACGCTCATCATGGCGCAGGTCGTCGTAGATGCCCTTCACCAACGGGTCTTCAGGACCTACCACCACCATGTCTATCTGTTTCTCCACACAGAACAGTTTGATTGCCTCGAAGTCGTCGGCCTTCATTTGTATGTTTTCACCGCACGCTGATGTACCGGCGTTGCCAGGTGCTATATACAGTTGGTCACACTTGCTGCTCTGAGCAATTTTCCACGCCAGCGCATGTTCGCGTCCGCCGCTGCCTAAAAGTAATATCTTCATGTTTTTCTCTGTGATTTGTTTCAAAATAAAAAGGAAGCTACTGGGTGTGCACTTTCAACAGTTCATCCACCTTGTTGCGCAAGTCTGTCACGCCAAGGTTGGTGGCAAGAATCTTACCCGAAGAAGTCACAATGAAGTTGGAAGGGATATCGTAGACACCGAGTGCCTGAATAACTGGCGACTGCCACAAACGTCCATCACAAACGGTAGGCCAGGATATGGAGTCGCGCTTCATCGCATCTTTACACTCCTTCAGACTGCCATCCAGCGATATACCCACTACGGACAGACGTGAGCCGTAGGTGTTCTTCTGCTTCTTCAGCTGGCGCTGCATGGTCAGTGTATCAAAGTTCCACGAAGCCCAGATGAGCACAACGTTCACCTCGGCCTTCAGGTCGGCTTCCGACACTTTCTTTCCATCGATGGTGACGGCTGAGAACTTAGGTAGTTTCTTGTCAGAGAACACATCCTTCAGAACAGTGAGCTGGTTTTTCAACTGATACAACTCATCGTTCTTCGGGTCAGCATCAATCATCAGACCCACCAGCTGCAGAGCCTGCTTATAGTCAGGATCGGGCTTCAACAGGAAATGCTTGTTCATCAGATAGCGGCTGGCCGGTGAACGCGGATGGTCTTTCACAAAAGTATACACGCTCTTCATGACTTCCGGAGGCGTCATGTTGTTGGCCTTCAAGCGGAACTGCGTCAGCTGTTCGTTATCCTCTGTTCCAGTCACTTCCGTCTCACGTAGATGTGAGGCATCGCCCTTCACGCTGACTTTGTCGCCAGGATGAGCAATGACGGGTATCTCTGAATAGTTGGGGAAGACCAGGGAGAATGTGGCAGAGTCACGTAGCTGGATCTCATAGACAAACCGTCCGTCAGACAGGCGGATGGTGTCCTTTTTGGTCAGCCCCCTGTCAAGGCTGTAGATATAAAGCTCGCCCTGATTGAAGTTCAGGAACTTCCCTTCCAGACGGAAGGTGTCGTTTTTCTCTTCACAGGCGGTAAACATACATAATGCATAATGCATAATGCATAATAAGAAGACGCGATCAAACAGATAACGGATCTTTCTCATCATGAATTATGCATTATGCATTATGCAGTGAGATAAAAACATCCACCGTGTGGATTACTTAGCAATCTTGCTCAGCTCCAGGTCATCGGCAGCATAGGTGGCCCACTTGCTGTCCTTGGCAATGGCAGCCTTCAGAGCCTGGGCAGCATCGTCAGTATTGCCCATACGGTTGAAGAGGATGGCCTTCAAGTAGTCAGTCACAGCATCGGGATTCTTCACATATTTCAGCGTGACTGCTGCTGATGCATAGTTCTTGTTCAGGATCTGAGCCAGGGCAGCGCTGTTGCTGTAAACCTCCTTGAAGTCCTGCTCTGCCTGAGCATAGTTGCCCTGAGCCAGATGCAGGTTACCCAGCACTTCGCTCAAGCCATTGGCACAAGTTGCCTTGGCGATAAGGTTCTCGGCAGTGGCAATATCACCGTTCTGCAGGGCGATGAGACCTAAATTCGCACTGGCCTCCGGCAGATTAGCACTCACCTTCTGGGCCTGCTCGATGAACTTCTGGGCTTCCTTCAGGTTGCCTTTGGCATACTCCAACGTGGCAATGTTATTATAGGCACGTGCATCGTTGGGGTAAACCTGCGTAGCCGTCTTGTAGATGGCTTCCTTCTCATTGTCGTTGGACTTGAGTGTAGCGCAATAGAGGATCTCCTCGATACTGAGCTGCTTGGGATCGGCATTCATCTGAGCCTGAATCTGATCATCGTCACGGCCAATGGTCTCGTAGTTGATAATCATACGTGAACGGCGCAGCTGCGGCAGAATACCGTCAGCCAGTTCACGGAAAGCACTGCTGATGTTCTTTATCTGCTGTTCACGCTCCTCGGGATCCTTGTACATGGAGAGGACACGCAGGATGACGTCCTTGTCCTGAATGTTTGAAGCCTTCACCAGCTCCTGGAAACCATCCCAGTCCTGTGCCGTATACTTGGCATCAATGGGAGCAGAGAGGTTCTTGTTCTTCTTCAGCTGCTGCTGTACATATTTCTCTGTAACCTTCTCACGCTGGGCAGCCAGTTTATCGTTCAGCGACACACCACCATCAGGAGAAGCATAGGCAGACACCTCCACATTGTTAAGGCGCAGACCTTCCTGGTCCTTGTTAATCTGCTCAAGCAGACGGATGAACTCCTGAACAGAGTTGTTCTTCAGTTCGCTCTGACGCAGGTTTGCCTGCTGGATGAGGAACTTCACACTGGCCTCCTGCTTCTGGGCATTGATGCGCTGGAAAGCATCAGGAGCCAAGGCTGCCTGTGCACTCTTCAGCGTGGTCTTATACAACTCCGAGGTAGCGAGAATGCCATAAGCCACCTTCACATCGGGCACCTTCACCTGCTTCTTGCCAATGCGTGCATCAAAAGTGAGATACATATCGGCAGTCTTCACATCCTCATACTTGAAGTTGGTCTTCATGGTGTAGCGTCCACCCACCTGATAGCTGATAGTCTGGTCGTTGCCAGTCACCTTCTCTCCCTGGAAGGTTGCGCTGTTTCCCTGCTGGCGCACCTCACTGCCGTTCTTCACATAACGAAGTTCGGGAACCACCGTCACCACGGCCTTCTTCTTCATATACTTTTCCGGGAACATGCCGTTAATGGTGGCGGGCACTTGTCCTGCCTGTGTCTCTAACGGATTGGGAACTACACTGAAATTGTCGGCTGACAATGCTCCTAACTTTGAACACGACGTTGTCAGGAGCATGATTGCTGCGGCTGACAACAGAGCAAAATTCTTTTTCTGCATCTTTATGAATAATTATTATTGGAATTTATCTTCTGCCTGGAACGGGTATTGACCCCGTTTGTTTCATTTCTTATCTTGCAAGCGATGTGCCGCGGGATGTACCCGCTAATGGCATTTCTTGCCTTGCAAGCGATGTGCCGCGAGATGTACCCGCTAATGGCATTTCTTGCCTTGCAAGCGATGTGCCGCGAGCGGGACTCGAACCCGCACGACCGTTTCTGGTCAAGGGATTTTAAGTCCCTCGTGTCTACCAATTCCACCATTGCGGCAAACCGTAATAACACATGCTTACTTCAAAAGCAGTGCAAAGGTACACTTATTTCCCGTAACCTCCAAAGGTTTTTGCACAATTTAAGGAATAAACCTCTTCCAGGTCAAGCAAACGTCTTGAATTCGTAACCATGTTTCTCAAGCCACTTGATGCTCTCGGGCAGTGCAAAATGCAGTTTTTCAATGCTTTTCAGCGAGTCGTGGAACGTGATGATGCTACCAGGGCGGGCATATCGCTTCACATTGTTCACTATGCCCCGCGCCGTCATCCACTTGGAATAGTCGCGAGTCACCAGGTCCCACATCACCACCTTGTATTTTCTTGACAGCCAGGCATACTGAGCCAGCCGCATCCATCCATGAGGCGGTCGGAACAAGTGGCTCTTTATATAGGCGTTGGCCTTCTCCACATTGTAGCAGTATTCATGAAGTGTATGACTGAAACCGCCAATGTGGTTATGTGTATGATTACCTATCTGATGACCCTCTTCCTTGATTTGCTGGAACAGCTCGGGATATTTCCTGACGTTGTCGCCTACCATGAAGAACGTGGCCTTGATATGATGTTTGCGTAATGTCTCGAGGATAAAGGGGGTTGACTCTGGGATAGGACCGTCATCAAAAGTCAGGTATACTGACTTCTCATGACGATCCATCCGCCAGAGTGCCCTAGGATAGAGCCAGCGAAGGTAAATGGCCGGTTGCTCTATTATCATCCTTTACCTCTCATCTCTTAATTCCACATTCCTAGAAACCATACTGTCCGCCCTTGCTCTCGTATTTGCTCAGAACAAGTTCAAACTCGTTCTCAAGTTTTTCAGCATATTTGCCGTCTATAAGCTCGGCAATCTGCTGCATCTGCTGCATCAGATAGATGTGATACAAACAGTCCTGCTGCGAGGAAACGAAGCGTCCTCCCTCCAGCTGAGTGTACCAGTTCATATACTGCTTGGACTTCTTCCAAAGGTCGTTCAACAGTTCCTTGGCCTTGGCCTTGTTGCCCAGCTGTGCATAGCAGCGCGCCATATCTGCCGAGCCACTGCGATAGTCAGCAGGAACACTATAGGTGGGCATCTCCTTCTCGGCTTTCTCCAGCACCTTGGCAGCCTTGTCTTTCTTGCCTTCGGCAATCAGGTGCGCAGCCAATTCTGCCATGAGGTGACGGTGTGTATAGCACATACGCAATACGGTCTCATCCAAATAGATGCCCTTGGTCGATACACCTCCGAACTTGAAGCGGTTCATCACATTGTTATAGGTTTTCTCCGTATCAAAGTTTGTCATGCCCGGCACCACCTTTCCTTTGATGTTGGTAGTAAACGGTGTGATGCGGTTCACAAGGCCTTCCTTTACGAAGTTGTCGCCCAGATTCATGAAGTTTTCCTCACCCACGGTTAGTGCCACATACAACGGACGCACCCAATTTGTACTTGCAACCATCTCCAGCATCATCAGGTCATTCTTATATAAGGCACTCTTGCCCTTCAGCGAGATAACCATCTTATCGGGGATGGAGTCGCCCTGCACCAACATACCACTCTTACGGACAGCCTCCTTGTCAATGGTCATATAGACGGTGTCTGTAGGTATGACATGGAAATTCTTGTCGGTGGAGCGCACCCAGTACTTCAGGATGTTCTTCAGTTCGAACGGGTCTTCACCCAACTGTGCCTTGGCTTCCTCGGGCTGCGTCTTGTAGAGTTCCATCACTTCCTTTTCCAGAGAAGGTTCAATCTGAACAACCTCATTAGTACCTGCACAGTACTCCAACCGGCTCCAAGTAATGGGCACCGACGGTGACTCGTAAGCCGGACGCAGCATCTGGTCAATATACCAGTCTGTCTGCAGATAGCTTAAGTTGCACACACGGGCATCAGTACGGAATCCCTCAGTGTCCTGATTGTACCACAACGGGAAGGTATCATTATCACCATTGGTGAAAACGATGGGGTTACCCTCGTCCTGCAGTGACATCAGATAGTTCTGACCGAAATCGCGGCATGTATAGCGGCCAGAACGGTCGTGGTCGTCCCATGTCTGCGAGGCCATCTGTATAGGCACGATAAGGCAGACCAGCCCAATAATACCTGCGAGAGGAACCAGATTCTTCTTCAGTTTCTTCTCCAACAGGTCGTAGATGGCAGCCACACCCATACCACACCAAATGGCGTAGGCATAAAACGAGCCGGCATACGCATAGTCACGTTCACGAGGCTGAACAGGTGTCTGGTTCAGATATACCACGATGGCCAGACCAGTCATGAAGAACAGGAAGAACACCACCCAGAACTGCTGGATGCCTTTCTGTCCTTTCCTTAGTGACTGCCAGAACAGACCAATGAGTCCCAGTATCAACGGGAGTGCATAGAACACGTTGTGACCCTTGTTCTGTTTTAGCTCATCGGGCAGCTGCGACTGATCACCCAGTCGAAGATTGTCAAGGAACGGTATGCCTGTGATCCAGTTACCATGCTCCAGGTCGCCATGTCCCTGCAAATCGTTCTGCCGGCCTGCAAAATTCCACATAAAGTAGCGCCAATACATCCAGTTACACTGATAGCTCAGGAAGAAACGCAGGTTCTCAAACTGATTGGGCACCTTCACCATCACAGGATCGCCACAACGGTCGTAAGGAACCTCAGTACCGCTAATCTCGCCCATCCACGCCTCGTAGTCGCGTGTATGGCCTTGATCCCACATACGGGGGAACAGCATGTTCTGGGCATATTTGTATTCGTCCTTCGTACGTACCACGAAGTAAGAATCCTTCTCATCCTCAGAAGCCTTTTCCTTGCGTTGCCATACTGGCTTGCCCTTTGATGCAACGGCACGGCAATACTGGCCGTCACTCTCCAGCAGAGGCAGCGACGTATAAGCCTGACCGTAGAGCAGGGGACGAGACCCGTACTGGTCACGACCCAAGTAGTCGCCCAAAGTAAATATATCCTCAGGGGAGTTCTGATCCATAGGAGGATTGGCATCTGAACGAATAACGATGAGTGCATACGTAGAGTAGCCTACCATCAGCATGAGCATGCACAACAGCACCGTATTCTTCAGACGGACAGGCACCAAAGGCTGCTTCTGGTAGCGACGGTTCAGCACAAACCACAGAACGGCCAGCACCACCACTCCTATCAGCGCAGCAGTCCAGCCCCATCCGTAAAACGGTATTCCCAGCATACCAACGGCCAACAGGAATGCCAGATTCTGGCGTCTCCAATTCTTCTCGGTAGCATTTTGCGTCTCGTAGATGGCCCATACCACTACACCTACCAACAGCAGGATATAGACGTAAAGTCCTGTATTGAACGGCATGCCAAGAGAATTAACAAAAAACAGTTCGAACCAGCCACCAACAGTGATGATGCCCGGCACCACGCCATAGAGTACGGCTGCCAGCATCACAATTGACACGCCTAAGGCAATCAGTGAACCTTTCAGATTGGCATTGGGCCAACGCTTGTAGTAATACACCAACACAATGGCAGGCAGGCAAAGCAGGTTCAGCAGGTGAACGCCAATACTGAGGCCCGTCATATACATGATCAACACCAGCCAGCGGTCAGAGTGAGGTTCATCGGCATGGTCTTCCCATTTCAGAATGAGCCAGAACACCACAGCAGTAAAAGCCGATGAGTATGCATACACCTCACCTTCTACTGCCGAGAACCAAAAGGTGTCGCTGAACGTATAGATCAGCGCGCCCACTAAGCCTGATGCCTCGATGGCGATTAACTTTGCAGTGCTCAGTTCATCCCAACGGTCAATAAGCAGGCGACGCGTCAGGTGCGTAATACTCCAGAAAAGGAACAGAATACACGTGGCCGAAAGCAGTGCACTCATAATGTTCACCCAGTAGGCCACCTGTGTGGGGTCACTGGCAAACTGTGAGAAAAGGTTGGCTGTCAGCATAAAGAAGGGTGCCCCGGGCGGATGGCCTATTTCAAGCCTATAACCAGTGGTAATAAATTCCGGGCAGTCCCAGAACGAGGCTGTCGGTTCGATGGTGGAGCAGTACACAAAGGCGGCTATGAGAAACGTAAGCCACCCGAGGACATTGTCCACGAGTCTAAACTGTTTCATTCGTAAAACTGTACTATTTTAACGTTAAAAATTCGAATTCGGCTGCAAAGGTACAAATAAGTGATAATAATACAAAACAAAAAAGCAATTATTTTGCTTTAACTACCTTCGGGCGTAGCTCAAAGGTTCCGCTCCTGCTCATATTTGTCTAGCTTTTCAAGGTAGTGACGACGGAAGTCGGCCCAGTGATAATAGGGTGAGCAGTCTGTGGCAATAGGCAGCGTGGCTTCCTTCTCATTAAGAAGTACCTTGAACAGCACATCCTCGTCCTGAGAATTGCTGCGGTAGAAGATGAACTGCAGGTTAGCACCCATCGGAAACACTTCAGACCCCCACCATCCCAATGCCTCCAGTTCTTCCAGATTGTCGGTTTCCAGGTCATAGCCATTGATACCTAACAGGCAGGCGAGTGGCAGTAGCACCGTCTCATGCCCGAACCGTAACTGCGCACCAGGTCTCTCCAACCTGATACAACTGTCTGCCTGAGCAATGATTTGCCGCAGCAGATAGCGCTGAGTATAGGGTTGGTGGCCACCATTCAGTTTGCAGGCACCGTGCTGTATGTACCACCATGAGTTCTCCCACTGCCAGAAACGATAGATTTCCTCGTTCTTAAACAAGCTGGTCAGAAAAATATCCTTGTAGTTATGGGTATTCTGCTGAAGGAGTCCCATTTTGATGACATAGTAGTTGAGCCACGCTTCACTGACGTATTTACGTACAGTGTCAGGATTGAGGAACAGCATTTCCATGAATCGTCTGTTCTCCTCGCGTTTCTTCACAAACTCATCGTAGGCTTTCTGTGCCTCAGGTGTCATTGCACCCTTACGCAGTTTGTTGTCCTGATGGTTCATATACCACATGTCGCGTTTCGATGCTTTCATGGTAATCTGCAACTTAGGGTTCATACAGGCCATTTCCTGCAAAGCACTACCCATGGAGAGGATACAACGGTTTACAGTCGTACTGCGTGCATCTACACGGGCAGAGTCAGCAAACACTTCCGGGAACCGCTCCACCATCCTGTGTCCGATACTCCTTAACTGTTCCCTACCAAATCCTGTCAAATCGCCCCAACGTTCCTCCGAGTCCTCTATAATAGCCTTGATTGCCTTCAGGACCTTCTTTCCGATGGGAGTCAGTTCGTTAAGACTATCAGCACGCAGCATCATCTGATAGGGTATATCATAACCGGAACGGGTATTGAGGTAACGTGAGCCATGACGTCCATAATGGGATATGTAGAAAGGATGCTTTCCTTCTGGAGACGGTGTCAGCGGGTATTCCACGTTGTTAGGATATACACGGTAGTTGCTAGCAGCATAGCTGGAGTTGCTGCTTATAATTTCAAACACGCTCTGAGCTGATGCAGCAGAAATATGAAACAGTGAGAATGCGACAGACAACAGGACTGGAACAACGGACAGAACAGTCCTAAGGTCTTTAAGTCTTTGTAAAAGAATTCTATTTCTCTTCATAGGCATCAAGCTTTTTCAGGTAATACTCACGCACATCGCGCCAGTGGTAATAGGGAGCACAGTCGGTAGGGACAGGCAGTTTTGCCTCACGTTCGTTCAGAAGCACCTTCACAAGTACGTCATTATCCTGTGGACTGCGGCGGTAATGCACCATCTGAATGTTGCCACCCATAGGGGCTATTCGATAGTCAGCCCACCCTATCTTTTCCAGGCTGTCCAAGCTGGCAACGGACTGTCCGAAACCATCAAGTTCCATCAGGCATACCAACGGCATCAACACCGTCTCCAAGGAATAACGTAAGTGAAGCACAGGAAAGTCAAGGGCCATGATACTGTCGCTCATTGCAATCATCTGCCGCAATGGCCTGCGCTGCATGTAGGGTTGTTGTTGGCCTGTCAGCTGGCTGGGACCATAGCAGATGTACCACCAGGCATTCTTCTGCCGCCAATGGCGGTAGAGATCGTCGGGAGAGAACAGGTCGTAGAGAGTCACCGAGTCGTGAAGTAAAGTATTCTGAATACTACCTGCCAATTCAAACAGCTGGGCAGCCAATTTACTTGCATCCACATGGCTGCTGACATAGGACATATCACGAAACAATTTCTTCATAAGCCTCATGTCGTCAGTAGTGTTCCTTGCCACAAAGTCCTCATAGACTGCCTGTGTTGCAGAATCCATTTTAGGAGGTGTAAGGTTTTTGCCTTGTGGATTCAGATAGTAACTGCTGCGTTCTGAGGCTTTGTGACTTATTACCATAGGGCGCAGTATTGCCAACTGCACCAACGCCTCTTCCATAGAAAGAATACAACGGTTCACTGTCGTACTGCGTCCGCTGGCTATAGTACCGAGTTCAAACACTTCAGGGAAGCGCTCCACCATTCGCTTCATCAAGTTACGATGCTGGGCAGCACCCACCTCTGACAGTTCACCTGAACGGTTATAGGCATCACTGCGCAATTGCCCTACCCTCTTCAGTACATCACGTCCCAATTTCGTCAGCATATCAAGACCATCAGCCTTGGCAAGTGTGAAAAAAGGAGCATCGTAAAACTCCGGATTGTCCTGATAGTAGGAGCCCTGACACCCGAAATGGTTGATGTAAAAGGGCTTTTTCCCGCCCGGTGGTGGGGTATCATGCTGTTGTTCCTGCAACGGATATGCCATTAAAGTACCTGCTGTACGATACGGGTCATCCTGCAGCTCAGACCTTAACGTCTGGGCTACGGCCACTGAGACACAAAAGCAATTCAGCAGAATGCACACAACTCTGTTCATTGGCATCATTATTACTATGGGCTGCAAAAGTACGAACTTTCTTCGAGATTACCAAAAAATACGGTAGAAATTATACTGTTGGGAGATTCTACCGTTAATATTCAATGTAAGGTTCCAAGCGTCGAATGGTCTCCGGCGAAAAGTCTGGACTGAGGCTAAGGTCGGACAGAGAGTGGATGGGTCCCCTCAGCCGTCGATAGTCAACAATGGCCTTGGCCTGGTGGTAATTGATGTAAGGATGGCGCCTAAGCTGCTGTAGCGTGAGTTTGTTAATGGGTAGTTTCCTGACGCTGCCATCTATCACAAAATAACGCTTTGACTCCTTGGGGAAGCCTTCTATCTCGTCTAGCTGGTCAACGTTGGCATAGCCCCCCAACCACTTCCCATAACGAACAATCTCTGCAGCATAATAGGGACCAATGCCAGGAACGCGCCGAAGCTGCGCCGTATCAGATGTATTAAGTCCTAGAGTTTCTGTGGGCTTTAGCTTTACAGGGTATTTAAGACTATCGCGTCGAGGCTCCGTAGTAGGACTTGCTTCAGGAAGCGATGCAGCCGGCTGGTAGTCACGTCCAATGCGGATATAAGGTTCCAACCGACGATATTCGCCAACCGTAAGCCCGTAGAGGCGTGCAAAGTCTGACGGTTTCCGATAAATACCACCTTTTGCCCGATACTTGTAGATATTCCTTATTTGCCAAGGACGCAGACCTAAGCGTAACAGCTGGATACTGTCTGCAGTATTGGGGTCGAAGGTGAAGAGTTCTGTCTGTTTCTGAGGTTGGGCAAAGTACTCCTGGTGTTTCGGATGATGATGGCGGAAGCTGTCTCTCGGACTCACGGCAATTGTATCCTGGAGGCCGGAAGCAGTTTCATCCGTCTGTCCTCCTGTCACCCTGATAAGTACCAAAATGCCCGCTGCAATCAGTAGCAACGCTACCAACGTCGTACGGTCGGACTTACGGATATAGAACAGTTGCCTAAACCACTTCTCACTTTTCATTTCCCATTCATCATTCTGGCCTAAGGCCATCTCCTTCCTCCATTACCTTATCCAGCTGGTTGCTCCACAGGTACTTGCGGGTCTCGTGGACGATGACTCCGCTCAGACAGAGCAGAGACACCAGGTTAGGGATAGCCATCAGTGCATTCATACAGTCGGCCAGATTCCAAACTACAGCCAGGTTCATGACACTACCTGCGAAAATAGCGAGGATATATAGTACACGATAGGAAAACACCCAACTATGACCACGCAAATACTCCACGGCACGTTCGCCGTAGTAACTCCATCCAAGGATGGTACTGAAGGCAAAGGTAAGCAGTCCGAACGTCAGTAGTGGCGCACCTACCACAGGAATCTTGGCAAAGGCCGCACGGGTGAGTGTGGCTCCATTGTCGAAGGAGATGTCAGGATAAGCCAGCACGCTGCTTACGATGACCAGTCCCGTCAAGGCGCAAATGACCACCGTGTCCCAGAAAGTCCCGCTGGAAGAGACAAGCGCCTGTCTGACAGGGTTACGGGTCTGTGCGGCAGCCGCAACGATAGGAGCCGAACCCATGCCCGACTCATTGGAAAAGAGCCCCCTGGCAATTCCAAAGCGGGCTGCCATCATCACCGTAGTACCAATGAAACCTCCACCTGCAGCCTGCGGCGAGAAGGCTGAATGACAGATCAGCTTCAGTGCCGGCCACAGGAAATCTGCATTGACAATGAGGATGTACACACAGCCCAGGACGTAGAACAATGCCATGAATGGCACCAGTGTTGCACACACACGGGCAATGCTCTTCACACCGCCCAGTATCACAGCAGCAGCCAACAGGCTGACAGTCAAACCGGTGAGGTAGGGAGAGATATGATAGGTTTCACTCGTAACAGTGGCAATGGCATTGGCCTGAACAGTATTGCCAATACCAAAGGAGGCTACAGCAGTAAACAGAGCAAACAGTATAGCCAGCCATTTCCAGCCCAGCCCACGCTCCAACGCATACATAGGTCCTCCCTGCATCCGACCGTCGGGGGTCTTCACACGATACTTGATGGCAAGCAGACCCTCGGCATATTTCGTGGAGATGCCAAAAACACCCGTCAGCCAACACCATAACACAGCTCCCGGACCACCCAAAGCCACTGCTGTGGCCACACCCACAATGTTGCCTGTGCCGATGGTAGCCGCCAAAGCCGTAGCCAAGGATCCGAACTGTGACACATCGCCCGTAGCTCCCGGATCACGTCTCACCGACAGACGGATGGCTTTCAGAACATGGCGCTGGGGAAACCGCAGACGAACGGTCAGATACACGTGCGTACCTAATAATAATATAATCATAGGCCAGCCCCATAACCAGCCGCTCAATTCTGTCAAGTATTCGTTTAGTTTGTCCATCATTTCTCACTTACATTTCAAACCTAAGACCACATCACTCCTCCTCAAACTTAATATCGATGTATCGGAAGCCCATGGCCTTCATCATCTGCCGGAACTGTTCCTCTGCGTTCTGCCGGGCGGTTTCCATATTCTCTTTCGTCAGACTATGGGCAACCATCTGACGATAAGCCTTGTGATATAGTTTCTCACGGTCGGCAGGCGACCATCTTCCCGTCTCATAGAACGACTTAGTGCGAGCCTCGTCTATGAAGTCACGGTCCAACAGTCCTATCCGCGGCAAGGTCACTGTGACGGAGTCGCCACTGGCCTGAAGCCAGCGAGGAGATGCCTGGTGAAGGTTCACCCCTAATCGCAAGGTGCCATAGTAGATTCTCACCAATTCGTCGTTAGAAAGGAAACCCTTGCGAACGGTGTCTACCAGTTCCTCATTACTGATGGAAAGGAACTCCCATTCACCGATGTCACGTATGCTCTGAATCTGTTCCGGAGTGACATTGATGTCACGGCTCACCTCCAGGCCCAACGAATTGTCCTTCTTTACAAAGAAAAGCCAGACAAACACGATGATAAATGCAACGATGGAGAATATCGCCACCGTCAGCCGCTTGCTATCCAAGGCCAGCTGCCTCAGACGTAGTTTATCTTTGCTGTTCATTTCTTCTCGATGGTTGAAAAGTCAAATAAAGAACGCATGCCATTGTGTCCGATGTCACGGCGGAAGCTGATAGTGATATCCTGCTCCCGATAGCCTAACTGCTCCAACAGAGGGATGAGCGTACGAGCGGCGCTGGCACGGGCCGTTTCCACAATACCCATCTGCTCTGCACTCTTCACAATGGACTCCCTGCCTTGCTGCTCATAGTGAGTCATCTCTTCGTCGCTGAAGTGTGCACGTGTCAGTCCCACGAACTGCTTAATAGACTTCTGGTCTATCCTGGAACTTGTGAGAACGATCTTCGGATCAGGCAACAGCAATGTTATCTTGTTGCCGTTCCGCTCTACGTTCTGCTCAGAGAAACCCGACATGTCTACATACGCCTTCACCGTAGCATCCATGGGGATGGCAATCTTTCGTTCACCCATGGGCATGCGGATACTAATGTCCTGCTTCAACACACTACCCTTCAGCTGCAGCACGTCGTCGTGAGTGACAATCTTGTGGATGTGATACTCTGTAGTGTACAGTCGCGAACACTTCTGTATCTGCGTGACAAGCATGGGCAGCGTATCAATGCTCTGATAGCGGACATCGTTCCCCGTAGCCTCACCGTCGCTGCCACACGAGGCAAAAACTGCCGCAACAGTGAAAAGCAGGGAAAATACGTACTTTCTCATGTCTCTAATGTTTAAAAATCTTAAATCCGCCCCAAAGGTACGAAAAAAAAGGCACTTCAGCGAATAATCAGAAAAAAAATTATGTGGATTTAAACTTTTTCCGTAATTTTGCGTCAGTTTTATAGTTCAAGCTTGCAAGGCATCCCGGGGCTAAGCAGCACTCAAAGAGAAAATAAATCTGAAAGTAAAACTATTAAAACTTAACTGATGATGAAAAAGATGATGATGGCAATCGCAGCCATGTTGATAACAGTCGGTGCATCGGCACAGGACATTAACCAGGCTCAGAAGCCTGAAGAGAACAAACTCGACAGAACCGAAATGATCAAGAAGCGCACCGATGACACGGTGAAGAAGTACGGTCTGAACGAAGAGCAAGCAAAGAAACTGCTTGAAGCCAACACAAAATACGCAGATAAATTCCCCAGTCCGCGAGGATTCATGGGAGGCCCCAGAGGAGGAGCACAACGGGGTGGCGGTTTTGGAACCGACAGAAGAGAGCGCCCCAGCATGCGGGACGGACAGCGTCCACAGCTTACCGAAGAACAGAGGGCACAATTCGAAGCACGTCGTAAAGCACAAGAAGAAGCCATGAAGGCCTATAATGAGGAGTTGCAGAAGATTATGACCCCAGAGCAGTACAAGGCCTATCAGGAAGACATGCAGAAGCAGCGTGCAAGAGGCCCAAGAGGCGGACAGTTCGGTGGACAGCGCCGAGGCCCCCGCAGCCAACAGTAAGAAAGAATAGTATCAGAACAAAAGAAGACAATTCATACACAGAGAAAATCATAGTGATTTAGGTTAACATAGTGTTTTTTCAGGCAAGAGTGCCTACTTCGGTTAGTATTAGAAGGAAAAAAGACTTAGGATAACACTTAAATGCCCGTCGCTGTGCAGCGATGGGCATTTTTTTTCTTCTTAGCTAACTAAAGTTTCCCATCCTATGAAAGGATGTTACCCTCTGACGCTGAAAGCGTCTTATGACCAAGACTGTAATAAGGGTGGGAAACCTTAGTTACATAGAAGCTGCAAGACAACCAAGGGTTTGAATACAGGCGAATCCCCACTGATGGTGGGGATTCGCCTCTATATAAATGTGTCTTGCAGCAATCTACTTAGCTTTCTCATTAAGTGAGGGCTGACGAACAACTCCTAAGCCACGAGCTTTCATGCCGTTATAATCCTCCCAGTTCGCTGGCAAACACAATTCGTCTTGATCCTTGAACACACGGAACACACCCACGTCAATGATCTTTTTTTCCGGGTCATCGCTCTTGTCAACCACCACAAATGCACGTCTCAGGTTCTTGATGCCGTTCGGGGTCATGGTACCTGAGATAATCAGGGCATCCTTTATCCAGAATTTTTCACCGTCTGAATAGGTATAGCCCTCCACGTTGAAGAAGATGGTGAAATCATTTCCTGATCCGCTGATAAACACACCTTTTCCGCTCTGATAGGAGGAATTGTCGGTATGCTTACCCTCATAGTCCAGCGTGTTTGTCGTATTGTCCTGATTAGTGAACTTCAAAACGAAAGAAGTGAGTTGATCACCAGCCTCCCAGTAGCCGTTGGAGTCAAAGATGTAGATATAGGGGTCAATCAGGAACGTTCCCTCAATATTAGGTGGGTTCACGCCATCGTAGACAGGCATGTAGCCTTTGACTAACTCCAAAAGGTCTTCGGGAATCACCATCTTGATTCTCGTGTCAGTTTGTTCTTCTTCTGTTTCTGTGGGATTGTCGAAGAAGAACAGTTCGCAGGAAGTAAGCGTAAACAGTGCCATGAATGCTACCGCCAAGCTCTGAAAATACAGTTTTTTCATAATCTTTTTTGCCGGAACTCATTGGGTTAAACATACATCCAGCACAGGTTGAGTCCATAATATCTGTACTAGAATAGGTTTTTAGTGCCACAAATATACAACTATTTTACAAACAATGCAAACAAACAGGCCAAGAATTAACATTATTTTATAATAATGGAATTCAAGATTTAAGGTAACGACTCAATCCCTCTCGACAAAGGCAGTTCTGCTTATCTTACTTTCTCCGCTCGTAGTCAACAAAGGAATAGGCATAGGCATGGCGTTCGTCGACGGGATGGTCCTCACGCGCTGTCTCCTGCCAATCATCGTAAGGAGGGAAGAAGGTATCGGCCTCAGCAGGTATGTCGTCAATCTCAGTAAGGCAGAGGCGGTCGGTGACAGGAAGGAGGTCGCGATAGAGGGTGGCTCCACCAATGATGAACACCTCCTCGTCGGGAAGGCATGTAACGAGGAACTCGTCCCACGAGGCGAAGCACTCGCATCCTGGCAGTTGCCTGCGCCCATGGGTGAGCACGCAGTTACGACGGTTGGGCAGTGCTCCCTTGGGCAGGCTCTCAAAGGTACGGCGCCCCATAAGGATGGTGTGGCCAGTGGTGAGTGTCTTGAAACGCTTCAGGTCGTTGGGCAACCAGTAGATAAGTTTGTTCTTATAGCCTATAGCGCGGTTCCGGGCCACGGCTGCAATCATGCTAATCATATGGAGTGTGGAATGAAAAGTGTGAAATAAGGAATGCTAAACGCTGACCTCGGCCTTGATGTGGGGCCAAGGTTCGTAGCCGATGAGTTCGAAGTCTTCATAATGGAAGTCGAAGATGGACTTGACATCAGGATTGATCTTCATGAGTGGGAGTGGACGCGGACTACGGGTAAGCTGCAGCCGTGCCTGGTCCAGATGGTTCAGATAGAGATGGGTATCGCCAGTAGTGTGGATAAAGTCACCAGGTTCATATCCTGTCACCTGGGCCATCATCTGCAAGAGGAGTGCATAGCTGGCAATATTGAAAGGAACGCCGAGGAAGGTATCGGCACTGCGCTGATAAAGTTGCAGCGACAGACGCCCTTTCTTGTCAGAATCCTGGGTAGCAGGGCAGGTATAGAACTGGAAAATGGTGTGGCAGGGTGGTAACGCCATATCATTAACCTCTGCCACGTTCCACGCAGAGACAATCATGCGACGAGAGTTGGGGTTATTGTTCAGCTGGTCCACCACCATCTGTATCTGGTCAATGGTGCCTCCCTTGTAGTCAGGCCAGGAACGCCACTGGTGTCCATAGACGGGGCCGAGCTCACCTTGTTCGTCTGCCCACTCGTTCCAAATCCTCACGCCATGTTCCTGCAGGTACCTTACGTTAGTATCGCCATTAAGGAACCACAGCAGTTCGTAGATGATGCTCTTCAGATGGAGTTTCTTGGTGGTGAGCAGGGGGAAACCGTCGCTCAGGTTGTAACGTGACTGGGTGCCGAAGATGCTTAGCGTGCCAGTACCGGTGCGGTCGCCCTTCTGGGCTCCCTCACGGAGAATGCGGTCTAAAATATCGAGATATTGTTTCATTTTGGTGGAATGAGGAATATGAAATATGTAATGAGGTCAATGAGAATTTGGCAGGTCGAGCACCACTGGTGGCTCCTGCGGAATATGGGTGGAACGGATTCGCCAGGCATCAGGATAGAGGTTATTGGCACGAGAGCCGATGTTCTTGACAAAACCCAGGGCGACATGATAGTAGGTGACGACGACAAAGCCCCTTGGGGTGTCGGCAGGCAGTGTGAGTGACTCACCGCGCAGGTAGCGTATAGCATCCTGCCAGTTCAGCTCCACGCGTGGATAAGCATCCTTGTCCAAAGCAGCCAGCATCGCCAATGCGGGCGAAGGGACAGTTTTAGGGTCTTGCGCCGCATCCACAGTAACACCCGCATGCAGCACCTTCAGCGCACGTAAATCCTGCAGACGCAGTTTCTGCCCTTTGGGGATGTGAACATGAGTACCCTCAGCAATACGGTCTTCAATGGGATGGCTTCCCTTTCTCATCACCGCCACAAAGAGTCCCTCACCACAGCTTTTCCCAGGAATAAAACGATAGACAGGACCCTCGAAACCAGGAAGCAACGAACCCGAGATGTTCCACTCGGGCTTTGTCTCCACTGATACCATCGTAGCACCAAGTTCTTGGCAAATCCAACGTACGTTCTCCTCGTTTTCCAATATATTAAAGGTACACGTACTATAAATAAGCAGTCCACCATCACGCAGCTGAGGCCAGATGTCGCTGACAATTTCGCGCTGCAGCCGCCAGCATTTCTCCACATGGCGTAGGCTCCACTCACGGATAGCATCCTCGTCCTTGCGGAACATGCCCTCGCCAGAACAGGGTACATCGCAGAGCACCACATCGAACATCAGCTTGGACTTCCGGAAGTCACGCGGCATATTGTTTGTCACAAATACTTCACGATGGCCGAACTTCTGCATATTCTCCGCCAATACCTGTGCCCGGCGGCCTACAGGTTCGTTACAGACGAGCACACTGCCGTGGGGCAGACACGTACGGGCAACAGTGGACTTACCCCCTGGAGCGGCACAGAGATCAAGCATCAATACGGGTTCAGGAACCAATTGCCGCAACACCTCGTGGACGAACATGGAGGAGGCTTCCTGCACATAGTACAATCCGGCATGAAACAGCGGGTCGAAAGTGAACTGCGGACGTGTGTTGAGATAGAAGCCCGTATTGCACCACGGTACACGCCGCTCAAAGTCAAACGGCATGTAGTAGCATTTCAAAGGATTCAGACGGATGGTGACAGGAGGCTCCTCGTCCAGCCCATGAAGGAACTGCGCGAACAGTCGTTCACCCATCGTCGTCCGTGTTCTTTCCACAAATTCTTCAGGCAGTTGCATCACTTTTTCAAGGTTTCCGGTGCAAAATTACGATTTTTTTCCGAACTTTGCAACTTATTCCAGCTTTCTTGCGTCAAACGAGTGTAGAAACAATAAAAAAAGCTATACGAATATGAAAAAGAATCTGATAACAATGGCATTGCTGCTCACCCTCGGGCTCTCGTTACCCCTAGCAGCACAAGACAAGCAAGATGTCAAGGAGGAGCCTACAGAACTGGTAGACTCGACTACTACCGATGCGCTGGAAGCCTACAGCGACACCACCGACACAGCCTACGACTCAACCATGGTAAGCGGTCCCCACCGCATAGGAAGCACCAACGGCAACTTCCATCTAGGCATCGATGACATAGGCGCTGGCGAATTAGGCAAGATAGCAACAGCAGGCGGTATCATACTGGCCATTCTGCTCATCATCTTCGTACTCTGCCCCGTAGCCATCCTCATCGTGCTGTTCTACTTCATCAACAAGAACCGCAAGCAGAAGCTGAAGCTGGCACAGATGGCCGTAGAGAACGGACAGCCCATACCCGACCAATTACTGGTGGAGAGCAACGTCAACGACAAAGACTCCTACCAATCAGGATTACGACAGGTCTTCCTCGGCATTGGCCTCATGGTTTTCCTCGGCTACAGTGCCGGTGAGATAGGATTCGGTATCGGAGCCTTGGTGTTTTTCATCGGACTGGGCAAGGTGGTCATTGCGAAGACCAACAAGCAGCAGCAACCATAAGCATTCAGAGTGAACCAACAAAATATTGTCAAAAACTTTAAAAAGGATACAACTATGAACAAGAAACTCATGAAATCAGACGACCGTGTATTAGCAGGTGTCTGCGGCGGACTTGCCGAATACTTTGACTTCGATCCCGTATTGGTACGCGTAGCCTACGCATTCCTCACTCTTTTCACAGCTTTCAGCGGCCTGCTGCTCTACATAGTGCTGTGGATTGTGATGCCGGACAAGAGTCGCATGTAGACCAAGAGGACAGATGGGACGGCTTAACGACATTGCTCTCGTTACACAGGTGGCGGTATTCCACAACAAACGGGCTTTCGATCAGCTTGTACGGGAATACCAGTCACCTATACGCCGTTTCTTCCTCACACAGACAGGCGGGGACAGCCAGCTGAGCGATGACCTGGCACAAGAGACCTTTATCAAGGCGTACACCAGCATCTCGCAGTTTCATGGCACGTCAAGCTTCCTTACATGGCTTACACGCATTGCTTACAACGTACACTACGACTATAGAAGAAGTGAAAAGCGGAAAATACAAGGTGACGATTTTTCTGCTGTCATGCCCGACAGCCCGATGCACAACCGAGGCCTTTCCGAAGGTGGCATGACAGCAGTAAGCTCCTCACTCTACACACAGCATTCTTCACTCAGCACCGACCTTCACCAGGCACTTTCCGTCCTGCGCGAAGAAGAGCAGATATGCATCACCCTGCAGCTCATTGAGGGCTATGCCATCAACGAGATTTCAGACATTACAGGCATGACGCAGAATACGGTAAAGTCGCACCTGAGGCGCGGCAAGGAAAAATTGGCAAACTATTTAAGAGAAAACGGATATGACAGATAACGAATTACTGGAACAACTGTTTCGCCCCATGCGCGAAATGAAGATAGAAGACAACGGATTCAGCGATCGTGTCATGCAGCAGCTGGCTACGTCAACGGAAGTCCAGGCATCACACCGCACTGAGAGGCTCACACACCTGTGGACAGCCTTCTGCATCGCTGTAGCCGTGGTGCTGTTCATACTGATGCGCGGATGGATCACCATAGGCCAGGCCATTTACGACCTGCTCACCACACCCCCCACCCTTAACAGCCTACTGATGCTGATCATTGCCGTCAGCGTGCCAGCAGTATTAGCCCTCACCGAAGTGGTCAGGAGGGAACGGTTCAGTCCTATTTAACCCGAATCGGTCGTTTGCGTTATGATGAAAACAGCTGTTATAAGGATGGGAAACTATAGTTAAACCCGAATCGGTCATCATGCCAAAGTACCGAGTATTTCCCCTAAAGTGCTGAGTATCACCCCTCACTCAAAGCATGAATACTGCTCACAAAGAGCATGAATACTGCTCACAAAGAGCATGAATACTGCTCACAAAGAGCTAGAGTACTGCTCACAAAGAGCTAGAATACTGCTTACAACGGGCGAGAATACTGCTCACAAAGAGCATGAATACTGCTCACAAAGAGCGTCAAGTCTTCTTTATCTATCAGAACAAGTCTTCGGATTTCTCTTCGGCAGGTTCATCCGTCTGCCGGGGTTTGACGGGTGCTTTCAGCTGACCCTTCTCGTCAAACAAGCCATAGGTGGTACGGAGCACCAGGAACTCCGTGCGGCGGTTTAACTGGTTGCACTGTTCCTGCTGCTCGGCTTCCTTCAGACCCAGCACAAATTCCTCTGTCAGCACATCGCCCTCCTTCAGGAAAGGATAGCGCTCAGCTACTTTTCGTTTGATTGTCTTCGGACGGCTCTCACCATATCCCTTCGGTGTCAGACGGTCGGCGGCTATTCCGTGGTCTATCAGATAGTTCACCACTGTCTCTGCACGCTGCTGCGACAGACGTTCATTGTACTGGTCAGAACCCTTATAGTCGGTATGTGCAGAAAGTTCAATGGTGACATTGGGATTCTCCTCCAACAGCTTCACCAACTGATCCAAGGCCGTAGCCGACTCCGGACGAAGAGTAGCCTTGTCGAAATCATAGAATATGTTCTCAATAAGCACAGGTGCCGAGATGTTTGCCAAGGGGAATTGCAAGGTGTACTGTTCAGACTCCGTCACAGGCTCCACTTGAAGTTCCTCCTTATGATTAAGGAAACCCTTGCAGGTGCCAAGGAACACATAGCTCACACCCGGTTCTATCTCCTGTTCGAAAGAGCCATCACCTTTGACACTGAGTTTAAGGTTGGTGCCGTCGTTGCCCACCATATAAACCTGTGCTGCAGGCAGTTCATAGCCTTCCTGCTCATAGACCCACCCCTTGACAGTCTGCGTCACCTCCGATTTCTCAAAAGAGTAAATATGGTCCCATCCCCTTGCATCGCCGCGGTTGCTGCAGAAGTACCCCCGGTTGCTCAGTCCCTCAAAGGTCATGCCGAAGTCGTCGCCCTGGGAATTAAGCGGAAACCCTGGATGCTCTATCGTCAGCCGATTATCACCTTCGCGTTCCTTGGCTATGAAAATGTCCAAACCACCCATACCAGGATGTCCGTCCGAAGAGAAATAGAGATCACCGTTAGGACGGAAGGTAGGGAAAAGCTCATCGCCAGGAGTATTGATGGGCGCTCCAAGGTTCTCTATCACCCCCACGCCGTTACCGCCCCCCGTCAGCTGGACACGCCAGATGTCGTAGCCACCCAAGCTGCCACCCATGTCGCTGACGAAGTAAAGCCACTCGCCATCAGGTGACACTGCCGGATGGGCAATGGTAGCAAGCGTGTCTCGGGTCACGTTCAGTTCTGTGGGCTTTGCCCATGAGGCATCACTGCGCTGTGACACCATGATACGTGCATAACGTGGATAGCTGGGATCGGTCTGACACTGGGTGAGATACATGGTCTTTCCGTCGGGCGTGAAACAGCAGGCACCCTCATCCAATGCGGAGTTCAGCTCAGAGTCAATGGTTTCCGGACGTCCCCATTTGCCCTTGTCGTCCTTCTGTGAAAAGAAGATGTCTCCGTTCTTAGTACCGGTGATGCCGCTCAGCTCGTCGCCCTGCGCCTGGTTGCGTGTAGATGTAAAGAACAGCTGGTCGTTCTGATCGCCCACCAGCATCGGGGAGTAGTCGGCACGGCGGGAGTTGAAGATATCCATGCGTTTCACCGTATACTTCGATCCTTGTTTCTTCCACTCAGAAGCATTTCTGGCTGATTCCAACCCCGTCCTTGCCAAGGCTGTCAGATCCTTGTTGTCCTGGCCATACAGGCTGTCAAGTGCTATCTGGAAATTCTTTTCCGCCTCCTTGTAATTACCGTTTTTCATGAGCTGCTGTGCCAAACGCAGATAAGTCAGCGAATCCTGCTGTTTGTAGCGGATAGCGTTGTTATAGGCGGCAATAGCCCGCTGTGCATAATTGATACGTCGATAGCACTCTGCCATCTTCATTGCCCGCTGCCCTCTCAGTTGCCGCTCCTTGGCAGGTGTCTGTGCGTAAGCCTTTTTATACTGTGTTGCCGCGTCATAATACTCACCCATGGAGAAGAACTTGTCGCCCTTCTTCACAGCCATGTCTGCTCCGCAGCCCATCAGGAGCACGGCGCACACAACAACACACACTATGTCTGCAAGTCTTTGCATACCTTATTAATAACGCAGGGGAAGCGTCTTTATTGCCTATCGTATCAGAATTTCTGGTTTCCCCAACGTACACTTTGAGAGAAAAAAGTCTTAGTATGACACCAAAAGACATCTATTATCTCCTGACTTCGTCACTCATTTTTAACTAAAATCGTAACTTGCTTATACAGAATTATTTGTAACTTTGCGCCGCCCAATATAGGGAGGCGCGAAAGGTTTTTTAACGTATTTTGGTCGTATGCATGTA
>JAEEQB010000016.1 GCA_016285075.1 Prevotella sp.
TAGTCCAACGGATGACAAGACTTCTTTGAAGTGACAATTGTCAAGCATTTTGTAAAGCAGCGACACACCACCAAAGGCTGTTATCTCTTTTGCCGTGAAGGCTATCTCCAGGTCTTTCATCATAACATTGGCTCTTAATCCGTGGCAAAGTTAATAAATAACTGAATAACAACCAAATACAAAGGCTATTTTCTAATGGCGGCCATTAGAAATGGCTGAAATTCAGTCTAACAACCGATTTGGGTTTAATGGTGTTTATATTGTGCTCGTTGTAATAGTCTGTGAAATATGGCTTTACGTCAATGTTTGTTGGTATCTGTGCATAACCATAGAGATTGTCTATATAGGCAACCATGGCTCTTAGTGAGTCTTCTTTTGTAAATGGCTGTCTATTTGTGAGTTCATTGCATAAAGAGACAACACTAATTCCTGTGTATTGGGAAGCAATGGGCAGGTTTTGTGCTTTGACAAAGATTCTATGAACACATTCTTTGGCACTAAAGCCTGTTTTAGAAGCAGAGATAAGCTTGCCTTCTTTGTCAAGTGAATATATGCTATCAATGATTTCTCCATACTCTTTAAGAGACGACTTGTCAAATAAGGCTCTATACAACTTCTGTGAAGAGCAATTGGTGCGTATTTCAAGTTCTTCTATGGAGTAGCCCCGCCTTATTAGTTCTTTCAACTCTTTTCTTATTGTTTCATCTGACACAACGGTCTTATTCTCTTTGGAGCAAGCTCCAAGAATCATTGCACAGAATAGTAAACAAATATAATTGTATTTTTACATAATGCCTCTTCTTTTTTAATTTCTTCCCATACTGGTTGCAATGGTTCGTTATAGGAATTATTCAGAAGCCAGTTGACCTTGTGAAGATCGTCTTTGTCTTTATTGGCTTCTTCTATTTGAGATTTCATGTCCTCATAGAGTGAGTCAATATATTGACTGTTCGAAAGAACAGCCTTTTTGAACAACTCTGCCGTTACATCAAATGTATGGGGAGTCGGATTAGTCTTTCCTGTGGAAAGCCTTTCCAAGACCTGCTTAGGCATTGCCAAAGAGTATAAAACTTTTGTGGTGTCATTCCCTGCTACAATGAGTAAAGCATCTATTCTTTGTTTTATGTTTAGAGATTTGTAGTAATCTTCACATAGTTTTTCCATCTTTTGGGATTGATATGTCTTGTCATCATGATGACATCCACATATAACAAACAAAAAAAAGAGAATATTGTTTATTAAGATAATCCGATTCTTATTCATATCTCAGATGAATTATATTATTTCCATAATACCGCGATAGGTTAAAACAGCCCCTAGTACAGTTTCTGCAAACGTAATGATGACTCCAATCATCATGGGAAAAGGAATCCAAAACGGACGACAAATTCTGTAAGTGAAATCCGTGGGATAAGTCCACCCAAATATGCGTCCAGATACTTCGACCAACAGGAGCAGGCCAATAATAATTTGAATAATTGCAGTTGTCATAGTTTCTTCACATAAATTTGTATTTCATTTTGTTCGTTCTTCTCGTAGGCGTCTAACAACGTTGAGAAAAATAATAGTGTTGCTTTTATGGGAGGTATAAAAGCTTTATTCTAACCTTCAGGAAATTCAAACCTAACATCTAATGTGATTGTTTCTTTAGTTTCTAACGTCTTTTTGACATTAGCATCTAAAGAAAACACATTAGGCATAACATTTAAACTAAAGGCAATGTCTAAAGCAGAATTAAGTTCTTTTGTCATCTCGCAGTGGATAGTTCTTCCAAGGAATGCGTTTTCTATACCGGGGTCTCGCATTCTTATTAACGAACGAATGGCAGCATCATTGTCAAGATGATATTTCTTTGCTAATTCCTGAGCCTTCTTATACGATTCGTCAGAAATAACCTTGCAACCATCAAATGCGTCATCTATTTCTATTCCAAGTTTTTCTTTGAGTTCATTTCTCTTTTTTATATTATTTCTAGCATTTATTACTTTATAGCTTACTCCTACATTTGTATCCAATTCTCTTGTTTCGATACTTTCTGTTGCTTCCTTAATATTAAAGCCTGTCGCTCCTAAACATTGGGCAATTTCACTTATTTTGAACCATTTGTCTTTGCGGATTTCGTCTATTGCATCTACTACGTTCAAGTATGTGTCAGGTTCAAATGGGTGCTTTATCAGGATATCACCCTCTTGAATCTCTGATGGTAACACTACGTTGGTATTACTACGGATTGAAGGAATATCGTCTATCGAAACAAATTGTAGTTGTCTATTAACTTGTTCTGAGTTCTTTTCCCACTCCCAGTTAATAGATCTTTCATCAGAGGTTACGTGAATTACTCTCTCTCTCAATTCTGGAACATTATTATTGCACATATAGCTATGATTATTAGAATAAGAATTATGTATTTGCTAATCTTTTTTTTTTCAATATATTTTTTATGAGTCTTACGAATCGTGTCTAAATCCCATGCATTACATGACTTGCCAAGAGAATGTGCCAACTCTTTCAACCATTTGAGAGAAATCTCAACATCTGGTGTGTTGGCATAAAAAGTATATACTGTACGTCTTCCTGCCTCATCCTCATCATTGAAATTACCCCGAATCATTAGTGATTTATTATTGTCAATATAACACATAAGATTAGAAGAAACAGGTTTTCCTTTTTCGAGGCACTCATTAACCACATCCTTGAAATTATTAAATAAAGGATACCATTGATGCTCTTTTTTCTTTTTGAATAATGTAGCAGACGCCCCCCTGTTGTTTAGCAGAAAACTCATGACTTCACTACGTCTCTCTTTTTCACAAGGTTTCCCATCCACGTAAAGAATGTCTTCACCTGTGACGCTTTTATTTTGAATCCAGAAGATAGTATCCATAATTAAAATATCTTATCAACAATTTTTTGCATTTCTTGTTTATTTGTGACATCTACAGGAAAGAGGTTTCTTTTGAAATCCGTTTTATACTCTTTTTTCTCAATCATACTATCAAACTTTTTAACGGCTTCCTTTGGATTAGGTGTTTTGTCAATATGAGTGGCAAGTTTGACAAAATTATACTTGTCTTTCTCTAATTCCTTATACTTCCTACTTATAAATTCAAATCTATAGTTTACCTGTTTCATGTATGCAGTATCGATAAGATATCTGCTGATATCAAAACAATAGATAAGAATATCATTCTCAGCTATCATTCTTTCATAATACGGTTTCACATAGTCTTCACTCCCGCCTATATCTATTCCCTTCTTGATTAAAACCGTTTCTCCATTATTTTTATTATAATAGAACTCTTCGTAATTATCAACTTCGGTCTCTTCTTCTACGTAAGGCTTGTTCTGCAAGAACCGATAGAAACGGGTCTTTCCCGCCTCTTTCATTCCAAGAACAACAAGCCTCTTTCCTTTTACTTTTCTATACCTCCATCCAAGCATTGATGCTAAAAAACCAATTAAAATAGAAATCAATACCCAACCCCATTTTATATAAATAAGCATTTCAACAAATCTTTTTATAAAACAAATACTATCATTACCTTGTCACCCAACTTCTCCCCTCATTCCTCGAATAGTACAAACCTTTGGTGGTGTTTGCCAACAGTTCGTTGCCGTTTTCTTGGAGATTGAGGAAATCACCGTAGGATGATGTGTTAGTGCATCGGGGCGAGAAAGATCGCCCGTCGTTCTGAGAGACATACAAACCTTTTCTGGTGCAGGCCAGGATTTCGCGGCCTACCTGCAAAAGGTCGATGAAAGTTCCGTATGACGTACTGTTACAGCGCGTCACCCATGAGCGACCACCAGTCTGAGAATACTCTATGGTGTTCTTTGTCGTATTGATTCTCAGCAGTCCTTGTCCTATGTTGATGAGTTGTGGCATATATTATAAATAGGTATTACAAAATACGATCCAATATTGTGGCTTTCTTTGTATTTCCACTCCCGCACTTCGGGCAGTGCGGCAGGTTGATGCCTGCCCTGATGCCGCCCTCGGTGTAGAAGGTTTCGAAGGTTTCGCCACAGTCCTTGCACTTGAATGTTGCTTTTTCCATTTTTGTGAGCATGATATGTTCCTCCATTCTTTAGTTATTCCTTCCAGAGGGGTGTACCGTCACTGTGGGTGAAGGCTTTGACAAGGGCATCCATGCCTTCATGGTTGCCCGCAGTCTTGGCACGAAGGAAGGCGGCTTGGGGCACGCCACGGGAGTTCCCGTAGGGGTGCTGGAAGCCGGGGTAGTTCTGGTTGATCCAATCGGTCAGCTCTTCTGAGGTCATGGCCTTGCCCTGTCGCGTCAAAGAGACTGCAAGTTCTATGACGCCTTCATATACCTTTTCCTTTAATACTGTTTCTGTCATCATCGTTTTAAGTTTTTAGGTTACTATATACACTGAGGCGCAGACTCGCGCCAATATTCTGCAACGGAGGTCCTGAGAAAACCTTGAAAACGGAATATGACAGAAGTCCGCGCCTGATATGCGCGGAAACAACTGCACAACATTCTCCGCTTTCAGTTCTGCCCGTTGCCAGGCAGGGAAGTTCTCAGGTTCCCGTTTGGTGAGAATGAAGCACAATGCTTCGCTTTCAGTATGTCAATTGGACAATGGTCGAAACCATATCCGCTTGCAAAGATAGTGAATCTTTTTGAATTGACAATACTTTTTGACGAAAAAGTTGCAAAACTTCTGTCAATATCCCGTAATCGGGTCAGAATACGTACCCCTTAATGCCGAGGAATCCAAACTTCAGACCATCTCTGAACTTGAACCTCAGCCTCTGCCCTTCGACACTGGAACGGATAGGCATCTCCTTGAAGTTGTAAGGATACTTCAGTAGCCGAGTGATATCTTTCAAGAGATCGTTATGATAATAGTCGACATTGATGGATGATCTGTCGCCTGTAGCTACCTGCTCAGTATACCCTTTGATGGCTTTGCCGTTCTCAAAAACACAACATTCTGTGAAAGTGACGTCTTTGCGATTTCTAATCTTTGTCCAGATACCAATAGGGATATCATCTGAGTCACACTGATAGGAGTAGATGTAATAACCAAGTGCCAACTTGTCGGCTTTGCCCGTCAGATAGCCCTCGTGGAATTGAAAGGTATAGTTTTCTGTCTTTGTCTTGCCGTTCTCGGTTTCTCTCCCCGAATAGTTCATCGGGCCATCGAGCAGGCCGTTCTTGTAGTTGAGGGTGATTTTCGCTACCACCTTTTTCCCATATATGCTCCCATTGAATGTGAGTGTCCACAATCCTTCCAGCTTGTCATCTTTGTACTGACCTGTCTCAGTGTAGGTAGAGCCACCGTTTCGCTTGTCCGCTATCTTGAATGTGTATTCACCGTCAAACATGCGCTTACCGTCAACTCCCTCATAATAAGAATAGGTGGCGGTGCCACTGTTTCCTTCTCCAAACACGCCCGAGTAGGTCTTGTGCTCTTGGGCATTTGCATTCAGTACCAATGCTGTCATCAGCGCGAAGGCTGTAAAAAGTCGTTTTGTTTTCATTTTGTTACGTTTGATTTTGATTATCGGTGCAAAATTAGTGTGTCGCTATGCGAAATTTCCGCAGAGGTGTTACTTTTTTCCATATTCCTGTAGCATAACTATCTCTTAGAGGCAGAAGCGAACTCAATAGTGTTCGCCTAGCACAGTCTGACGGAGCGTTTCTCTTCAAACAGTCTAAGGCCGAGATTCAAGCAGGAGAGTGATTCTCTTCAAGCAAGAGCGCTTCACGATCCAAACAAGAGAAACCTCCTTTGGAAAAGAGAGTCTTTCACATCGTTATTATTCAACCTTTGACTAGCGCTTCATAGGTGCTGGAGTAATGAATTTTCTATGTTATCAAAGTCAAGATGAAACACCCCTGAAAAATTGAGTTAACTCGATTGGTCAAATGAGTTAACTCGATCGATGATTTGAGTTAACTCAAACGATTGATCGAGTTAACTCACGTTTTGGGGGAGTGTCAGTTTGTCAAGAATTCTGAATCCAATGGCTAATTATGGGCCCTTAGCTGATGAAGCGTTGTGAGTTTCACAAAAATAGTCACACTTATTTGGATTTCTCGTTGAAAAGTCGTATCTTTGCACCAAAGTTGTAACGAGAGGGCAATGCCCTACTCATATAAACCAATAAAGAAGATTATGGCAAAAGTTTATGTATTTCTGGCAGACGGCTTCGAGGATGTCGAGGCGCTGATTCCCATTGACGTGTTGCGTCGTGGTGGTGTAGAAGTAGTAACGGTGAGTACCACGGAGTTTCCGCTCGTGGAGTCGGCTCATGGTGTGAATATTGAGGCAGATATACAGTTTGAGCAGGGGGACTTCTCTGATGCAGACCTGCTGTTCCTGCCTGGTGGAATGCCCGGTGCCAGCAACCTTTTTGCCCATGAGGGTGTGTGTCAGGCACTTGTGGAGCAGGCTGAGGCTGGCAAGAAGATTGCGGCCATCTGTGCATCGCCTGCTGTAGTACTGGCTCCGCTGGGCATACTTGATGGCAAGGAGGCTACCTGCTATCCTGGCTTCGAGCAGGCTCTGGCAAATGCCAAGTACACCGCTGACCTAGTTACCGTAAGTGGCAACGTCACCACGGGCGAAGGCCCTGCAGCCGCCTTCCCCTTTGCTTATGAACTGCTCACCCAGCTGGTTAACAAGCAGACCAGCGACCAGGTGGCAGAGGGAATGCGCTATAAGCATCTGATGCAACGGTGATTATTGCATCGGACTCTACGGACTGTCACGGACTTTATGGCCGAAGAAGCTTGCATCGGACTCTACGGACTGTCACGGACTTTATGGCCGAAGAAGTTTGCATCGGACTCTACGGACTGTCACGGACTATTATGGCTGAAGTAGCTTGCATCGGACATTACGGACTGTCACGGACTATTTTTAGCAGATTATGTTAATTTATCAAGAACTCTCAAACAAGATATTGGAGGCATACTTTAATGTTCTCAAGCATCTGACAACAGGCTTGTTAGAGTCTGTGTATGAGAATGCGCTATGTATAGAACTGGACGAGATGGGAATCCCTTTCGAGCGCCAGAAACACCTGAGCGTATATTATAAAGGGAGAGTCATAGGAGAATTCGTTCCCGATATTGTGGTTGATAACAAAATCATACTGGAACTCAAATCCATACCAGAGCTTACTTCTGCAAACGCAGCTCAACTAATCAACTACCTTATTATCACTCAATTCAAGGTGGGCTATTTGCTAAACTTTGGCAAGGGGCGTGATTATAAGCGAATAATCAACAATAAGAGTCCGTTATAGTCCGTTAAGTCTGATGCTAAAATGAATACTATGCAACAATATGTAATTATCGTGGCAGGCGGGAAGGGACTGCGCATTAATATCACTCAATTCAAGGTGGGCTATTTGCTAAACTTTGGCGAGGGGCGTGATTATAAGCGAATAATCAACAATAAGAGTCCGTTATAGTCCGTTAAGTCTGATGCTAAAAATGAATGCTATGCAAGAATATGTAATTATCGTGGCAGGCGGGAAGGGACTGCGCATGGGAAGTGACATTCCCAAGCAGTTCCTGCCTATAGGCGGGAAACCCGTACTGATGCGGACGCTTGAACGCTTTCGTGAGTATTCTGCCGGTCTGCAGATTATCCTCGTATTGCCAGAAGCCCAACAGGACTATTGGAAAGAGCTCTGCAATAGATACGATTTCCAGGTAGAGTATCAACTGGCCAATGGCGGGCAGACGCGTTTCCATTCGGTGCAGAATGGTCTGGCTCTAGTGCCTGACGATGCAGAGGGGGTGGTAGGTGTGCACGATGGAGTGAGGCCCTTCCCCAGTATCGAGGTGATTCGTAACTGCTATGAGCAAGCCCGCATCTCCAAGGCTGTCATCCCTGTTATCCCTGTGGTGGAGACGGTGCGTCACTTGGAGGGCGATGACTCTGTGACGGTTCCCCGTTGTGACTATCGTTTGGTACAGACGCCACAGACATTTGATATCCAGCTGCTCAAGGCTGCATATAAGCAAGCACTGAATCAAACAAACTTGAATTCTGCCGAGCATGAGCAGGCTAACCGCCAGTCACACAACGGTGGTTTCACCGACGATGCCTCCGTGGTGGAAGCTTACGGCCACGAAATCACCCTTGTCGAGGGTAACCGTGAGAACATTAAGATTACCACGCCATACGACATGAAGATAGCAGAGGTGCTGATATCGTAAGATGACAGACATACTTTTCCAGGACATCATGTACTTGCCAGGCGTAGGCCCCAATCGCAAGAAGATGCTGAGTGCGGAACTCGGCATCGAGACCTTTGGTGACCTGTTGGAGTATTATCCCTACAAATACGTAGACCGATCGAAGATCTATACTATCCATGAGCTGACGGGCGATATGCCTTTCGTGCAGGTGGTGGGAAAGATACTGAGCTTCGAGACATTTCCCATGAGTGCCCGCAAGGAGAGGGTAGTGGCCCATTTCTCAGATGGTACGGGGGTGATGGATCTGGTGTGGTTCAATGGCGGGCGCTATGCCAAGGAACATTATAAAATAGGTACGGAATACTTGGTGTTCGGACGGCCTGGCGTATTCAACAACCGCATTCAGGTGCAGCACCCCGACATGGACGATGCTTCCAAGGTGGACACGACAGCTATGGGGATGCAGCCCTATTACAACACCACAGAGAAGATGAAGAACAGCGGCTTGAACAGCCGTGCTGTTGAACGGCTGATCAGGACGCTCCTGGAGAAACTGAAAGACCCGTTGCCTGAGACCATTCCAGGACTGATTACCCAGCCGCTCCATCTGATGGAACGTGACCAGGCGCTGCGTCTCATTCATTATCCGCAGAGTGCCAAGGAACTGGAACGGGCCCGTGTCAGGCTGAAGTTCGAGGAACTGTTCTTCGTGCAGCTGAACATCGTGCGCTATGCCAGTGACCAGCGCCGCAAGTATCGGGGTTACCTGTTCTCCCAAGTGGGCGACATGTTCAATACCTTTTTCTACCAGCATCTGCCCTTCCAACTGACGGAGGCACAGAAGCGGGTGCTTCGTGAAATCAGGGCTGATGTGAAGACTGGGCGACAGATGAACCGCTTGCTTCAAGGTGATGTGGGCAGCGGTAAGACACTGGTGGCACTCATGGCGATGCTGCTGGCTATAGACAACGGCTATCAGGCCTGTATCATGGCACCAACCGAGATACTGGCAGAGCAGCACCTGCAGACCATTATGCAATTCCTGGGCGATATGCCCGTCAGGGTGGCGCTGCTGACGGGCATGGTGAAGGGACGCCGCAGAAAGGAAGTGCTGGAAGGGCTTCTTGACAGTACCGTCCATATCCTTGTGGGCACGCATGCCGTGATAGAAGATACGGTTCAGTTTGCCCGGTTGGGATTGGTGGTGGTCGACGAGCAGCATCGTTTCGGTGTGGCTCAGCGCGCCAAGCTATGGGGTAAGAGCGCCAATCCTCCGCATGTGCTTGTGATGACAGCTACCCCTATTCCCCGTACGCTGGCCATGACGCTCTATGGCGATTTGGATGTGAGTGTCATCGATGAACTGCCTCCCGGCCGCAAACCGGTGGTAACGAAGCATTTCTTTGATTCGCGTATGACATCGCTCTATGACGGAATACGCCAGCAGATTAACTTGGGGCGCCAGGTGTATATCGTGTTCCCGCTGATAGAGGAAAGCGAGAAGATAGACCTGAAGAACCTGGAGCAGGGCTTTGAAGTGCTGTGCCAGGCTTTTCCTGAGTTCCGGCTGAGTAAGGTCCACGGCAAGATGAAACCTGCCGACAAGGAAGAGGAGATGCGTAAGTTTGTCAGTGGCGAGACCCAGATACTCGTGGCAACGACGGTGATAGAGGTAGGTGTCAATGTGCCTAATGCCTCAGTCATGGTGATTCTCGATGCGCAGCGTTTCGGACTGTCCCAGTTGCACCAGCTCAGAGGGCGTGTAGGCCGAGGGGCAGACCAAAGCTATTGTCTGCTGGTAACTCCCTTCAAGTTGAGCGAGGATACCCGCAAGCGTATTGACATTATGTGCGAGACAAACGATGGCTTCCGAATTGCAGAAGCCGATCTGAAGCTGCGTGGGCCGGGCGACCTTGAGGGAACCCAGCAGAGCGGAATGGCCTTTGACTTGAAGATTGCCGATATAGCGCGAGACGGCCAGCTGGTGCAGATGGCTCGCGATGAGGCACAGAAGGTTATAGAAGAGGATCCTGATTGCCAGTTGGCAAAATATCAGCTTTTGTGGACTCGTCTGCGCCAGTTGCGCCGTACGAATATCAACTGGGCAGCCATATCCTGACTCTGGTTACCAGACTAAAGTCTCTCACCCTTATAACAGCCTTAGCCAGGCTTCGGGGGTGAGAGGACGGGACTTCGTTGGTGCAAGGTCCAATGCGAACGGGAGGAAGGTGGGGGGGGGAACGCTTTTGCCTATACGCAAAACACCTTGCGCCTTAACGCAAAATCTCCTCGCCTTAACGCAAAAACAAACGGTATTTTTCCGAGGCTATCACGAGGACTGGCCGCGCCAACGCCAAGCTAGAAAAGCCCTGAAGGGGGCAGCAGCTGTAAGCCATGAGAAAACAGGCGTGGTAACCATCGCCTTGAAGGGGCAAATGCCAATTGCTGAAACGTTGATTCTTTTGCCCTTACATGGCGCTGCCACACACCATATAAAAACCCAGGACGCTGCTTTGGGCTTGTGGCTTCTGGCTTTTTAGGCCGTTTGCTGAGCTATCCCTTCTATCCGCAGGTCGTTCCGACCTATGAGTTATTGAGCGGCGGTGCTTTCAGCGTCAGTGAGTTACATCCTTTTATAGGATGGGAAACTTCAGTTACTTGATTCTCAGCCTCTGCACACCCTGATAGTTGACAGAACCATGTTTTGAGATGAACTCCATGATAATGTCGGTAGTCAGCTCTTTCATCAGCTGCGCTGCTCCTTCAGGAACCTTACTTGTGGCAGGTATGTAGTTGTTGGTGGCAACACGATACTTGCGTTTCATGTTCATTTTCTTGCCGTTGGGTGTCAGCAATGTTACACTCTGAATCTTCTTTTCGTTCAGGGGGTCAAGCGTAATGTCGCACCTCATGCCGCTGACGAATGGGAAGCTGAAAATCGAGTTGTGGCAGTAGGTGAGCATCATCTCTACCAGCTCGTAGCCTGTCAGATTAAGGATCACTGCATGGTTGTCGAAAGGATCCATCTTCAGAACGTCGAGTACGCTGATGTCACCTGCACGAAGACTGTCTATGCGTACGCCACCTGGATTCTCGATGGCTATGTCAGCATTGAACTTCTCCCTAAAGGCATCGCTAACCATGCATCCCAGTTCCTCGCGTTCTTTGAAAGGTGTTTCTGCCACACCTATCACTCGTTTGAACTCGGCATTGTCGCTGAAGTGGTTTACCATGGCCTCTATCAGCGGGTTTCTCTTAGGATAGTTCCTTACCTCTATATATTCTGCGCGTTTGTCAATTATCTCTCCGTTTTCCAGTGTCAGTGTGGTGTAGGTCACACGCCCGAACTTGTTTTTGTTCTGAGTGATAAGCACACCGTTGTGAAGCGGTTCCGATTCGGTGAGCTGTGTATGGGTGTGCCCACCTATAATCATATCCAGCCAGGGACAGGATGCGGCCACAGTCTTGTCCTCTTCGTAGCCTAAGTGGGACAGGAGGATGGTGACATCGCACTCGTGGCTCAACCACTCATATTCATTGATTGTTTCTAAGGGATTGGTAAAACGGATGCCCCGGACATTGTCGGGGTGAGTACTAGGAATGCCCTGTGGCGACAGCTGGATGGCTCCCAATACGCCGACTTTCAGCCCTTCTACATCGAACACCTGGCAGGGTACTAACTGAATACCCACAGTGTCGGAAGGAAACACATTTGAGCAGATATACCGGAAATTGCTCAGCCCCACCAGACGGGACAGCGAATGGACGTCGAACTCATGGTTGCCTAAGGTGGAGGCGTTGAATCCCACCTGATTCATCAGTGCCACCATGGGGTAGGCAGGTATCTCGTACTTGTCGTTCAACGGATTTCCCGTTCGGTTGTCACCTGCAGAGAAAACCAATAGCGAAGGGTCAGCGGTTCTGAGGCTGTCAATCAGCGCAGCCAGTTGAGGGAATACCTCCAAAGTGGCATGCATATCGTTAGCCGATAGGATGTGTATTTCCCGCTTCTCACCATAGGTGGCTAAGGTCAGTATCAGTGAGAAGAATACTGTGAATATAGGTCTCCGTCGCATCGCGTATTAAAAATTTTACTGCAAAGGTAAGTATTTTTTTTCAAAATTGAGCGTATTTTCCGAAAAAAAGCTATATCTTTGCACAAAATTACCTAAAACATATCATTTATGAAGGTAGGAGACAGGGCACCCGAGGTATTGGGTAAGGACGAAAACGGCAAGGAAATCAGATTGAGCGATTTCCAGGGAAGGAAACTGGTGCTTTATTTTTATCCCAAGGATAATACCAGCGGATGTACCGCAGAAGCATGCAGTCTGCGTGACGGTTTCCAGGAGTTGCAGGCCAAGGGCTATGAGGTGGTCGGAGTGAGTAAGGACTCTGCCGCTTCCCATCAGAAGTTCAAAGCCAAACACCAGCTGCCCTTCCCCCTGATAGCCGATGTGGACCACACGTTGCTCGAGGCCATGGGTGCCTGGGGTGAGAAGACCATGTATGGCAAGAAGGTCTTCGGTACCATCCGCACCACCTTTGTTATTGACGAGCAAGGGTTCATTGAGCGCATTTTCACAGGCAAGCAGGTCAATACGAAAGAACACGCCAGCCAGTTACTGTCATGAGCCTACTCGTCAGGAAACAGATTCTTTGTGTGCTTGCAGCACTGCTGTCACTGCCTGTGCTGGCAGTGACCGATTTCGACATGGAGCATGTGAAGCACTTCAAGCTGTTTCGTCGGCTCTATGATGAAGGTCCCGATTCTGTGTTCTATCAGGTGGCTGCTGACTATGAGCGGTTCCTGAAGAATGCGGGGAAGCAGGTAGAGTACTTTAAGATCAAGTGTAATGAGGGCTTCTACGATGTCGACCACCATCATATCATCCGCGCCATGAAAACCGCCGAGTCGCTTGACAAGGAAATCCGCGAAGCAGGCATGGGCGATGAACTGGGCTACCTCCCGATAGGGCTTCTGGGCGATATCAGCAGGTCAAGCCGTAATATGAGGCGTGCCAAGGAGTATTATGAGAAAGCCCTGGAAATTGTAGGGACAAAGGACAAGAAGTTCTCCGTTGAGAAGTACATCAACTTGGCAGAGCTTGTATACCTGAATGCACCTGAAGAGGCACTCCGGTATGCTGATAAGGCAGTCGCTCTTGCAGAAGGCATCGACGACATAGAGTACAAGTCAAAGGCTTTGGCATTAAAAGGTTATGTGTATTTCCTATCAGGCAACCGCGATGGCTTCTACCCTGCATACAACGGCTATGAAGCGTTGCGCAGCATGGATCATCCGCGCTTCAGCCATCGTTACGACAACATGATGCTTGCAGCACGTCTGGCTATTGGCCATCAGTACGCTGAAGCGGAGCAAATAGCAATCAACCGTGAACTCAACATGGACCGTTCCCTCATGCTGCTCAAGATCTATGCCATGTCGGGTGACATCCAGAAAGGATTTACTGCCATTAACCGTCGTATTAATGAACTCGACTCCATAGCAGGCAGTGTTCAGGAACTGAACCTGGATGATATGGAGGCCGAGATGCAGATGAACAAACTGAAGATTGAGGCAGACAACAACAAACGGCTTGCCAAGCGCACCATCATAGCACTGATGATCATTATCGTCGTTTTCATCATTGTCTTCATTATAGGACGTCGGAGGTTCATGCAGAAAATCCAGGTCCGCAACAAGGAACTGGAGGTGGCACGCGACCGTGCACAGGAGTCCGACCGCATGAAAACAGCCTTTATCCGTAATATGAGCCATGAGATAAGAACCCCGCTCACTGCCATTAACGGATTCTCTCAGATCCTTTGTTCGCCGGCTTATGACCTGGACAACGAGGAACGTGGGAAGATACAGAAACGCATCACAGAGAATGTGGACAATATCTCTGAGATTGTCAAAGAGCTGTTAGCCCTTTCAAAGGGCGAGAGTGAGGCCGTGAAGACCGATGTGCAGCCAGTTTCTATCTGCCGGAAGGTGGTGCAGGATGCCAAGCGCAAGAACACTAAGGGTCTGATTATCCGTTTCAGAACACTTCTGCCAGATATGTTTACGTTCCAGTGTCAAGCGGAGAACCTGGAGCAGATCCTTTCAAGGCTGATGGACAATGCCCTGAAATTCACCGAGCAAGGTAGCATCACGATGGAATGCCATCAGCAGGGAGCGTTACTGCTGTTCTCTGTAACGGATACAGGCGTTGGTGTAAAGGAAGAAGACCGTGAACGTATCTTTGAGAACTTCGTCAAGCTGGATGAATACAAGGGTGGGGTAGGCCTTGGCCTTTCTATCTGTCGTGGTCTGGCCCGCCAGATGGGAGGAGATGTCAACCTAGATGTCCAGTATAACGCGGGTGCTCGCTTCATCTTGTCCTTGCCGCTATAGGAGTGAAAAGGAACAAAGGAACGCAACAGAAAAACAGAAGCCACTGACCCTTAGGACAGCGGCTTCTGTTTTTTGCATGCTTCCGGAAAAGCTACTTGCCAATGATTCCCTTTGAGGTGCTCTCGAGAAATTTGATGATGGTCTGGATCTCGGGGCTGTCAGGCACCTGGTCGCGTATCTGGATGATGACATCGAAAACGCTTGTCTTACCATTGAATAGCAAACGGTAGGCATTGGCAATGTGTTTCTGTACCTTCTGTTCAATGCCAGCGTTTTTCATCATAGTTGCATTGATGCCATTGTAGGTCATTGGGTTGCCACCGGCAATGACAAAGGGCGGAATGTCTTTTGAGAACGTACATCCTGCCTGTACCATAGCCAGGCGGCCCACGCGCGTATTGGCATTCTGCACGGCAGAACTGGAGAAGATGGCGCCGTTGTGTATCTCGCAGTCGCCTGCAATCTTCACACCGTAGCCGAAGACGCAGTGGTCGCCGATGACAGTGTCATGGCTGATGTGCGTGCCCTCGAAAAGGAAGTTGCTGCTGCCGATGACCGTCTTGCTCCCCTGTGATGAGCCTCGGTTGATAACCACGTTCTCACGGATGACGTTATTGTCGCCAATCTCCACATAGGACTTGGCCCCACGGAAGTTGAAGTCCTGGGGCAGGGCTGCGATGACAGCGCCCTGATGGATTTTGTTGTTGCGTCCGATACGTGAACCGTCACAGATGGAGACAAAGGGGAAGATGATGCAATTGTCGCCTATTTCTACATCGTCCTCAATGTAGACAAATGGGAATATCTTACAGTTGTTGCCGATTTTCGCCTTGGGGCTGATTTCGGCTTTGGGGGATATTTCACTAGCCATAATTCTTTACTCTTAATTCTTTACTCTTAACTCACTTCGCTCCGCCTCCAAGAGCCTGATAGAGGTTCACGACAGATTGCATCTTGTAGAACTGGTCCTGCACCTGAGAGATCTCGGCATTGAGCAGGTTGCTTTGGGCAGAGATAACCTCCAGATAGGTGGTGTTCGAAGAAGACTCCATCAACTTACGGGTGTCTTCGACGTTCTGTTTCAGGACGTTGACACGCTTGGTGTCGAGGTCAGACTTCTCGCTGTAGGAATTGTAGCCGACGAGTGCGTTGGACACCTCGTTGCCTGCCTTCAACACAGCGTTCTGCCAGTTGTTGAAGGCTTGTTCGTACTTGGCCTTGGCCACTTTCAATCCAGCAACTATCTGTCCGTGCTGGAAGATGGGCTGTACCAGGCTGCCAACAGCCGAGAGCAGCATTTTTCCGGGATTCACCATACCGTTGTTGTTGGTGAAGGCTGCGGTCCCTGTTACGGTGATGCTGGGATAGAAACGGCTGCGTGCGGTCTCCACATCATAGAAGCATTGTGCCAGTGACATCTCGGCGTAGTGAACGTCGGCGCGATTGTTAAGTAACTGGATGCCAACGCCTGCTGCCAGTGACGATGGCAGGCTTTGGTTGTCGAGCCTGCCACGCCGGATGGTCTGTCCGGACTGTCCGACGAGCAACGAGAGCGAGTTCTCCATCTCACGGATTTGGCGCAGCATGTCGACCTTCTGTGACTGAACGCTGTAATAGGCAGCCTCGGCACTCTGCACAGCAGTAGAACGGTAGCCGATACGGTTTTCGTGCATGAACTTCATCTTGTCCCAAGTCTCCTTTGTCAGTTGCTCCATATCGGTGATGATTTCCACCTGACGGTCGAGCATCAGCAACGTATAGTAGAGGTTGGCGATTCCAGAGATGATGTTGCACTTGACCACCGTCTGATAGTCTTTGGTAGCCAGGAGCTGCATCTGTGCAGAGCGCTTTACGCTGAGCAGATTGCCAAAGAGGTCGACATTCCAGCTGGCAGAGACGGGTAGCGTGTAGCTCTTGGTAGCAGCAGCGCCATCGAACGAGGTGAGCGTTCCTTGGGGCGAGAAAACCACCGAGGGCAGGAAAGCCAGTTTGGCAATCTTTAGAGCCTCGTTTACCATCTTCACATTCTGTGCAGCATTCAACAGGTCGGGATTGTTCTCCAGTCCCTGCTCGATGAGTGCTTGCAGCTGAGGGTCGGTAAAGACGCTGCGCCACGGCATGTTGCCGAACGACGTAGTATCCGTGACGTTGAGCGTGTCGGTCAGCGAAACCGGGTCGCGGACAATCCCCTCCGCATTGACGTCAGGGCGCTCATACTTGTTATAGAGTCCGCAGCTTGACAGCAGCAGAGCTGCGGACATGTATACCATTAATTTCTTCATATTACTTCTCCAATTCATAATCGACGGTTTTTGTGTGCGCATACTGTGCCAGTTCGGCAGCAACCTCTTCATTCTCCTCGTCCTCGAACTTCATGGGACGTACCTTCTCCTGCAGTGACTGGAAGATCACGAACAATGAGGGAACGACAAAGATCTGAAGCAGGGTACCGACGAGCATACCGCCTACGGCGGCTGCGCCCAGTGTCTGGTTACCGTTCTTGCCCACACCCGAAGCAAACATCATCGGCAGCAGACCGATGACCATGGCCAGGGAGGTCATCAGGATAGGACGCAGACGGGCAGCGGCTCCTAAGACTGCCGACCATGAAATGGCCATACCTGTCTCACGGCGCTCCAAGGCGAACTGTACAATCAGGATGGCGTTCTTTGCCAACAGACCAATCAGCATGATGAGTGAGATCTGCATGTAGATGTCGTTGTTGTGGCCGAACAGCTGTGTAAACAGGAAGGCACCGGCCAGTCCGAACGGAACAGAGAGTACCACGGCCAGCGGCAGGATGTAGGACTCGTACTGTGCCGAAAGAATCAGGTAGATGAAGATGAAGCAGAGCAGGAAGATGAGTGCCGTGGAATTGCTCGACTGTGCTTCCTGACGGGTCAGGCCCTGATAGTCATAAGTATAGCCAGTAGGCAGCTGCTCGCGTGCCACTTCTTCAACAGCTTTGATGGCCTCACCCGTAGAGTAGCCATCAGCCACTGTTGCTGTTACGGTGATAGAGGTAAAGAGGTTGAAGCGGGTGATGTTGGTCGGTCCGTAGACACGGTCAACCTTACAGAACTCAAGCACCGGCGACATGCCCTTCGGCGTACGGACAAAGACGCTGTTGAGCGACTCCTCGGTCATGCGGGCCTCTGGCGAAGCCTGGATCATCACGCGGTACAGTTTACCATAGGCATTGAAGTTAGAGGCATACATACCACCGTAGTAGCCCTGCAGGGTGCTGAGTACTGTCGAAGGCGAGATACCGCTTTGCTTACACTTGGCCACGTCGACATGAACCATGTACTGTGGGTAGTTGGGGTTGTATGATGTCTGTGCTGCCTGTATCTCAGGCCGTTTGTTCAGCTCGGCCAGATAGTTCTTCGTGATGTCAAAGAACTTTGTCAGGTCGCCACCTGTACGGTCCTGCATGACGAGCGAAACACCCGAGTTGGCAGAAAAACCTGGGATCATAGGCGGTGAGAAAGCCAGAATCTGTGCATCCTTGATGTGGGCCGTCTTAATGAATATCTGTGCAGCCACCATCTGGGCGTCCAAGGGGTTGATGAGGAAACGGTAGATACCATCGCCTTCCCACAGTCCGCTGAGCTTCCACCAGAATCCTTTCTGACGCTCGGAGAACGGCTTCAGCTTGATGATGAAGGTGGCTTGGTCGGAACCGGCACCGGCAATGAAGTTGTAGCCCTGGATCTGCTCACGGCTTTGGATGGCAGGGTCGGCAGCCAAGATAGAGTCTACCTGATTGATAATCTGTCGTGTACGAGCCACTGATGTTGCCGGTGGCATGGAAATGGTACAGAACATGGTACCTGTATCCTCGTCGGGCACCAGACCGGTTTTCGTAGTGAACATCGTTGTGGCGAGCACTATGATACCGATGATGACAGCGATGATGATGGTGATGGGCTTGCGAACCAGTTTCTCAACATAGCCTTTATACTTGCCCAGCACCTTTTCGTAAGCAGTGTTGAACGAAGCATGGAAGCGGTCTATGCGCGACATCTTCACCTCATGTCCGTCTTTGTCGTGAGGCCTCAGGAAGATGGCACAGAGAGCCGGCGACAACGTCAGGGCATTCAATGCAGAAATGAAAATGGAAACGGCCATGGTCACACCGAACTCGCGGTAGAACGTACCGGTCGTACCACCAATGAACGACACAGGGATGAACACAGAGGCCATGACCAAGGTGATGGAGATGATGGCGCCTGATATTTCGTTCATGGCATCAATAGATGCTGTGAGTGTAGACTTATATCCCTGATCGAGTTTGGCGTGTACGGCCTCAACCACCACGATGGCATCGTCGACCACAATGGCAATAGCCAAGAGCAATGCAGACAATGTCAGCAGGTTGATAGAGAACCCGAAGACGCTGAGGAAGAAGAAGGTACCGATGAGCGACACAGGCACGGCAATCAGCGGGATAAGGGTAGAACGCCAGTCCTGTAGGAAGATGTAGATCACGATGAACACCAGGATCAGGGTGAACACCAGGGTGAACACCACTTCCTCGATCGAGGCATACAGGAACTCTGTTACATCGTAGTTGATCTTGTACTCCATACCCGGTGGGAAGAGCTTGGCCTGTTCTTCCAACTCAGCCTTCACCTGCTTGGCAATCTCATTGGCGTTAGAACCGGCAATCTGCTGAACCATACCCATCACAGACGGGATATTGTTGTTCTTCATCGATACGGAGTATTGCTGGCCACCAAGTTCAATCTTTGCTACGTCCTTCAGCTTCAGCGTCTGTCCGTTTGCATCGCTTGAGATGATGATGTTGCCAAACTCCTCCTCGGTCTTCAGACGACCTGTGTATCGCATGGCGTATTCATAGGCCACATTGGACTCCTGACCGAAGGCACCTGGAGCGGCCTCGATGTTCTGCTCTGCCAGTACGCCACTGATGTCCGAAGGCATCAGGTTGTACTGTTTCATCACATCGGGTTTCAGCCAGATACGCATGGAGTAGGTCTTCAGACCAGGGCTCTGTACATCACCCACACCCTGAATACGTTTAATGGCCGGGATGATATTGATGTTGTTGTAGTTCGTCAGGAACTCGTCGTCATAGCGGCCATCAGAGGTCAGGGTGAACATGAGCACCTGGGAGGTCTGACGCTTCATCACCGTCACACCGATACGAGTTACCTCGGCAGGCAATAATGCCTGCGCCTGTTGCACACGGTTCTGTACGTTCACAGCACACATATCGGCATTCAGCCCCTGACGGAACAGGATGCTCAAGCTGGCGGATCCTGAAGAAGCCGAAGAGCTGATATAGTCCATACCCTCCACACCGTTGATACTTTCTTCCAACGGCACGAGCACGGAGTTCTTCACCGTCTCGGCATCGGCACCAGGATAACTGGTGAAGACCACGACGGTAGGCGGTGCAATGTCTGGATACTGCTCAATAGGCAGTGTTGCCAGTCCGATGAAACCCAGCAGCACGATGGCGATGGAAATCACCGTCGAGAGCACCGGGCGTTTTATAAATGTTGTAAAAGTCATCTTAATCCTTATTTTTTCATTGCATTCACAATATCGCTGGCACTCATGGCCTTAGCTTGTTCCTGTATCTTCTGCTGATAGCGCTCGGGGGTGATTTGTACAATCTCCATACCATCGGAAAGCTTCGTGATACCGTTGGTCACGTACTTGTCTCCCACCTTCAGACCGTCAGTGACGACGTAGTTCATACCATCGTTCTGCGGGTCAACCTTGATTTCCGTGTATTTCACCTTGTTGTCCTTGCCTACGGTATAGACAAATTTCTTGTTCTGCACCTCAGATACGCAACTCTGTGGAATAACAATGGCCTCAGGATTGTCGTGAGGGATGATGATGCTGCCAGAAGCACCGCTCTTCAGCAGTTTCTGTGGGTTCTGGAATACGGCAATCATCTGTACGGTACCCGTAGCCTGGTCAATCACACCACTCATTTTCGTCACACGACCTTCTAAGTCGTAAATTGTACCATCGCTCAGCTGCAGCTTCACAGCAGGAAGGGCGCTAAGACCACCGCCGTTTTTGGACATGGCTAGTGCCTCTTTCTCGTTCATAGAGAAATAGACTTCCATGGATGAGTTATTTGATACGGTGGTCAGTACGCTGGCAGCACTTACCAATGCACCTTTCTTAAAAGGTAATGTGCCCACTACACCGGCAGCAGGACTCTTTACGTAGCAGAAATTCAGCATCTCCTTGGCTGATGCGAGGCCGGCCTGTGCCTGAGCCAGTGCAGCTTTTGCACTCTCATAGCTGTTGGTGGCCGACTGCAGTTCGAAGTCACCGATGACTTTACTTTCAAATAACTTCTGGGCATTCTCGAAGGAGAGCTTAGCCGTGTTGCAAGCAGCCTGAGCCGTATTCACGGCAGCCTGAGACTGGCGTACCTGCGCTTGATAAGTCACGTTGTCGATGACGAAGAGAACCTGTCCGGCGCTGACCGTCTGACCTTCTTTCACGTTGATCTGGGTAATGAAGCCCTGTACCTTCGGGCTAATCTGCACGTCCTGCACACCCTTGATGGATGCAGGGAATGATTGCTGCGAGGCGGAACTGCTTGTACCTACCGTCACCACGGGGTACTCGTTGTCGCCAAACTCGGGACGGCCACCACCACTCTTTCCGCAAGATGAGAGCAGCAGTGCAACGGCCGCAGCCATTAAAAACTTTTCTTTTTTCATACCTTATTTAAACTAGTTTATTATAAATGCAAAGTTGTCTTTCCGAAAACTTATTAACCTGTCTTCGGTTTTCATTCTGCAAAGGTACTGAGATTATGGGTAAGATATGCGCTCTTTAAAAAATATTTAACAACCTTTATTGCTTTTTTATTAGGAAGCGGCTACTCAATTATGTTTATGGGTCGACATCCTAGTACTGACACCGTGAATCTGTAGGCGTATTGGGAGTACAGATACTGTAAAACAACAGTATACTTAAAGAAGCACTGTGGTGCGAAGCCAGTAGCGCTGCGGTGCAAAGCATCCCAACCAAGTGTAAAGTATAGTCCACTAAGAACTCGGAAATGAATGATAAAGGCTGCGACTGAGTCGCAGCAGACGGTGAAGATGACGGTGAAGCAGAGGGAGAAGATGACGGAGAAGATGACGGTGAAGGTGACGGAGAAGATGACGGAGAAGGAGGGATATCCCGATAGGCATCCGTTGAAAAGCCCGTTGTAGAAGTTGTAGTTTCGTGAGAAAGAACATTTTTTGCTTACATTCTTTGCTGAATCATTTTTTTTCTTTATCTTTGCACCGTAGATTACTGACAAACGAATAACTAATCAATAACGAAGCTATTTTTCATGAAAGAAACGATGTGCAATTGCGCCGGCCGATTCTGGCGCCGAGGACTGACAGTCGCTCTGTTGGCTGTTGCCCTATCAGCCTCTGCTGTTGCTGTCCAAGGTGCTGAGATCACGGCACCGATGCAGCAGGTAGCTGTGAAGGGAACGGTGGTTGACGAGTTGGGCGAGCCCATGATTGGTGTGACCGTCAAGGTGAAGGGTACTCAGCAGGCTACGGTGACCGACTTGAACGGTAACTTTACGCTTCAGACAGGCGGAAGGTCCACCTTGGAACTGTCGTATGTGGGCTACCTTACCATGACAACCCAAGTAAAGGGTACACAGCCGCTGAAGATCAGCATGAAGCCTGATACGAAGATGATGGACGAGGTGCTGGTCATTGGCTATGGTACAGTGAAGAAACGCGATGCCTTGGGAGCCATTTCTCAGGTGAAGGCTGAGGACATCAAGCAGGCTCCTGTGCTGAATGCGATGGAAGGTCTGTCAGGAAAGATTGCTGGACTTGACATTACCCGTTCTAGCGGCCAGGCAGGCTCCTCGCCCCAGATACTTCTGCGTGGTAACCGTTCACTGGCAGGCAGCTCGGCTCCCTTGTTTATCATCGATGGGGTGCCTGGCAGCATAGACAATTTGAATCCTAACGACATAGAATCGATAGAGGTGCTGAAAGACGCCTCATCAACAGCCATCTATGGCGCAGAGGGCGCCAACGGAGTAATCATTGTTACGACCCGTCAGGGTATGAAGGGGAAGACGCAGGTAGACTTTAATGCCTATGTAGGTATCAATGCATTCCCCTCATATCCGGAAACCCTTTCAGGTCAGGCATGGATTGACTACTTGACAGAGGGCTACCGAGCCCGCTATGGTGAGGAGCCAGAGAGTGTCGATCAGATGATGAACGACCGTGGTTTCTCGCAGGGAGCCATTGATGCCTACCATAACGGCGAGTGGGTGAACTGGCGTGACGAGATCCTTCAGACCGGTGTGCAGCAGAACTATAATGTCAGTGTGCGTGGCGGAACAGAGCGGACGCAGTCGTACTTTAGTGGAGGCTATCAGCAGGAGAAAGGCTTGTACCGAAAGGACAAGGCCGATGCCCTGAGTTTCCGTGCGGGTTCTACTTATCAAGTCAACAAATTGGTGAGCATAGGTTTCCAGTCAACGTTGTCGTACAAGAACCGTGACCGCCGTAACTCCCGCCTCAGCAAGTCGCTGACGCAGATACCTTTGGGAAAGGTGTGGAACGAGGATGGTTCGCTGAAGACCTATCCCATTGACGATATGACGAGCTATGTGAACATTATGGCAGATGATCAGCCCTATGCTTACGAGAACAATCAGAAAACAACCTCGCTGAAGATATCGCCTTTTGTGGAGTTCCGCCTTTTCAAAGGTTTTACGTTCAAGTCACTGCTCAGTGCCTCGGTGAGTAACAGTCGTACGGGGGTATGGGATGGCTTGAACACCTACATGGAACTGACAGGTTCGCAATCTCCAAACCAGCGCTCGGCTACCTACAGTACCTCAAACGGGTGGGGGTATTCTTGGCAGAACGTGGCAAACTATAACTTCAACATCAACCAGACGCACGACGTGACGCTGACAGGTGTCATGGAATATGGAAAGAGCAAGGGCGAGTCGAGCAGTATGTGGAATGAGCAGTTCGACTTTGACCAGTCGCTCTATTATAATTTTACGGGTGGTGACAACAAGGAGACCAATACCAACTATACAGAACAGTCGAAACTGTCGTACGCTTTACGTGCCAGCTACAGTCTGTTGGGCCGTTACCTGCTTTCAGCCTCCATCCGATGGGATGGTGCTTCGGTGCTTGACAAGGACCACCGCTGGCATTCCTTCCCCGCTGTGTCCGCAGGCTGGCGTGTCAGCGACGAGCGTTTCATGGAGGCAACAAAGTCGTGGCTCGATAATCTGAAGCTGCGTGTAGGATATGGCGTGACAGGTAATTCTACCATCCAGCCATTCACCTCGTTACAGCGCGTGGAACCTTCTGCCACGCACATCACCTTAGGCGATCAGGATGTAACACCGTTCAAACTGACAGAGTATGTCACCAATGCTGCGCTGTCATGGGAGAAGTCCTATAACTGGAACATCGGCGTAGACTTCGGATTCCTCGGCGGACGCATCGACGGCTCATTTGAGTACTATACCACCGATACAAAGGGTATCATCTATAGCCGTCCGCTGCCCACAGCCTTTGGCGTGTACAATGCGAAGACCACGTACAAGAAGAACTCGAACATTGCACGTATTAATAACAAAGGTGTGGAGTTGACTATCAATACCCGTAACGTGGTGAAGAAGGACTTTACGTGGACTTCCACATTCACGTTTGCCAAGAACGTGGAGAAACTGAAGGAGATAAACATGGGCAATAATGTCAGTGTGGAGAGCCTCGTGGCCTTGGGACTTTTCCTCGACCATCCAGTGCATACCTTCTATGGCTATAAGAAACTCGGTATCTGGCAGAAAGATGAGGAGAATCAGGCCAAATGCTTCGGTAATGAGGTGGGCACAGTGAAGGTAGACGTGCCCCGCCTGGTGTGGGATCCCAATTACACCTATACTGCTGGTGAAGGCGAGGAGGCCAAGGAATATCGTGGCGCCTACTATATTCCTGGCGAGGTGGACGACGAAGGCAAGCAGATCTACTACACTCGTGAGAACACCTACGCCATCAATGCCAATTCAGACCGCCAGATCCTGGGGGCACAGACACCCGACTGGAATATCGGCTTCCAGAATCAGTTCACTTATAAGAATTTCGACCTGTCGGTCATGATGAATATGCGATGGGGACAGTTGATTAACGGTGAACTGCTTTCCTACGTTAATGGTACCAACCAGCCTGAGTGCTATGACTACTGGACAGAAAGCAATCCTACGAACGCCTATCCACGGCCTATACAGGGCTACTCGATGACAACGGCGCAGAAGGAGTCAATGTATTATGTGGACGGTTCGTTCTTCAAGATCAAGAATATTACCTTGGGTTACACACTGCCCCGTTCGATCCTTTCGAAACTGAACATCCAGAAACTGCGTATTTATGGCACCATCACCAACCCAGTCATCATAGCCAAGGAGCACTCGTTGCTGAAAGGAATGGATCCGGAATCGAATGCTTCCGACAGTTTCCCGCTCTACAAGACGTTGGTGTTCGGACTAAACGTGTCGCTTTGATAGTTGCTTCAATATAAAGGTAAAACATTGATAATAATAACAGTAAAGATATGATGGGCAAAAGTTTCAAAACAAGATATCCACTGAGTCTCGTAGGCTGCGGTTTGGCTGCTGTATTTTGTGCAGTATTAACAGCCTGCTCCCTTGACGAGACCAACTATTCCTCGCTCGATCAGGAGATCGTCTATCCCAGCGAGGCTGGCTTCAACGGACTGGTTGAGGCCTGTTACGAGAACATCTACTACCTCTATGGAAAGATGGATGGCATAGATCTTATGGAAATGGGAACTGACCTGTGGATGAACGATGGCCGTAGTGGCAGCCATGGTGAGTTGACGAACTATAATGAGAACCTGAATACCACGACCGGTGTGGTGCGTGTGGTGTGGAATGCGCTTTATGGTACGGTGGCTTATTGTAATACAGCCATCTACTACCAGAATCGTGGAGCAGACTCCACCCGTACTGCCAAGGTGGCCGAAGCCTATTTCCTCCGTGCTTTTGCCAACTGGCACATCGTGGAGAACTGGGGTGGATCAGTGCTCAATATGTCGAGCATTGCTGAGTCGGGTTCTGTGGAACGCGCCACGCATGCTACTGAGGAAGAGTTCTACGACCAGATTATCAGTGACCTGCAGTTTGCCGTGAAGAACCTTCCCGATGTGCAGGCCGACCGTGGACGTGCCACCAAATGGAGTGCCCTGGCCATGCTGGCCAAGGCTTATCTGCAGCGAACGCGTCTATATGCCGATGGCTCTGCAGAGAAGAAACAGTATGCTGAGCTGGCCTGGCAGACAGCACAGCAGATTATTGCTGCCCGTCAGCTCTACCAGAGCGACGACAAGCAGAGTGGCAGCACCAAGTACTGGTTGCCAGAGAACAACAAGCAGAACCAGGAAAACCTCTTCATTGAAGCCATTGACCATGTGAATGGCAATAACCCGGAATGGTGGAACCGTGGACGAACGCGTCAATACTATCAGATGGATATCGGTTCTGCAGCACAGAATTTTGGTATCAGCAGCGACGGCTGGCGCTATGGACGTGCCAACGCCAGCGTCTGGCGGCCTACGCTCTATCTGCTGCAAGAGTGCTTTGAACCTTCAGAGACAACCCCAGATACCCGTTTCTCTGACAGTTTCTACTATAAGTACTATATTGGTGCCAAACAACATGTCATATCGTTGAGCAACTGGCAGCTTTATGGTAAGGATCCATCGCTCTATAACCTGCGCAAGGCTTCTTCCTATACCATCAAGGGCAATACCAAAACAGCATTGGAACTGCGTGGAACGGGCTTCAACTATTATGCCGACAACGGTGTGGCTACTGATGCTGTCTTTGAACTGGAGGATGATGATGCAGCCATGGGCTGCTTCACTCCAAACTGGGATTTGGATTCAGTATGGTGTGCTAAACAGAAATTCCTGGCTGCTGGTCCTAACCAGTATATGGATAAGGTAGGTGACGGTCCGACAGGAAAAATCGGAGGACTGGCCAAGAACAGCTACATGCGTTCGTTACAGCCTTCTCTGAAGAAGTTTTCTTGCGTGAAATACCTGCATTCTAATCAGGAGTGCGAGCAAGACATAGCCATTATCCGTCTGACCGACATTTATCTCATGGCTGCCGAGGCTGCTGTCATCAGCGGAGCGCATCAGTCCGAGGGTCTGGCATGCCTGAATGCCGTTCGTCGCCATGCTGCTCTCTCGACCAATGCATCGAAGATGGAAGTGGGTACAGAGGCAATGAATATAGAATATATATTAAAGGAACGCGCGCGAGAGCTGTGTGGTGAGCAGTGGCGTTGGTACGACTTGAAGCGTACGGGGCGTCTTAACCAGCAATACCTGACCGAAGAAGGGAAGAATCCCCACATCACAGTGTTCAACCAACGCCATCTGCTGCGTCCTATCCCGCAGGAATTCTTGGATCAGATAGCCAATCCTGAGGAGTTCGGTACCAATGGATATTAATTAAATTCTGTTAATTATTAAAAAATCTTTTCGAAACCCATAAATATTTCTTACTTTTGTAGGCAAATTGTATCGTATTCATAACATACACGACTTAAAACATAGATGATAATGAAGAAAATAATCGTACTCGCTATTCTTGCGGTATTGTCTTCTTCTGTAGCAATGGCACAAGAGGACAAGTCGTTCAAGTTGGAGAAGAACCGTGTGATTTATCTCACTACCGATACCGTGTTCGTTGACGAAGGGGACACGCTATATTGGAATGTCAGTTCCTTGGAAAATCCCTTCAACTTTGCAGGAATGCCCATTAATGGCAGTGATGTGACGGACTGGAACTATAAAGTGGCCTTCCGCAATGACTATACTGACCCTGAGACCGGTTTTACGTTGAATAAGGGATACTATCGTGGTATCACCTTGATGGAGACGACGCTAGGACTTTATGGTTCGTTCATGAATGCCGAAGGCAAGGAGATAGACTATTCTGCAGGCTACAAGAACCTGAAGAAGGTCATCTTGTACTTCGTACCCCTGCCTAATGCCAAATGTACCTCGTTCTGGTATAACTACAACCACGACCGTCTGCCTAGTAATGGCGGGCGTGTTGAGGCACAGTATATGAACCCGGACGGAACGCCCAAGTCGAACAATGCCTATCGTGACCTGACCGTAGGCACGACACTTGTTTCTGGCGGTACACCCTGTGAGGTTGATGCAGAACATCCTGAAGGATTGAGTTTTGATGAGTACTACTATACTCTGAGCAACTGTCCGCTTAACTATACGGCTTTGGAGGACAAGGCTTTCATTACCGGTTATAATGCTGCCTTGGTGACCATTGACCAGCCGTACAAGGTGAGTGTGGACGTGACGATGAACAATAATGCATTAAGAGGGCGTGATTTCGATGAATTGAAGGATGAATCCAAACCTACCGATTTCGTAAGTCAGCCAATCGATGGATTGACAGAGTCGGAAATGACATATTATTTTGCCAAGGTAGATGATACATGGCCTTTTGACCGTGAGCCGACCGATGAGGAGAAAGGAACCTATACTTCTGCTAGTGGTTGGAACTTCATTGGTAATAAATGGGGCAACAGAGTGTCATGGAGCGCTGATACACCAATTAAAATCGGCATCAAGCGCCGTCTGTACCTGGTAGGTATCGGCTTGGTTTGCGCTACTGAAGGTGCACAGACCGAATATTTCAATGCCGGAGACTGGACAAAAGGCTTGGAAGGCTATCAGTTTACAACAGAGCCGACAGCAGCTTTCGGAAACCTTGTTGAAGGCAATCTTCCTGAGAATCCTTGGGCCGACTATGTGTGGGGTGAAGGAGCGAAGGATCCGTCCAAGGATCCCAACCTCAATCCTAAGCCCGACGATCCTAAGCCCGACGATCCTAAGCCGGATGATCCCAACCCCGATGATCCCAAACCCGAAGATCCCGTGATTGATGGTGTCCATACCATTGACGGTGCTTCAGAAGCAGGTGAAGTGTTCAATCTGCAAGGGCAGCGTGTAAAGGCTGGAAATAAAGGTATTGTCGTGAAGAACGGCAAGAAAGTGGTGAATCAATAAACAAATTTTTTATATTCATTTAATTATTAACTAAAAACAAACAGCATGAAAAAAACTTTATTTGCAATGGCAGCCTTCTTGGCCGCCGCAATGGGAGTAAATGCTCAGACGGAAGTGACGCCTCGTGCGCCGCAGATTCCGTGGGGTGCTACGGCTGAGGTCGTGATTACCAGCGACCTGACGGAGCAGCACGCTGATGGCAGCTGGTATCTTACCAGCGATGCACAGAAGTGGGTGACCTACGAGTCTGATCAGGCTCCCATGGTTCAGCAGACCAATCGTGCCAATGTCTGGTATGACATCTACTCTGATGTGGACACGATGATCGTGACGAGTGCAGAGAAGAACTGGGGTGGTTACCTGACAGTAACCTCAAAGGCTGGTTCTACTTCAGGACTCATGGTCGTGGGTAAGACCCGTATGCCTCATTTCTTTGTGACGGGTACGGAGTTGATCAAGCTCTTCTTCTCTGGTAGCTCTGGCACAAAGGGTCAGCCTCAGATGGTTATCCTTGACAGGGAGACAAAAGACACTGTTGTGAACATTGTCAGTGAGAAGCAGCTTACCAAGAGCACGTGGGACACGTCAGAGATGTTAAAGGCTAAGCTCGACAAGAGCAAGTCTTACGAGGTGATTGCCATGACCGCTGGTGGTCAGGGCGACATCGTGCTTCAGGCAATTCGTTTGTATGGCGGTGAGGCACAGCTTGGAACAAACGAGATCCTTACCGGTTCGGAAATCGGTGGTTATATCAATGCTTACTTGGCTGCTCATCCCGGCGAGAATGTCTTCAAGCTGCAGGGCAACGGTAAGTATACCATCAAGGAGAGCATTGCTGCCACTGGTAGCTTCCAGCTCCTCGGTGCCGACGGCGCTCCTGCCACCATCGATGCTTCTCAGCTTGACGGTCCGTTCGTGAAGATGTCTGAGAAGCCTTGCGTGGAGGTAAATGATAAGGATCTGTATGTCATGACCGATCCTGTTCAGTTCAAGAACGTGAAGATCTATGGTCTGAACGCTCAGCTGTTCTATGCAAACCGTGTGAAGTATATGTTCCCAGCCATTCAGCTTGACAATACTTTGGTTGAAATAGAAGGTGGTGACAAGGCAGTGTTTGACTTCTTCGGTGGCGGTGCTACAGGTAAACTGGCCATCAACAAGTCCACTATCTATGCAAAGGAGAAGCATACGGGCTACCTCTTCACTTCCCAGGGTGGTCAGATTGCTATTCAGGGTGATCTGAAGGAGCAGGTGTTCTCTATTACCAATTCTACCATAGCAAATATTGCTTATGGCAAGAATATCTTCAACCATCGTCAGCGCAGCCAGACCTGGCAGGTTTACGAGGCAAAGAACAGCCTCTTCCTGAATACAGGTAAGAAGGGTCAGCTCCTGAAGGGCTTCAATGGCGGTATCTATCACAGATTCCCCCTCTGGAAATTTGAAGGCAACTCGTTCCTCTGGACAGAGGCTGATGGTTCTATCGTTGACTGCGGTGAGGCCGAATCAACAGGTGATCCCGATGAGCCTATCAAGAATACCATTAAGGGTGTGACAAGCTTCGCTGGCAATACCAATTTCACTGTCAACGAGTCTTCTATGCAGGCCAAGTATAAGGTGGGTGACCCCCGTTGGCTCGTTCCTTATGCTACTGCTCCTGTGAAACTGGAAGTTGAGAATGCAGGTACTGATATCATCGCAGCTATCAACAAGGCCATCGAGAAGAGTGAACTGCCGAAGAATATCACCGTTACCATTTATACGGCTGGTACTTACACTACTTCAGGCGCTCTGAAGACCAATGCCCCTGTAACCTTCCAGATTCAGGACATTGAGCCGGGTGAGGCTGTACTGAAGGTGAATCACGGCTTCACGCTGGGTGGTGCCATCAAGTTCGATGGTGTTGATATCGACGCTTCCGATCTGGATGCTCCGTTGTTCACACTGGCTGGCAACGACTACATCCTGAAGGATGATGGCTTCTACAACTTCGGTAAGATTCAGCTGCTCAACATGAAGGTGAAGGGCCTGAAGAACCAGCTCATCTACGGCAACAAGGTGAAGAACCTGATTAGCGAGATTGAGACCAAGAACAGTGTCATCCTGATGGCCGGTAACAAGACCGTCTACGACTTCAATGGCGGTGGCGTTGTGGGTAACTGGAACTTCGTCAACTCTACGCTGGATGCCAATGGTGGTGTAATCTACAGCAGTCAGAGTGGTCAGAAGGCTACAGAGGCTGGCCTGCTGCAGCAGACATTCAATATCCAGAATTCTACCATCTACAAGCCGGGTAAGAAGGCATTCAATCATCGTCAGAGTGGTCAGACCTGGTTGCGCTTCATCCTGAAGAACAGCCTCATCGACGCTAATGCCGATAAGCCCAACTTCGTTTCTGAGATGAATGCTGGCCAGCAGAGCAAGAATCCTGTCTGGCAGATTGACCACAATGCATTCCAGATGGTTAATGCTGATGGCGAGCTTGTTGAGATATCCGCTTCTCAGAACAATGGTGACGAAGCCGAGCCTATCACCAACACTGTGGAGGACTTCACTACCTTCGCTGATGCTGCTGCCGGTGACTTCACTATTTCTGGGCTTTCTCTCGTTGCTAAGGAGAAACTTGGTGACCCGCGCTGGGTTGTCGACTACAATCCTGTTGTAGACTATGACTTCACTGCCAAGGTTGGTACCAGCCAGGCTGCTTGGAATGCCGGTGGTGTCTGCGCTACGCAGTATGCTCCTGCCATCGTTACTGCCGATGGCCGTAATGCCCAGATGATGGAGAAGTATGAGGGTAATGTCAATACTACTGGTGAACTGATGTTCCAGGAAGTGACTGGCCTGCCCAATGGCAAGTATACTGCAACGCTCTATGCTAATGCATTCTTCACCAACGGTCGTGGCTTCGATTCTGACGTCACAGACGGTGCTACAGACGTGGCTTATGTATTTGCTAACGACAAGAAGGCTGAGGTGGTTGCCCACATTGCTACTGCAACAGCTGAGAATGGTGAGTACACCATTAAGGACGTTGAGATAACCGACGGTAAGCTGAAGTTAGGCTTTGGTAAGGAGAAGGCCGGTACCAACTGGCATACTATCCAGATCAAGTCTCTGACCTGTACCATGACGTTAGAGCAGGCATTTGCCTACACTGCAGAGTTGGGTAAGGAGGAGATGTCTACTGCCGTACGTGATGAGCTTGAGGCAGCTGTTGCTGCTGAGCCCAGCTCAAAGAACTTCTATGCACTGCAGAAGCTGGTGAACACGAAGGTGAACCCGAGTATCAACAGCTATAAGATCATCAATGGCGGTACGATTGCTGACAACAGCCTTGACAACTGGACTTGCACCACTGGTAATACCTTCCATATCAATACGTGGAGTGTTGAGGGTAACGAGGGTAACGACCCGACAGGTATGACTACTCCGTTCATTGAGAACTGGTGCAACAAGAATGACGGTGGCCTTGGTGACGGTGAGATCGTATTCTCACTGCCTTACGTTGATCCTATTGACTTCGAGGTGACTGCTCTGGTTCGTCTGTACAGCGAGGCTGGCAACGAGGTTAAGGGTGCTACCTTCTTCGCTGGTGAGACTGAGGTAGACATGGCTACTGGTACTGCATTTGAGTACGGTAACAACAAGGGTGTTTATGCTACTTATACCGCTACTGGTACTGTAGGTGAGGATGGCACACTGCGCTTCGGTGTGAAGGTGAAGGATGCTAACTTCAACTGGGTTGCCATTAAGAATGTGACCATCACTCCGATTGTTGACGTTCCCGATCCCGAGGATCCTGGTACGCTCGTTCTCGAGAGAGACTGGTCTACTACGGCCTCTTATCCTTATTACAACATGGGAGCTCCCGATGGTGCTTCTTACGAGGTGAAGGACGGCAAGCTGGTTATCAACAACAACCAGAAGCGTACTAACCCGTGGGATCTGCAGCTCTTCGTGCTTGACTGGTTCAACTTCAAGCAGGGTGGTACCTACACTGTACGTGTCTATGCTAACATTCCCGAGGACGGTGAGGTTCAGGTGAACATGGGTACATGGGGTAGCAACACTCAGAAGTTGATTCCCGTAAAGGCTACGAGAGGTAAGTTCAAGGCTATTGACGTCACGTTCGAGAACATTCAGGCCGGTACAGAAGGCTGGGATGCTCACGTGCTGTGGCAGCCGGGCTTCATCACCGGTACTAACGAGATCAGCAAGGTTCAGGTCTTCGAGATCGATCCTGAGGAACTGGTTATCAATGGCCAGTGCGAAGGTACTGATGGCACGAGCCTTGTTACGAAGAATGGTGAGGACGGCGGTGCATACTGCTTCAACCCGAAGGAAGGTGCCGGTCTTGGTGGCAATAGCCTGAAGACAAAGGCAGCTGTTGTTCATGTACCCGCTGGTGCTTCTCAGGACTGGGATTCTCAGTTCTTCATCTATGAGCCCAGCCATGAGTTCCAGGCTGGCGAGAAGTACAGAATTTCGTTCAACGTCAGGGCTGACAAGAACGCTGCTGTTGACATGCAGGCTCATACCACTCCTGGTAACTACATTGGCTTCTACGTTGACGGCGCTCCCTCACTCAACGTAACAACCGAGTGGCAGGAGGTAGTCATTGAAGGTACTATTACCGACCACGCTGAGTGGGGTGCTGCTATGTCTGGCATGAAGACCCTGGCCTTCAACCTGAGCAAGAACAGGGAGCAGGAGAACAACTTCTACTTCGACAACATTTCTTGGAAGCTTATTCCCGTTCCTGCACCCGCAGGCACTGCTACTTACGCTATCCAGGTTGACGAGACCCACGCTTCTGGCGACGTTGTGAAGGTTAGCAACGACGGTAACGAGGTTGCTACCATCACCTTCGGTGAGGCTGGTGACGGCAATGCTGAGTTTGGTGCTGGTAAGGCATCTGGCGACGTTGAGGGCTTCGTAGCCATGACCGCTGGTAACGGCGTGAATGGTAACAAGGCCGGTGGTACGTTCTACACCATCGTTCCTCAGTACGACGGTGTCATTGCAGCTGCTGTCTCTCTGAACAGTGGTAAGAAGTTCCACCTCACTGTTGACGGTGAGCAGAACTCCGTATTCAATGACAATACTGTTGACGAGAAGTACAATGGTATCATCGAGTTCAACGTGCAGGCTGGTAAGGCTTACAAGTTCTACTGCGACGGTTCTAAGCTTGGCTTCTACGGATTCAACTACACCTACGGTCCTGATGTGAAGCCCATCGTTGAGAAGAGCGTTGCTGAGCAGATGGCAGCTAAGGCCGGTGCTCGTGGTACTACCGCTATTCAGTCCATCGAGGTGGCTGAGGACGGTGTGATGTACAACATGCGCGGACAGCGCATCTCTGCTCCTGTCAAGGGTGAGATCTACATCATGAACGGTAAAAAGCACATTGCTAAGTAAGTGAAATCTTAAAAGCATCTATACAAGCCCGCCCCTGTCTCTTGGCAGAGGCGGGCTTTTAAAAAACTACTCATTTACTAATCGAAGCTTATGAAACGCCTGTTGTTTTACACTGCACTATTCTTTTCTTCTTGTTTTTCTGCCATTGCCCAGCAAGTGGCGCAGCATTATGCCGGTGGTGATGGAACTAAGGAGTCGCCATTCCTGATCAGCAATGCCGCAGAACTGGCGCTGCTCGCGCAGGATGTCAACACAGAGAAAGACTTCTCCTTAGGTCGTTTTTTCCGTTTGACGCAGGACATTGTTGTGAACACTGGCGTGATGGCTACTGACCTTACAAAACTCCAAGACTATACGGGACACCCTCCGTTTCCGGAGACACCCGCCATTGGTGATTTTTCCTCAGAAACAGACTACAAGGCTTTTCAAGGCGTATTCGACGGCGATGGTCATACCATCAGTGGCATCTACATGACTGCCAACCAGAGTGTGAACTATCTGGCATTGTTCCGTGTTGTTGAGGATGCGGAAATCAGGAATCTCGGTATTAGAGACGAGTTCGTCTATGCCGGTGCTTACTTAGGAGGCATTGTCGGCAGAGCAATCAATTCCCGCATTATCAATTGCTATGTCACCGATTCCCATGTTTTTGGATGGGGATCAAACAGTGGTGGCATTGTTGCGCAGGCCATAGGCACAACCAAGGTGCAGAACTGCTACTACTTGGGTAACCTGAATGGCAAGAATGACATGGGTGGCATCGTGGGACGCATCGGTAATGGCGATGTCAATAAAGTGATCGTCGAAAACTGCTTTACAACGGCTACCATCACCAATCGTCTCAAGGAGAACAAAGGAGGCGTGACAGCCACTAATAGCGAGGGCAGTATTGTGCGTAACTGCTACTTCACTGCTGCAGCGGCAGACTATGCTGTTTGGCCCGCTCAGAACATGGGCGTGGAAGTAGGGTGTACCCAGATGACGGAAATACAGATGCAGGCAGAGTCATTTCTTAGTGTATTGAACAGCAATGCCCGTCAGATAGCAGCTGCCTGCCGATGGGTGCACGGCGAGAATGGCCTGCCTTCACATGATTATGCTGAGACGACACCCGATATAGAGAGTGGACGAGATGTGAATATGCTGGCTATCAATCCTGTTCCTTCCAATGGGGACCGTCATGCAGACATGGATGGCGACACTCCAGAATTCTCGTGGAAGGCAGCTCGTGATGGAAAGACCGTTAGCCAGTATATCTATATAGGAACAGACTCTGCAGCCATTGCGAATGCTACACCCACCAGTGCTTTGGCCCATTTAGGTGCGGAAACCAATTACCAGCTGTCAACGGTTGACTATCCGCTGTCAGCACTTCAAACTTACTACTGGCGTGTAGACCGTGTTGATGCAGAGGGAATGGTGACTGCAGGTGACGTGTGGATGTTCCAGCCACGTCATCTGGCTTTCCCAGGAGCCGAAGGCTACGGGCGCTTTGCTCGTGGAGGGCGTGGTGGCAAGGCTGTCTATGTGACCAATCTCAATAGCGATGGTCCTGGTTCCCTGCGTTGGGCATTGACCAGTGGTGACGGACCTCGTACGGTGCTTTTCAAGGTTTCTGGGTTAATAGACATGGGTTTCCGCCAGTGTATCGTCGATCCCTGCGTCACTATTGCAGGACAGTCAGCTCCAGGCAAGGGCATTTGCATCAAGGGCTCGGATATAGGCTTAGGCGATGACAACATCTGCCGTTTTCTGCGAGCACGTCGAGGATTAGGCAGCCCCGACGATACAGGTAATTCAATAGGAACATTTTATTCCGACCATACCATCATGGATCATGTGACAGCCTCCTGGGGTACGGATGAGACTGTGTCTACTCGCGCTTCACATCATGTCACCTTCCAGCGATCCATCATCAGCGAGGCACTCGGCATTACTAATCACCGTAAGTATCCTGAAGGTACTAACCATGGCTATGCTGCCACAATCGGTGGTGACATAGGGTCGTTCCATCACAATCTGCTTGCCAACTGTAATGGCCGAAACTGGAGTATGGGTGGTGGCGCTGATGCCAATGGACGTTCCCAGGGACGTTTGGACATGTTTAATAATGTGGTCTACAACTGGCATGATCGTACCACTGATGGTGGTGCCATGCAGATGCAGTTTGTCAATAATTACTATAAGATGGGCCCTGATACACGTATGGAGTGTCTTTTCTCTGCCGACAACGAGGGTGGGGGAGAGCGCGATCAGTTTGCCTATGTCAGCGGTAATGTACGTGATAACCGCAACAACTCACTGACAGAAGACAAGCTCAACGTTACCTATCGCGCTACAGGCCCTCAACCCGAGAAGACCTGGTGCTCAGAGCCGTTCTTCCCTTCCTATGCCCAGATTGAGTCGGCTCGTGACTGTTATAAGAGTGTGCTTAGTGATGTGGGGGCCAATCAGCCCTATTCAGACCAGACCGATCTGCGTATCTTCCGTGAGACCTTGGACCGCACCTATACCTATATAGGGTCGAAGTCCGGTATCCGCGGAGAGATTGATGATGAACAGGATGCCGGTGGCTTTGAGGATTATCCTGCCGAGCAGTGGCCTGGCAATTACGACAGCGATTTGGATGGTCTGCCCGACTGGTGGGAGGAGATCCGTGGTACGCGTGCTACACCACGTGGCAATTACGTTGACACCAATAAGGATCTTGAGGGTGATGGCTATACAGAATTAGAGCGATATCTGGACTTCATGGCGCAGCCCCATCTGCTCATTGCTCCTGGCCAGCAGGCAACAGTTAATGTGCCAGAGTTGTTCCGGGGCTATACCAACAATCCGCGTTACGATGCCGAGCGTACCGATGCAGGCGTTACTGCCACACTTGCCAATGACGGTGTGCTTACTGTGCAGGGCGGTGAAAAAAAGACTTTGGCCGAAGTCCGTCTGCGTGTCACCGATGCCGATGGCAGTTCATACGAACGTCGCCTCTGCGTGGCTGTCACGTCCTACAACACGCCGTTGGTCAATAGCATTGGCGACCAAAAAATCACCATCGAGTCTGCCAATAGCTCCGATGCTCATGCCGACACCGTCTATTACGATCTGCATGGACGCCGAATTGATATTTCTTCCTCAGTATCAGGGATTTATATTCAGCGTTCCGTGAATACGCAGAACGCTTCAGTCCGTGTATTACATTACCTAAGGTAACGAGCTCCGTTACCTTAGGTAACACCGCACGTTACTTTAGGTAGCGACGCCTGTTACCTAAGGTAACGGAAAATCGGCTTTTTACAGGTTCTGTTCCTGGAAATCCAGGTCGGCCTGAACCACGAAGAACATCTCTTCGGGCAGGAATGTGCCCTGCTTGTCCTTCTTTGCCTGTTGGCAAATGTGCTCGGCCACCTGTTCCAGGTCAATTTCCACCTCATCGTCTGTGGTCTCAAGGATGCCGCTATCGTAGTAATAGTCTACGATGGCATCGATGATATAGAGCAGATCATCGTCAGAGAAGTGCTCCTTGATGTCAGTAGGTAGTTGTTCGCGTATGAACTCTGCTTCTCGGCGGTTTTCCTCCTCGTCAAGTCGGAGTTCTTCTTCAAGTGTCATAACGTTGTCTTTTGCTTTTCAAATGATCACTCTTTCATCTGTTAGAGCAGCGCCTTGAATTTCTCGTCTAACTTGGCTTTGCTTACGGCGCCGACGAGTTTGTCAATCGCATCGCCGTTCTTGAAGAAAATAATAGTGGGAATGTTACGAATACCAAATTCTAGAGCCAGGTCCTCGTTCTCCTCTACATCGCATTTGCCAACGATGATCTTGCCATCGTATTCGTTAGCCAGTTCTGAGATAACAGGAGCAATCATTCGGCACGGTCCACACCATGTTGCCCAGAAATCAACTACTAATGGCAGTGAGCCATCTCTCAAAGTCTTAAAGTTCTCGCTTGTGATTTGTACTTCCATAATCAGTCTGTAATTAAATGGTTTATACTAATTTATTTTATAATCCAGAGCTTGTTGACGCTCAATGTAATCAATAAGTGAATGGCGTACGTCTATCTCGTGCTTTGTCGATCGTAGCAGTACGTGGTGCTTGCCTAGTGAGTCACGCAGTTGGAAGAACAGCTTGGTCTTTCCGGGATGTTCTCCGATGAATTCCTGTAGCTCGGCTACGATTTGTTCGTTGAGCAGATCGGTATTCATGGAGATTGTAATGCGGTCAATCGCCTTGTCCTTGATTGTCTGCAGGTATTCCACAGACTGTATCTTCAACTCCTTGGGACCGTTTCCGTTTCCATTTCCCTGATACTGAAAGCGTGCTTTTATTAAGGCAGTGACATAGATGCTGGCGCCTATGGAGAAGAAGCCTGACTTGTCGCCCCAGTCCTCACCGAATAATGCTAATTCGCCAGAGCCTTCAAAGTCCTCTAATGTAACAATGCCGAAGGGCTTTCCAGTTTTTGTGAATCCCGTCCGTACAGCAGTGACAATACCGCCTACCACCACATCTTCCCGGTCGTTGCTGCTTTTTACCGATTCCAGTTCATTGCACTTTGTGTTGCAGAGGTTGTCGAGTATAACTTTATATTCGTCCAAGGGATGAGCAGAGAGGTAGATTCCGACAAGGTCTCGTTCCTTGTTGAGCCGTTCTATGTCGCTCCATCGTGTATCGGATTTAGGAATGGGAGGCGTGGCTATTTCTATGCCTTCATCAAATCCTCCAAAGAGTGAGTTCTGCATCTGCTGCTTCTCCTGCTGGTAAAGCTGCCCGTATCTGACAAGTGTGTCAAGGAACACCTCGCCTTTTGAGTTCTGGGCAAAGAAGTCCTCACGACGTATGCCAAACGAGTCGAAGCCCCCACTGAGAGCCAAAGACTCGTAAGCCTTGCGGTTGACATTGGCAAACGAGACACGCTGGGCAAAATCGAAAATGCTCTTGTAAGGTCCGTTCTTCTCGCGTTCGTCAATGATAGCCTGTGCGGCACCGTCACCCATTCCTTTGATAGCAGCTAGTCCAAAGCGTATTTCGCCTTTTTTGTTCACACCAAACTTCTGATACGACTCGTTTACGTCGGGCCCCAGCGTTTTTATGTCCATCTGCTTGCACTCGTCCATCAGTTTGGTGATCTCTGTAATCTGGTCGCGGCGGCGGCTCATGATGGCTGCCATGAATTCTGCCGGGTAGTTGGCTTTCAGGTAGGCTGTCTGATAAGCCACCCATGAATAGCAGGCAGCATGACTCTTGTTGAAAGCATAGCTTGCGAATGCTTCCCAGTCGCCCCATATCTTGTCAAGCACTTTCGGGTCATAGCCGTTTTTCTGTCCGCCTTCAATGAACTTTGGCTTCATGGCATCGACGATGTCCTTCTTTTTCTTACCCATGGCCTTTCGTAGTGCATCGCTTTCACCTCGGGTGAAGTTGGCCAGCAAACGGCTCAGTAGCATCACCTGCTCCTGATACACCGTTATTCCGTAGGTGTCTTTCAGATATTTCTCCATAATGGGAATATCGTAAGTGATGGGCTCTTCACCATGTTTGCGTCGTATGAATGACGGGATGTACTCCATAGGTCCTGGCCGATAGAGGGCATTCATGGCAATGAGGTCTTCAAAGACCGTGGGTTTCAGGTCGCGGAGGTGCTTCTGCATGCCAGCCGACTCAAACTGGAAGGTACCAATAGTTCGTCCTTGTTGGTAAAGCTCGTATGTCTTCGGGTCGTCAATAGGAATATTATCCAGGTCAACGTCAATTCCTCGTGTCTGCTTGATAACGGCACAGGCCTCTTTCATCTCAGAGAGTGTTTTCAGTCCGAGGAAGTCCATCTTGATGAGGCCTGTCGATTCAATGACATGTCCGTCGTATTGTGTACAGTTGGTCTTGGTGTCCTTGAAGTCCGGATCGTCAGCGGTTGAAACAGGTACCCAGTCGCTGATAGGGTCGCGGCAGATGATAAATCCGCAGGCATGTATGCCTGTGCCGCGTACTGTGCCTTCCAGCATTTTTGCATACTTGATGGTGTTGGCCAGCACAGGGTCGCTTGACGCTTCAGCTTCACGTAGTTCCGGTGTGCATTTGATGGCGTTGGGCAAGTTCATCTTCATGCCATCGGGCAGACGGTCGGGTATGGCTTTGCATAAGGCATTTGAAATGGGCAATGGCAGTTTCTCCACACGAGCCACATCCTTGATAGAGTTTTTCGTGGCCATGGAAGCATAGGTGATGATATGTGCGCAATTCTCATGACCGTACTTGTCTTCCACCCACTTCAGCACGCGTCCCCGGCCATCGTCATCGAAGTCGGTATCAATATCAGGGAGTGATATGCGGTCGGGATTGAGGAAACGCTCAAACAGCAGGTCGTACTTCAGTGGGTCGATCTTGGTGATGCCTAAGCAGTATGCCACCACGCTGCCGGCTGCACTGCCACGGCCAGGGCCTACCATTACGCCCAGCTCATCGCGAGCGGAGTTGATAAAGTCCTGCACAATGAGGAAGTACCCCGGGAAACCCATCGTCTTCATGATGTGCAACTCAAATCGTACACGGTCGTCAACATCCTTTGGCAGTGGAGTCCCGTAGCGTTTGGCAGCACCTTCGTATGCCAGTTTGCCGAGGTAGTCAGCTTCGAATTTGATGCGGTAGAGCTTGTCGTAACCCCCTAATTTCTTGATCTTCTTCTCGCCTTCTTCTGCTGGCAAGGGGTTCTGCCCGTTCTCATCGGTGGTAAACTCTTTGTAGAGGTCTTCTTCTGTGTATTTCTGCCTCCACTGTTCTTCCGTGCCAAAGTCTTCGGGGATAGGGAAGAAAGGCATGATGGGATCGTGGTCAAGGCTGTAGAACTCCACCTTGTCCAGTATTTCCAGTGTGTTGCTGAGGGCTTCAGGCACATCGGCAAACACTTCGTTCATCTCTTCCCTTGTCTTGAACCACTCTTGCTTGGAGTAGAGCATTCGCGTGGGGTCATCCAGGTCCTTGTTGGTCGACAGGCAGAGCAAATGGTCGTGGGCTTCCGCATTCTCCTGATCCACAAAATGAGAATCGTTCGAGCAAATCAGCTTGATGCCGTACTCCCGTGCCAATTCAATCAGTACTTTGTTGGCCTGTTGCTGCAAGGGGAAAGTCTCTCGGTTAGCACGTATCGAAGGGTCTTTCACTTCGTGGCGTTGCAACTCCAAGTAGTAATCGTCGCCGAAAACCCGCTGATGCCACTCAATAGACTTGCGTGCCCCTTCTATGTCACCATTCAGTATCTTCTTTGGAACCTCTCCGGCTATACAGGCAGAACAAACGATGAGGCCTTCGTGGTATTTCTCCAGGTCGGCATGGTCGGTGCGTGGCCTCATGTAATAGCCATCCGTCCATGAACGGCTCACTAATTTGATCAGGTTCTTGTAGCCCTGATAGTTCTTTGCCAGCACAATGAGGTGGTAACCACCTTGGTCTTCTTTTCCATTCTTCTGCTCTTTCGGACCATATCTGGCCACGTACATCTCGCAACCGAAGATGGGCTTGAAAGGTTCCTTCCCTTCTTTCTTGCGCCCTTTGTTTACACCGTTTACAATGTCGTGGAATTCTTTGATGCCGAACATGTCGCCATGGTCAGTAATGGCCATGCCTTTCATGCCATTGCCTATTGCTTTGTCTACCAGTTTCTTAATGCTCGACTGTCCGTCGAGTATAGAGTAGTATGTATGAACGTGCAGGTGTACGAAATCTTCCATTTCTTCTAATTTGAGGTTCAAAGTTACGCTGAAAAGTTGATATTGCCAAAAGAATAACGCAAAAAATTTGTAACTTACGTAAAAAAGATGTACCTTTGCACTGAAAATAGAAAAATCGCGATTGAAAACCTGCCATGGGAGATAAGATAAAGAAACTGAAAACAATCAGGATCCATCGTGAGGGTACTGATGAGTTGCTCTATAGTGCCATTGTCATAGGCGCCATAGCTTTCGGGCTGTGGTACGCCTTTAGTAGTCCTGTTCCCTTGATTCTCTTCCTTGTTGTATTTGTCACAGCCTGGCTGCTGATGCTCAATTTCTATCGATGTCCCATTCGTTATTTCAATGGCGACTCGGAGCGTACTGTCGTGGCACCGGCAGATGGCAAGATTGTTGTCATAGAAGAAACGACGGAAGACGAGTATTTCCATGATGAGCGTCTCATGATCAGTATTTTCATGAGTCCGTTAAATGTTCATGCCAACTGGTTCCCTGTTGACGGACGTGTGAAGTTCGTGCACCATCAGAACGGCAATTATCACAAGGCATGGCTGCCCAAGGCCAGTGAAGAGAACGAGCATGCCGACATCATGATCACTACTCCTGAGGGTGAGGACATCCTGGTGCGTCAGGTAGCAGGAGCCATGGCTCGCCGCATTGTCACTTATGCAAAACCTGACGAGGAATGCTATATCGATCAGCACTTGGGATTTATAAAATTAGGCTCTCGCGTTGACGTCTACCTGCCGTTAAAGTCAAAGGTCTGTGTCACCATGGGGCAGCCTACAACGGGCGATCAGACGGTGTTAGCAAAACTGAAATAGTTGATATTCAAAGTCCATAGTTCATAGTTGTGAAGAAGCACATACCAAATACGATAACCTGTTGCAACCTTATTGCTGGCTGCATAGCTACTTATTATGCATTTCAGAGTGATTATCAGTTGGCACTGCTGTTTATCGTCATCGGTGCTGTGTTCGATTTCTTCGACGGAATGGTAGCCCGGCTGCTCCATGTGAGCTCTCCCATCGGCAAGGAGCTGGACTCTTTGGCCGATGACATTACTTTCGGCTTCGCACCGTCTGCCATCGTATTCAGTTTCCTCAGTTCTTTCCACATCCATCTGCTGTTTGTGCCTTTCCTGGCCTTCCTTATAGCAGCCTTCTCGGCTCTCCGTTTGGCCAAGTTCAACCTCGATGAGCGACAGACCCTGGGCTTCATCGGACTGCCTACTCCTGCGAACGCTCTGTTTTGGGGATCGCTCATTGTAAGTCTCAACTGCCAGTCATGGTTTGAGCCTTACCAGCTTCCTGAGTATTGGCTTTATGTCGTATTGGTGCTTATTCCCGTCAGCTGCTACCTTTTGGTCAGCGAGATTCCTATGTTTGCCTTGAAGTTCAAGACATGGGGCTGGAAAGGCAACGAAGTCAAGTATGTTTTCCTATTGACGTGCATTCCTCTTCTGCTTTTGTTGGGAGTAAGTGGTTTGGCAGCGATCATTGCGTGGTATGTCATCTTGTCGGCTGTAGCCAATAGGTACCATTTCTAACCAAAAACGGTTCGTTCTATGTTCATCAAGAAACTCTTTGAAAAACTCAAGGAAGCTCATCAGGAACGCAAGTACCAGAAAGAGGAGGAGTATTTCAAGCGTACCTCCAACAAGTATTATCGGCCTGATGATGAGGACAAGCCAAAGTTTTCTGATGACTATTTCAAAAGCAGTGACGATGAGGCTACTCGCAAGGAGCGTGAACAGCGTGAGCAGAAAGCCCGTGAACAGGTGGAGCGTCGGGTAAAAGGCGAACAACCCGGTTCTGGGCAGAGCGGTTCTTACAGGTCTGGCGGTAATGATGCAACTGAAGAACAGTCTGATGAACGGCGTATGAAGTTCTCCAATGGCATTACCATCATTGACGATCGTGATCCTTCTCGTGTACAGAGAAAAATATTCGCCCCCAATGAGGGCGAATACACTGAGTTTGAGGAGTGTTGATTCATTGTCCGTCAGTGGTCAACGCCTTTCAACCCGAATCGGTCATTTGCGTAATGATGAAAACAGCTTGTTGGCGCATAACAGCCCAATGGTGCCGATCTGGGTTCAATTGTGTACTAACGTACCAATCTCTACCCCTTCCATTACCTTCTTTAGGTTTCCTACGATGTCCATGTTAAACACATAGATAGGCAGGTTGTTGTCTTGGCACATGCAGATGGCGGTGAGATCCATCACCTTCAGTCCTCGCGCGAGTACCTCTTTGTAAGTAATCTCATCGAACTTCGTTGCAGTAGGGTCTTTTTCCGGGTCGGCGGTATATACACCATCCACACGCGTACCTTTTAACATGACGTCGGCTTCAATTTCTATGCCACGCAGTGAACTGCCTGTGTCGGTAGTGAAATAGGGTGAACCAGTTCCTGCAGAGAAGATGCAGACGTAGCCCTGTTCCATTGCTTCAATGGCACGCCATTTCGTATAGAATTCGCCTATCGGTTCCATGCGGATGGCGGTCAGCACCTTGTTCTTCACCCCTACAGCCCCTAAGGCTGAACTTAAGGCCAGCGAGTTGATGACTGTAGCGCACATGCCCATCTGGTCGCCTTTCACGCGGTCGAAGCCTTTCTGACTGCCGCTGAGCCCTCGGAAGATGTTGCCACCTCCAATCACGATGCCAATCTCGACACCCATTTCCTGCACTTCCTTGATTTGCCGTGCGTAGTCGCTCAGACGCTCCGGGTCAATTCCGTAGCCCTGTTTGCCCATCAGGCTCTCGCCCGAGAGCTTCAATAGAATTCTTTTAAATCTTGCCATTGCTTTTGTTTTTTCGTTATGACGTATATCATGTTATATCACAAATTGCACTTCTTTGAATGCGTAGCGTCGCAGCCTCCCGTCCTCGTCCGTCAAGAGGAGATGTCCGTCATCCTCCACATTGTGAATGGCAGCCATGAATGCACCGTCCTTGTCGGTATAGGGGTGGAAGCCGTTGCTGCGGTAGAGCATTGATCGGTATTGCTCGCGTACATCCTGTACATAGTACTTCTCGAACGATTGGAGTATGTCGCCCAACAGCTGTTCGGGGTCTGTCTCGTGTTCGCATATCTGCCAGAGCGACACTGGGTTGGGTGCATTGCTCCTGAACGCGCGTTGGTTCACATTCAGACCTACGCCGATGACGCATCTCCTGATGGTCGTTCCCTGAAGTGTGTTCTCTATGAGTATGCCACCAATCTTGCCGTTGCGCCAGTAGATGTCGTTGGGCCACTTGATGCTTAAGTCTCCGATGTGCTGTCCTAAAGCATCACAGATGGCCAGCGAGATGGCCATCGAGATGTGGAATTGCCTGTTGACCGCAATATCCGTCGGGTGAATCAGCACCGAGAACAGCAGGTTCTTGCCACGCTCGCTCTCCCAGCTGTTCGTTCCACATCCGCGACCCGCCGTCTGGTAGTCTGTCCACACCACCATGTCCTCTTCACCGCCGTAGTCTTTCACCCAGCGGTTCGTAGAGTCGGTCTCGTCTATATGTGTGATTCTGAAGTTCATTTTCTAACTGCAAAGTTAGTCATTTTTTGATGAAAACGGCAAGAAAACCCGCAAAAATAGTGGCAATAGGGAATTTTTCCTTAAGAATAGGGAAATTCCCTGCTCGGGTATTGAAAAATATTCGCATCTTTGCAGCGTTTTTAGTTTTAGTTTAATAGATATGGCTATGAAAGAGAACAAAATGATTGGAGCTGCCCTCATTGCTTTGGGCATTGTGTGCTTAGGTTGGTTCATCAAGGCAGGTATCGACGACTTTGCCAACAAGGACCGGAAGGTAAATGTAAAAGGCCTTGCTGAGCAGGAAGTAGCTGCCGACAAGGTCACGTGGCCCATTGTCTCAAAAGAACTGGGCAATGATCTGCCCAGTCTGTATGACCGGATTGGGGTGACGCAGGGCAAGATCAAGGCTTTCCTCCTGCGTAGTGGAATCAAGGAGTCGGAAATGACCATCAACGCTCCTGCCGTGTTGGACATGCAGGCTCGCGAATATAGCGACAACAACAAGCCTTATCGCTATATTGTGACTTCTGTCATCACTGTCACTTCTCAGGATGTTGACAAGGTACGTGGCATCATTGCCCGTCAGGGTGATTTGCTGAAGGAGGGCGTTGCCATCGTCGACGGAGGTTATGAGAATCCGGTGAAGTACGAGTTGGTTTCGTTTAAGGAACTGAAGCCCAAGATGATGCAGGAGGCTATTGAGAATGCAGAGAAGACTGCTCAGCAGTTTGCCGAGAACAGCCATTCCAAGTTGGATAAGATTGTCAGTGCCGACCAGGGACAGTTCTCTATTGACAACCGTGACGACAACACTCCTTTTATTAAAAAGGTTCGTGTAGTGACCACTGTGACCTATTCGCTGAAAGATTGAACCACGCGTTCTGATCGTCCTAATCCCCTTCAATCAGTCGAAAGTCTAGATCCTAGTAAGTGAACGTCGTTCTCCCAGTAAGTGAACGTCGTTCTCCTAGTAAGTGAACGGCGCTCACCTAGTAAGTGAACGTCGTTCTCCCAGTAAGTGAACGGCGCTCTCCCAGTAAGTGAACGTCGTTCTCCTAGTAAGTGAACGGCGTTCTCCTAGTAAGTGAATGGCGCTCACCTAGTAAGTGAACGGCGCTCTCCCAGTAAGAGAAACCTCCCTTGGAAAAGAGAGGCTTCTCTTTGTGAAGGTTCTGCCTTTGGCCAGTGCTCCGTGGGTGCTCATACCCGATTTGAAACGATAGTCCAGACAGCAATAGACTGAATCCGCACTTCTGTTTCTCGCGAACTGCGTTAATCTTCCATAATAAAGATGAAAGCTCAACAATTTTTCGTAATTTTGCAGCAGCATTGAGGTTAATATGGGAAAGAAGAACGCGTTAGGAGCGAGCAAAAATATACAGTCAATATGAGAACAATGATGAGTGCGCTGTTTGTCTGGACCTTGTTGCTGACTGCAGCACCGGCCATGGCACAAGGACTTCCGACAGACGGTCCTTTGACCATCCGTCCCATGCTGCAGCAGCTGGGAGAACGCTTGCTGAAAGGTAAGACCGGCAGCATTGTTGCCATTGATCCTGAGAACGGTGAGATCATCTGTCTGGCAACGAATACGCCTCATGGATATGATGTTCATCAGGCCATCGGCAAACCTCAGGCTCCCGGCTCTACTTTCAAGACTGCTCAAGCCCTGACCCTTTTGTCAGAAGGCATCGTTACTCCTGATACCAGGATGGAATGTAATAGTGGCATCACTGACGGAAATATCAAGGTAGGCTGCCACAAGCATCGTTCGCCATTGGATCTGAAAGACGCATTGGCGCAAAGTTGCAACACCTGGTTTATCGTGAACTTCGGTTCGATGATCAACGATGGTTTTATGTACGAGTCAAAGGACGAGGCCATCACCATCTGGCGCAGCTACATGCAGTCGATGGGGCTGGGTGGTCCTATGCATATCGACATAGCAGGAGAACAAGGCGGACTGTTGGCCGGTGCCGACTATCTGAACCGCCGCTATAAGGATGGATGGGATGGGAAAACCATTTGGTGGGCTGGTATGGGACAGGGCGATGTGACGTGTACACCTTTGCAGCTCTGTAACCTTGCCGTTACCATAGCAAATCGCGGATGGTACTACGTGCCGCATATTCACAAGAACACCAAGAACCAGCGCTATCTGACCAAACGACAGACAAAGGTGGCAAAAGAAGCCTATGCTCCGGTGATTGAAGGCATGCGCCTTGCTGTGGAGAAAGGAACAGCCACCAGCATCAAGACATCCTATCCCATCTGCGGCAAGACAGGTACAATCGAGAATCCCGGTGAAGACCATTCCGCCTTTATTGCCTTTGCCCCAATGAACAATCCCAGGATAGCCGTTGCGGTCTATGTAGAGCATGGTGGCTTTGGTGCAGACCTTGCTGCTCCGATGGCTGGACTTGTCATCGAAGCATACCTGAAAGGGAAGCTCTCTACTGCGTCAGAGGGTAAAGCCAAACGCATTGAGGAAAAAAAGGTTGGAAAATGATCGTTCCTTCGTGTAGACGATTCATGTTTCCAACCCCTTCTAATCATTCATCACCTGCGGTCGCGATTGCCCCATTTCTTGTCGTAACGTCCTTCTGTATCGACTTTACCTCCAAACATGTTCAAGCGATAACGTACATGAAGCATGGCGTAGGAGTTGATGCTGTTGTAGCGGGTGTCGCTGCGCCCGTTGGCATTGACCCAACGTTCATAGTTGCTCTGCTGTCCGAGAAGGTCGTAGAAGTTGAGCGCCACGATCAGCGTCTTGCTCTTGAGGAACGACTTGGAGAGCTGTCCATTCCAGATGAGCTCGTTGGTGTTGCTCGATGGGTCATTGTAGCCACGGCGGCTGTTTTCATGCAGATTGGTTGAGAATTCAAATCCCATGGGCAGCCGCAGCATGACCTGTCCGCCATAGCTGAAGCGCCAGGTATCGAGGTCGGCCGAAGGCTGAAGCTCATTGCGTGAGTGCTGATAGTTCACGTTGCCATCGATGGTCACTTCCAACCAGTCGTTGCGGAAGCTGAGGTTCAGCCGTTGATTCACGTTGGTGGTGCGTGTGGTATTCTTCTGAGCGTCAGCCTGTTTCTGCGCTACGTAGCTCACGTAGTTGTTGTAACGCAGACGCGTATCACTTCCTATATTCCAATGGGCGGCCGAGTCGAGGGCAGTGTTGAAGTTGAAGCCTCCGTCGGCGTTCCAGTTGCCGTTGATGTTCTCCGGACGGGAAGTGCTTCCACCGGTGGTCGAGTCATAACGCACGAGGTTGGAGATGGAGTTCTGGATATGGCGGTAGTTACCATAGAGCACGATGCTGCGCTTGTACTTCTGGATATAATTCTTATAGTAGACATTGAGCGAATTGGTGAACTGAGGCTTCAGTCCGGGGTTACCCTGAGTGATATAGAGTGGGTTCGAGTCATCGGTAATGTCGAGCAGCTGGGTGATGTCAGGCTGGCGTGTGTCACCTCGGTAGTGCAGCCAGATGTCGTGCTGGTCACTGAACTTGTAGTGGAAATCGACGGTTGGAGTGAGATTGGTCACATGACGCACCGTGTCGACATAGATGCCTCGATAATCCTGAATGAAATTGGAGTGCTGCGGCTGGATGAGGAAACCCACGTTGTAGTCGTACTCCTCTTGCCAATGGCGCAGTGTGAGCCTCATGTTATGAGTATAGTTCTTATACTCGGAGTAACGGCTCAGGTTCTTGTCGAGGTAATTGTCGAGCGGTGTGAGTTCACCGATCCATGGATCCCATTCACGATAGACAGGTACGATGCCTTCAAAGGGATTCTGGCTGAGGTTACTGAAATCGTAGGTCTGACGGTCGCTCTTGTTCTGGTTGTATCGCAACTCATAGTTGAACTGCAGATGAGCACCCTTCCAGAGCGGCTCGCTGTAGTTGGCACTGAGCACATAGCCGCTGTTGTCGCTGGGGGTGGTGTTGTACCGGGAGGTGAAGAAAGTGGAGTCGTTGCCTGCCTGGTTCTTCACCTGATACAGGTAAACCTCATTGTCAGAAGCATTCCGGTTTTCGTTGTCACCCATACTGCCTTCCAAACGCAAGGTGACATTGCGCCCTTTTGGATTCAGACGTCTGTAGAACTGCAGCATTCCCCATACGTTTTTGTTCTCGCCATAGCTCAGACTGGCGCCTTTGTTGCGGTTGACAATGTGTGAGGCGAGCGGTGAAAGGTTGCCTAAGGGGTCGTCTGTGAATAGATAGGGGTCGGCATTGAAAGTAGCAGAGGAAGAAGTGGAGGTTCCGTCGCTGGTGCCGATGCCACCGTTGGCGCGCAGCAGGATATTGGTCAGCGTGTCGGGTTTCCACTCCACACGTATATTGCCATTCCAGTTATCGCTGCGGGAGAGGCTCTTGGAATTACTATTGGAAAAAGTGCGATAGTCCTGACTGTAGAAGTTCTCGCTGGCGTTCTCGTTCTCGTTGTCACCGTCACGGTGGTTCCAACGCACGCTCGCATCCATCTTCAGCTTCTTACCGTCATCGTAGTTGAGGTTGGTTCCCAACATCTTACGGGCATTCAGACCACGGCGGTTCCACCATCCTGCATTCTCCTCCTTATTGTTCAGATTACCCATGAGCACCAGTCGCATCTTGTCTGTAAAGCTGCTGCCCATGCCACGTGAGGCGTAACGGTGCTCAGTACCACCTGCCAGGTCAATGTTGGTCATGTAGCCTCGGTTCATGCCTTTCTTGATGGTGAAATCAAGCACTGTCTCCTTATTTCCGTCTTCAATACCGGTAATGCGGGCCTGGTCGCTCTGCTGGTCGTAGAACTTCACATTCTGGATGATGCTGACAGGCAGGTTCTTCAGGGCTGTCTCCACATCGCCCAGCATGAATTCCTTGCCGTCGAGCAGTATTTTCTGCACCTGTTTGCCATTGACGGTGATATTCCCATCTTCGTCAACCTCGGCTCCTGGCATTCGCTTGATCAGTTCCTCAATAGGTGAACCTTCCGGTGTGCGGTAGGCATCAGGATTATAGACCAATGTGTCCTTCTTGACAATGACCTGTGCAGCGCGGCCAGTAACCACGGTCTCCTTTAGCAGGACCGCATCGGACGACATGAGCAGATCGCCCAGTTCCACACTCTGATTGCGTCGCAAAGTCACCTCGCGCTCAATGGGCTGGAAACCCACCGAGGAGACTTTCAGCCGATAGATACCGTTAGCAGGAGCCTCGACCGAGAAGTTACCACGGAGGTCAGTCACCGTGCCACCCACGAAAGTGCTATCCTTTTGCCGGAACAGTTGTACTGTTGCCTGCGCCAAAGGTTCTTTCAGCTCTGCATCCTGCACGGTGCCGCTGACACTCAGTCCGCGGTCGTCTGATTCTGTTTGTGCGTGGATGCTGACTAATGCCAGCATCCACAAGGTTAATGTCACTACAGATTGTCTTAACATCTTTATATGATCGTTTTGTGTAAGGTAGTTTGATTCAGTCCATCTTCATTGCGGTCTTGGCCTGCTCTTGTGCTGCGATGACGCGGTCGCTCCATTGGTCAAATTCCGGGTCTTCTACCTGGAGCTCCGGATGTGCGAGTATATAGTCGACACAGCGGCGGACACCCTCGTCGAAACGGGTTGTGGCCTGGAAACCGGGGACGGCGCGCTTCAGCTTTGAACAGTCGAAGACAACGGTAACGGCCTTGTCACCAATCAGATTGCCTGTCAGGTCATAGTCCTTGGGACAGACTGCTGCAAGGAAGTCGGAAGCTACATGATACAGGTGAGGGTTCACGCCAAGCGCCTGTGCCACACTCTCGTAGATCTGGTTCCATGTCAGCTGTTCATCGCTCATAATCTGGAATGCTTCGCCGATGGCCTTCGGATTGCCAAGCAGACCGATGAATCCACGTGCGAAGTCCTCGTTCCATGTCAGCGTCCAAAGAGAACTGCCATCGCCGTGCACCAGCACGGGCTTGCCTTCCAGCATACGCTTCAGCACGGGCCATGAGCCCTTAGGACCATGGATGCTCACGGGAACGTAGCGTTCACAATAAGTGTGGCTGGGGCGGATAATGGTCACGGGGAATCCGTTTTCGCGGTACTCCTTCATCAACAGCTCCTCGCAGGCTATTTTGTTGCGCGAATACTCCCAATAGGGGTTAGCCAACGAAGTGCCCTCGGTGATGACATGGCTTGCAGCAGGTTTGTTATAGGCCGAAGCCGATGAAATGTAGACATACTGACGGGTGCGTCCACGGAAGAGCCGTATGTCGCGCTCCACCTGTGATGGCAAGAAACCGATGAACTCGCAGACAGCATCGAACGTTTCCGAGGGTAAACAACTAAGCACAGTGTCGGTATCGTCGATATCAGCAGTAATCTGTTTCACGCTCTCTGGTACTTCCTTCTTGCGGTTGCCACGATTCAGCAGCCACAATTCATGACCGCTCTCGGCCAATTGACGGGTAATGGCACTGCTGATGGTACCCGTTCCACCTATAATAAGTATTTTCATCTTTTAAAAATAACTCCTGATTCTCTGTTCTTTATTACTTGGCCATCCTGTAGATGGATTCCATATCGTCGGCATTGAGCACTTTCAGACAGCCGCAGGTTGAAGTGTAGTCACGGCTGCACTTACGGGTCATCTCACGTATCTCGTCATCGGTGATGTCACGGCCAATGAGCTCGTGGATGTTGATCGGCATGCCGATGGCATGGTAGAAACGCTCCATGGCCTCGATGCCTCGCAGAGCAGTGCCTTCGGGGTCGGTGAAGTCGTTGGGGACGTCCATCACATTCACAGCAAAGCGCACAAAGCGGCTTAGGTTCTCATGCATCACATAGCGTGCCCAACTTGGCCAGATAGCGGCCAGGCCAGCACCATGGGTCACGTCGAACATTCCGCTCAGTTCGTGTTCCAACTGGTGGGTTGCCCAGTCGTCGCTGATGCCACATCCCGTCAGCCCCCAGTGCGCCACGCTGCCACCCCACATGATCTGAGCACGGTGGCGGTAGTCCTCGGGATTCCTGAGCACCTCGAATACAGCCGTTTTCATTCTGCGAAGCACAGCCTCGGCCAGGTCGGTGGTCAGATCCATATCGTCATCCTTGGTGAAATAGCGTTCCATGGTGTGCATCATCATGTCAGTCACGCCCGCCGCCGTCTGATAGGGAGGCAGGGTGAAGGTGCGCTGCGGATTCATGATGGCGAACTTCGGACGAGACATGTTGTTCGAGTAACCAAGCTTCACGTCGCCATCCTCATTAGTGATCACGCTCGCCTCGCTCATCTCACTGCCAGCAGCAGGAATCGTCAGTACAGAGGCAACAGGCAGCATCTCCTTGGGTTCTGCCTTGCCAAGATAGAAGTCCCAGACGTCGCCCTGATAGCACACGCCATAAGCTATACATTTGGCAGAATCGATGACACTTCCGCCACCCACGGCAAGAATGAAATCGACGTTCTCACTGCGGCAAAGCCCGATTCCTTTCTGGGCCAGCGACAGACGCGGATTGGGCACAACGCCGCCGAGGGTCACATAGTCCACACCGCCCTCTGCCAGCAGCTTGCATATCTTGTCAAGTAACCCTGATTTCTCAGCACTCTTTCCACCATAGTGGATCAGAACTTTCGTTCCTCCGTATTTCTTTACCAGAGCAGCCACCTGCTCCTCCGACTGTTTGCCAAACACCACTTCTGTCGGTGCGTAATAATTAAAGTCCTTCATATTTTTTTTCTGTTGTTATTTACTTTTGATGATTTACAATGTTGCGAAACGCTGAGCCGAAAATGATATACTGAGTGTTTCCGGCGATGGTTCCTTCGTTCTGTCCCCAGAGGAAAGGCCAGTCGTCGTAGTTCTCGAAATGGTCGGGTTTGCGGAACAGCAGTCCCGGTGCCACATTACCTGGAATGAACGAGAAATCGGCGCGGTTATTGCCATAGAACACCTGTTTGGGGCGTGCTGCACCCACTACGGCCACAAAGGAGTAGTTGTGGTAGGGATGACAGCCGTACAGCCAGTTGCTCACTCTATAGACCTCGGATTCTGGGATGATGTCGGGGAAATAGATATGTGCGTAGTTCACTGTAATGCCGAAGTTGAGCACAGCATTGACACCAGCCCAGTTACCCAGTCCTATAGGAACACCATAGGGGTTGTTCGTATCGAAAGATCGGATGTACTCTTCGTATTTCTCCACATAAGGGCGCAGCTTCTGTTTATAGGCGTCGTTCATATAGGGAACGGCGTCGAGGGCTGTCTGCATGTTGGCCGTCAGACGCGAGTCCAGGGCATCCCAGATCTGCTTCTCGAAGTTGTCGAGATACTGCTTCTCCTGCGTAGCTCCAAAGAGCATCAGGTTGGTCGCCATATCGCCGAGGCGGTTGTCCGGCCGGTTCCTGCGGTTCCTGGCTGCCCTGTTTCCGCGAGGGGCGTTTCCGTCTCCAGTGCCTGTGAGCCAGTTGGCGTCAGCCTCTGCCTGGGCATCGGGAGCCTGATCACGACGCTGGTTCATCAGTTCTGAGGCTTCCTGCATTAGGCGTTTCGACTGTGCAAGGGCACGTTGGGCGAGTTCATCGTTATAGCCTTTCAAGGCATGGCTGGCCGCAGCAAACATCGTTGCAGCCTGAATGTCGAGCCTCGGGTTGCGGGTGGTGAAAGCCCACATGTCATCGGGCGTACCACTGCGTTTTCCATCGGCCGATACCTCGTAGGGCTTCAGACTCGGGTCATAGTGCAGGCCATCGGTGATGCTGGCTGCATCGCCAAGGTGGTGGTAATTGTCAAGAACAGAGTTGGAAAGTGTTGAGGCCATGTGGCCTATCTGCTCTGCCTGAGCCACAAGGTTCAGCGTACCGTGCTCAATGAACTGCAGGATGTCGGGCACACCGTCAGGACGGTGCAGTTCTACATAGCGCTGTTGCTGGCTGACAAAGGTTTCGTCGCGCTGGGGACGGAAGAGTTCCCACGTGCGGATGAAGTTCTGGACTACATTGATGTTGGATCCCGTCTCGATGTCGAAGTCACCGGCATCGAAGAAACCGCCGACATTCAGGCCAGGGATGAGTTCATAGGGTTGATATTTGGTGTCTGTGGTCGGTCCTTGGCGATGCAGGTCGAAGTGGTCGCTTTCCGGGGCTTGCAGATAACCCTCCTTGAATGGTTCTCCATGCCAGGTGCGATAGCCTTCTGTAACATACATGTGATTCATGTGGATGGGCACCCAGACATCTGTTGTGGCATCAGTGATCTTGTCGTAGACATGCTCGTCGATGAGGAAATCATTGGTTCTCGTCTGCCCATACTGGATATAATAGACGCCCGGAGTACGCACCGACGAGAAGTCGAACTTCACATAGTTGTATTTGAAATAGGGTCCCCACTTCTGAATGTCGCCTTTGAAAGCCTCGGCCACCGTCCCATTAGGGAGCATGCGGATGAGCGAAGCCGTGGCTAACGGGGTGTCAGCCTTGTCAAGCTCTATAACAGCCACTTTCGGCTGCTCGGGCGTATAGCCGACTTGCGAGAAACCGATGTTTGGCTCACGTATCCAGCCTGGAATAGCGTGAGGCTCTACTGTCCACGTGACAACCTTGCCGGTTTTACCCTTCGGCAACACGCTGCGTAGCACGAACCAACCGTTCTGCGCCAGTATCCGGCCGTCATAGAGCTTCAGTTCGGCATCATCGCTACTGATGCGGACCATACGCTCCGGAGCATCCGTGGCCAGCGTGATGCTGTGACCCGTCTCAAGCGGCAGGGGATCGACAAAACGGCCAGTGCCACGGTCGTCATAAGTCTTGAATCCCTTGAACTGACGGGGTTTCTCGCTGTTGGGACGGGTGACAGTCTGGCTGGTGGCATAACGTGGAAACCGATTCAGGCGCCCATCCATTATAAATGTCTTCAGCCAGTACTGCGATGGCAGGAATTCCAGGTTGAAACCTGCTTCGCCTGCCAGTTTCTCAGGAACAGGCTTGTCAAGCCAGACGGCTATCTCAACAGCTTTTCCTTTCGCGGTGACCACCACACGGCTGTCGAAGTCATAGTCATCATAGCGCATGTCCACCTCAATGCTCCCATTCTCACGGTTCACCCTACGGCTGGTCATCTTCGGAACAAGGTCCCACTGCTCAGGCGTATTGTTCAGCCTGACAGCCCCCCCCTGAACGGTACGTACACCGTGATGGATGATCTCTATACCAGAGTTCTTCTCATCGTTGAAGCCTCCGTTGAAACTGTTGCTGAACACTAACACGTTAACGCCCTGCCGCTCGAAGTACTCCAATTCATTCAGCCGCAGGTCATCTTGTGCAATACAAATGGTTGATGAGGCGATAAAAGCAATCGTTGATAATAAGTATTTCATATATATGGTGTTGTATTGGTTTTCTTTGTACTATCACGCAGCTCCAGACGTGCGCTCACCACCACGCGCTGTACACTGTCGTCTCCAGTCATCTGATCGAGCAGCAGTCGGAAGGCCTTCTTGCCTATCTCATGAAGGTTCTGCTTGACAAATGAAAGGCGAGGGTTTAACATTTCCGACACCCAATCACTCATGTAGCCGACAATGGACACGTCCTCCGGAATACGCAGCCCCAGACTGGTGACTGCCTGATGGGCAGAGATGGCCAATAGGCCGTGGGAGGCGATGATTGCATCAGGCGGATTGGGAAGGCTCAGCAGTTCCAGCGTGTCAGAGAGGCCTGAATTGTAACTGATGTGGTGACACATCACCAAGTCAGTACGGATGGGAATGTCCTTTTCTCGCAATGCCTCCAGATAACCGTGCTTGCGGTCGATGGTCTGCTTCATCTGGTTAGAACCGCCAAGGAAGGCAATGCTTCTGGCTCCCTTGTCGATGAGGCAAATGGTGGCCTGACGTGCAGAGGCTGCATCGTTGATGTTCACTGAAGAGATTTCGATGTCGGGTGTGCGGTCAAAGAGCACGATAGGCATGTGGGCGTTCTTCAGCTGAAGCAAATGGCTGAAGTCTGATGTGTCTTGCGATGGACACACAATGATGCCTTCCACATGCATGTTAACCAGCATCTCAAGGCAATTGACCTCATTCTCCACCTGATCGTCCGAGTCGCTGATGATACACATGTAGCCATTCTTTCTTGCCTCAGCCTCGATGAATTTCACAATGTGGGCATAATGGTTGAACGATATGTCAGGCACAATGATTCCTATTGTCCGCGTAGTGTCATAACGCAGGCTTACGGCAAATGGATTCGGCCGATAGCCCTGCTCGTCAGCCAGTTGCATTATCCTCTGACGAAGCTCGGAACTGACGCCTTCACCTCCTCTTAATGCCCTTGATACCGTGGAAACATTAATACCCAGCTGTCTGGCTATATCGCGTTGCGAAATCCGTTTCATCGCACTTACTTCTTGAATACTTTACTCTTGTCACTACAAAGGTAATCCTTTCTACTGACATAACAACGCAACAAGTTTGAAAAACGTTGCGCAACGCGTTGTTTTCCGATGGCTCACTGGTGGAAAGCCTGCCACAGCTGGTTCTCAGGCAAGGGTGCTTCCACACTGATGGGCAGCTTTGACACGGGATGGACAAATTCTACCTTTTTGGCCATCAGAGAAATGCTGCCGTCGGGATTAGAGCGCGGTGCACCATATTTCAGATCGCCTTTGATGGGCATCCCGGCCTTGGCCAGCTGGCAGCGTATTTGATGATGCCGGCCTGTCATGAGCTGTACTTCCAACAACGAATAACGGTCACTATGCCCAATGACCCTGTATTTCAGCACAGCCCGCTTCGAATGAGGCACCTCGTGGTCATAGGCATAGCTTTTGTTCTGCTTCTCATTGCGCACCAGCCAGTTTTCCAAGGTACAGAAGTCCTCGGTCTTCTCTGGGGACGCGGGGACAATCGCCCAATAAGTCTTGTGTACCTCCCCTTCGGCAAACATCTTGTTCAACCTTGCCAGAGCCTTCGACGTACGGGCAAACACCACCAGTCCACTAACAGGGCGGTCCAACCTGTGAACCACGCCGAGAAACACCTCGCCAGGCTTCTGGTATTTCTCCTTAATATACTGCTTCACCGTCTCTGACAGCGGTGTGTCGCCTGTCTTGTCGCCCTGCACGATCTCCCCGCTCTGCTTATTGACAATGATGATATGGTTGTCCTCGTAGACTACTTGCATACCTATTATTTGTTTCCTCCGCAAAAGAATAATAAACAAGAAAAACAAGTTGTTTTGGTGTGTAGAAGCATATCTTGACGAGACGAGAAGATAGTCTTAATGACACCAAAACAACTTGTTTTACTATTGAAGAATACGTCTTGGCATTACATGTTCATGCCACCATCGACCTGAATGACCTGTCCGCTGATATAGCTCGACATGTCTGAAGCAAGGAATGTGGCACAGTTGGCAATGTCATCCACAGTGCCTCCACGGCGCAGGGGAATCTTGTTGCACCATTCCTTACGTACTTCTTCGGGCAACGCCTGGGTCATGGCCGTATCGATGAAGCCGGGAGCGATGGCATTGGCACGGATGCCCTTCGGACCCATCTCTTGGCCGATGCTCTTTGCCAGTGCGATGAGGCCGGCCTTCGAGGCAGCGTAGTTGGCCTGTCCTGCGTTACCATGGACGCCTACCACACTGGCCATGTTGATGATGCTTCCACCACGCTGACGCATCATCACTGGCACGCAGGCATGGATGAAGTTGAAAGCCGACTTCAGGTTCACGGCAATGACTGCATCCCACTGCTGCTCAGTCATGCGGAGCATCAGCCCGTCCTTCGTGATACCAGCATTGTTGACAAGTATATCTATGCTGCCAAACTCTTCCTTCACGGCCTTCACCACCTCCTCAGTCTGTGCAAAATCGGCAGCATTGGAGGCGTAGCTCTTGGCCTTGACACCCTTCGCAGCAATTTCCTTTTCTGTTTCTTCATTCACCTCAAGGTCGGTGAATGCGATGTTAGCGCCTTCTTCGGCAAACTTCAGTGCGATAGCTTTTCCGATACCGCGTGCAGCACCTGTAATAAGTGCTGTCTTTCCACTTAATAATCCCATTTTGATTTACAATTAAACTTTTATATTTACCTTATTCTTTATTTATTCATTATTTGGCTATTTTCCCCAAGGCGCCATAAACCACCTTGGCCACCTGTGGCTTCGTTGCTTCTTCGGTCATGCCATGGGCTATGCGGCCATAGATATAGGGAACTTCCAGTCCTTTGATGCAATAGTGGGTGATGTCAGCCACCAGGTCTACATTCTCAATGTCGAACTCGCCGTCATCCTTTCCTTCGGTATACACCTTACGGAACAGCTCTATCTCTGCGTCGTCAAAATGCTTACGTACCTTCTCTACCATCCAGATGTTACGGAAGAACTCTGCACGTAAGTTGCCATTGCGCACCACGGTTTCACGGATCATACTCAGATGGGTGTAGATCAGCTCGATGATCTTGTCCTGAGGACGTATCTTCTTTGCAGCCACCTCGTCGAGCTTGTCGCTGAGTCGCTCCAGCTCGCTCTCGATGACAGCATAGTAGATCTCCTCCTTCGATTTGAAATAGGTATAAAGGGTACGACGACCCTTGCCCGACGCCTGCGCAATGTCGTTCATCGTGGTGTTCTCCAGCCCCTTTTTTGCAAACAGCTGGCGTGCTACGTCTACCAGCAGTTGTCTGGTTTTTGAAATAGACATCTTTGTTTTTGCTCCTGGATAATTACTTTTTGCACACTGTGTATATCGTGTGCAAAATTATGATTTTTCTTTGAATTGACCAAATAAATGAGTGAAAAAAGTGAGCTATGTCAAGGAAAATGAGCGGATGAGGGGGAAAATGCAAAAAAAGCGCATGAAAATTTGCGTAATCAAGAAAAATGTAGTACCTTTGCACCCGAATTCAAGAATCATCACATCGCGGAGTGGAGCAGTTGGTAGCTCGCCAGGCTCATAACCTGGAGGTCGCACGTTCGAATCCTGCCTCCGCAACAAGTCAAAAAGCCCGAATTTCGGGCTTTTTTTATTCACTTAAGACAAGAAGAGATGGATTTCCAGACGAAAGTGGACACGGGTATGGCCAGCTTCCAGATATCCCCATGCGAACGGATACTGTTTGTGGGTTCTTGTTTTGCCGACAGCATCGGACAGCGGTTTCTGCAAGAGAAGTTCCGTGCTACGGTGAACCCCTTCGGCGTCATGTATAATCCTGCTTCCGTCCTCCATACTATCGAGCGGCTGGACGGGCTTTATCAGACCGCCTTTCTTACCTTGGGCACCAACCACGTCTATCGGCTGAAGGAGACGGGCGAGATTGTCGACAACTGCCAGAAACGGCCTGCAGCGTTATTCCAGGAGGAAGAGCTGACCGTCGCTGAATGTGCTGACTATCTGCGGCAGTCCGTCGGCAGACTCCATACGTTGAACCCCGACATGAACATCGTACTGACCGTCAGTCCCATCCGCTATCGCAAATACGGCTACCACGGCTCCCAGCTATCCAAGGCCACGCTGCTGCTGGCCATTGACCAGCTTCTGAAATCGTCCGATTCTCACCGTTCTTCTTCACGTCTGCAGTACTTCCCTGCCTACGAACTGGTGCTGGACGAGTTGCGCGACTACCGTTTCTACAAAGCCGACATGCTTCATCCCTCAGAACAGGCAGTGGAGCTTATCTGGGAACGGCTGACGGACTGGTGTTTCAGCCCTTCAGCCAAGGAGTTCCTTCGCGAGTGGGCACCTGTCAAAGCTGCCCTTAGTCACCGTCCGTTTGATGCAGACAGCGAGGCCTACAAGGCATTTATGGATAAAACTATGTTAAAAGTAGCAGCGTTGCAGAAAAAATATCCTACCTTTGCACTATGAAATATTCCATTGAAAAGATTACGACCCTGCTTGGTGCTCGCCGTTACGGCGAGAAAGACGCCAACGTCAGGTGGCTGCTCACCGACAGCCGCTCACTCTGTTTCCCTGAGGAGACTTTGTTCTTTGCCCTGCGCACCAAGCGCAACGACGGTCATCGCTATATTGACGACCTGTATCGCAGGGGAGTACGGTCGTTCGTGGTCGAGCAGGTCCCCGCCAGCTATGAAAGCCACTATACAGAGGCCAACTTCCTTGTCGTTCCTTCGCCACTGGCAGCCCTGCAGCGGCTGGCCGAGCGCCATCGCGACGAATTCAACATCCCCATTGTGGGTATTACGGGCAGTAACGGCAAGACCATGGTGAAAGAATGGCTTTACCAGATCGTCTCCGGTGTCGGCTGTTCCGACCCGCAGGAGCCCAAGGCTTCCAACACCCAGGTGGTGCGTTCGCCTCGCAGTTACAACTCACAGATTGGCGTGCCTTTGTCCGTCTGGCTGCTCAACGAGCAGACACAGGTGGGAATCTTTGAAGCGGGCATCAGCCAACCGGGTGAGATGCTGGCCCTGCACGACATTATCCAGCCCACCATCGGCGTTCTTACCTGTCTTCGGACGGCCCATCAGGAAAACTTCCGTTCCATGGAAGAGAAGTGCATGGAGAAGCTTCAGCTGATGCACGGCACAAAGGCCATTGTCTATCCGTCGGACGACGATGTGGTGGGACGCTGCATTCGCCGTTCAGCCTATCAAGGACAGAAGATCGGGTGGTCGCGCTATAACGAGAAGGCGCCTTTATATATAAAAGAGGTAAAGGACGAACGTGTGACCTACGTCTATCAGGGCGAGGAACATACCTACAGCATTCCCTTCATCGACAATGCATCGATCGAGAATTCCATCACCTGCGTGGCCACAGCCCTGCTCCTAGGGATGAAGCCTGCGAAGATAGCCGAACGGATGGCCCATCTGGAGCCTGTCGCCATGCGTCTGGAAGTGAAGCAGGGGCAGCGGGGGCTGACGCTGATCAACGACTCGTACAACAACGACGTCAACTCATTGGACATTGCCCTCGACTTCATGAACCGCCGTCAGTCCACATCACCCACCACCCGTCTCGCGCCTCTGAAGAACACCCTCATCCTCAGCGACATCTACCAGAGCGGCTCTCAGCCCACGGAACTCTATCAGGAAGTGGACGGACTGCTGCGCAAACGGGGCGTGGACAAATTCATCGGCATAGGCCCCGACATCTCGGCTCAGTCTCATACATTCACCATAGGCGAGAAATACTTCTTTTCCACAGTTGACGATTTCCTGCAAAGCCCTGTCTTCCATCAGCTCCACGACGAGCTGATCCTGCTCAAGGGCGCCCGTCGCTTCGGCTTCGAGCGTATCACCGAGCTGCTGGAGCAGAAAGTCCATGAGACAATCCTTGAAGTCAATCTGAATGCAGTGGTGGAAAACCTCAACCATTTCCGTTCCTTCCTCAAGCCCGAGACCAAGATGGTGTGCATGGTCAAAGCCGATGCATACGGTGCCGGTGCCATTGAGATTGCCAAGACGCTGCAGGATCATCGTGTGGACTATCTCGCCGTGGCAGTAGCCGACGAGGGCGTTGCCCTCCGCAAGGCAGGCATCACCTCCAACATCATGGTGATGAACCCAGAGATGTCGTCGTTCAAGACCCTCTTCGACTACGACCTCGAGCCCGAGGTCTACAGTTTCCGTCTGCTCGATGCACTCGTCCGTGCAGCCCGTAAAGAGGGAATTACCGGCTGGCCTGTCCACATCAAACTCGATACAGGCATGCATCGCTTAGGGTTCAATGCCGACGAGATTGGTCAGCTCATTGACCGTCTGCATAGGCAGCAGGCCGTCATTCCCCGTTCCGTTTTCTCTCATTTCGTTGGTTCCGACAGCGACGACTTCAACGAGTTCTCCGCTCGCCAGTTCCAGCTGTTCGATGAGGAAAGCCGACGCCTGCAGGACGCTTTCAGTCACAAGATACTCCGGCACATTGACAACTCGGCCGGTATCGAGCATTTCCCTGAACGACAACTCGACATGTGCCGCCTCGGCATCGGCCTGTATGGAGTAGAGCCCTATAGCAGCGATCACTCCTTGCTGAAATGCGTCAGCACGCTCAAGACCACCATCCTGCAGCTTCGCCATGTGAAGGCGGGCGACTCTATTGGCTACAGCCGTCGTACAGTGCTTGACCGCGACAGCCTCATAGGTGCTATACCCATTGGATACGCCGATGGACTGAACCGTCGGCTGGGCAATCGTCATGGCTACTGCCTGGTCAATGGCCAAAAGGCAGAATATGTAGGAAACATCTGCATGGACGTGGCCATGATTGACGTGACGGACATTCCCTGCCATGAAGGCGACATGGTCGAAATCTTCGGCGATCACCTGCCCGTCTCTGTGCTCAGCGATACACTTGACACCATTGCCTACGAGGTGCTGACAGGTGTCTCTAACCGCGTGAAGCGCGTCTATTTCCAGGATTGACAAGTCATCGCATGCCACAAAAACGAGAGGGTGGGGCGGCTCTCGCTGATCCATAGGTTCGTGAATCGCGGGGGGTGATTGATTGTTTGAGAGAATCAATGACCCTTTTACCATGACATCAGATTACTGAGTACGCTCTCGTTCATGAATGAAGATGCCACGCATCTGGAGAAAGTGAAAACACCACTTATTGGAATGTGGCCATTTAGCAAAACGTGAGCAAATAATTAGCAGAAAAATTAGCATTCCGTTACAGGCAACGGAATGCTAATTTTTTTGCTAATTTTGTCTTGGGCATTGCCCTGTGCTGCAAGCTTTTGGCCTTTCAGACCGTTTTTTCTTACTTACGGAAGTCGAGTAAATTAATTTACAAATTGTGATAGCAATCAACAGCGTTTTCAACATCAGAGCCAACAAGGAAAATGCGTGGCCTTCAATGTGTTCACTGGCTGCGAAAGCGTGCTCAGCTCAGGTAGTCGCGATAGGGGGATGACAAAAAGGCGTACCAAACGCTCGATAAATATTGTACGAAGTGATCCCTAAAAAGATGTTTGAGATTAATAATATAGATTGATTGTGTGAGTTTGAAAAAATCGAACAATATGTCGTTGGTCTGTTAGAGTTATACGGCCTACAATGAAGGTGAAGAGCAGCTTGTAAGGACGCTGCTCCATCACTTTTACTGCGTCGTTGCCATGTTCAAAGGACTGAGTCCCGAGGAACGTGCTTTGGTGTGTCGCAGGTATGCAAAAAAGTACCGTTGTTTTTTTGAAACAAAATGCAATCAAAAAGAGAGAAAAAGAAGAAATGAAAAAGAAAAATTCCCCCCTGCACCCCCTATAAAAGAAAAAGAAAAAAAAGAAAAAGACGAGAAAACCCCCACCCCCTACCGCGGACGCGTGAGGAAAAATCTGATTCTTTTGAAGATCGTAAAGAAGCATTCAGACAAGAATGTTTGAAGCTTGTCGGAGAGAATACTTGCATCGTCAATCAAGCTCGATCGCTCGTTAAGTGAACGTTGCTCACTCGGCATGTCAACTGCAGTGACTCGGCATGTCAACTGCAGTGACTCGGCATGAGAACAGCATCGTGAACGGGAGCGAAAAAGCAAGGTGGCAGAGTTTTCAACATGTTTCACTTTTAAATTTCAATTCTAATGGGTTTAGTAAACAATCCCGTAATGGGAATCAACTTCCTTCACGAATTGACATGCTCGCCATTCATCCACAAATGATGTAACTGAGTCCATGGCTGATTTTGCATGAGATAAGCTATGAAAAAGGCTGACGTTAACGATAACGTAAAAAATATGTGGCGAAACGTTCTGCGTTTCATCTTTTTTTATTAACTTTGCACTCAAATTGTGTAGATCTTCAAAGATTATTACTAAAACAAGCTAAATATCGATATTAAAACAAATGGAACAAGTATTCAGTTACATCATCAGTTTGGGCGCTTCGGTCATGATGCCTATTCTGTTTACCATCATCGGCCTGTGCATAGGCATGAAGTTCGGAAAGTCGCTCAAGAGTGGTCTTTACGTGGGTGTGGGTTTCGTCGGTCTCGGCATTGTCACAGCCCTGCTGACTACCAATTTCAACACCCCACTGGATGCTATCTCGAAGATCTTTGATCTCGACCTGAAGGTGTTCGACATGGGATGGCCCGCCGCCGCCGCCGTGGCCTATAATACGGCTGTGGGCGCATTGATTATCCCCATCTGCTTAGGCATTAACTTCCTGCTGCTCATCACGAAGTGTACGCGTACGGTGAACATCGACCTGTGGAACTACTGGCATTTCGCCTTCATCGGCGCCGTGGCCTACTTTGTAATGGACCAGAGCCTGTTGTGGGGCTATTTCGCCGCCATCTCTTGTTACATCGTGACGCTGGTGATGGCCGACCTGACAGCCGACCGCTTTCAGAAATACTATGACAACATGGACGGCATCTCGATTCCGCAGCCGTTCTGCCAGAGCTTCACGCCGTTTGCCATTGCCATCAATTGGCTGCTGGACCGTATTCCCGGTTTCTCGAAGCTCGACATCGATGCCGAGGGGCTGAAGAAGAAGTTCGGCGTGCTGGGCGAGCCGCTGGTGCTGGGTGTCATCGTGGGCGCGCTGATAGGTGCTGCTGCCCACTTCGACCACTTCCTGAACTTTGCTGACTATGCCGCAGGGTTCGGCTCCACCACCGACGCCGTGATGAGCATTGTGAAGTCGGTGCTGTTCCTCGGCGTGACCATGGGTGCTGTCATGGAGCTCATCCCCCGCATCACACGTCTGTTCATCGACGGTCTGATGCCTATATCCGAGAAGACGCAGGAGGTGGTGAAGCGTAAGTTCAAGGGCAAGAAAGTGTACATTGGCATGTCGCCCGCTCTGGTCATCGGCCATCCCACCACGCTGGTAGTCTCGTTGCTGCTCATCCCCGTGACGCTGATCCTGGCCATTGCCCTGTCGAAGGCCGGCAACCAGTTCCTGCCGCTGGCTTCGCTGGCCGGTATGTTCTATGTGTTCGTGATGGTGCTGCCCTATACCAAAGGCAATGTCGTGAAGACCTTTATCATCGGTCTGGTGGCAGTCACTATAGGCCTCTATTTCGTCACCGACATGGCGCCTGCCTTCACGCTGGCCGCCAACACAGTCTATGAGGCCACGCAGGACAAGGCTGCCCAGATACCCGAAGGATTCCAGGCTGGTGCTCTGGACTTCGCCTCGTCGCTGTTCGGCTATGCCATCTATGCCTTCGTGAAATACCTGAAGTGGATAGGCATGGGTGTGCTCACGATCATCACCATCGGCATGGTGGTGTGGAACCGCAAGCGCATTGTGAAAGAAGAAATGAACAATAAATAAAAAAGCAAGACAATGAAAAAAGCAATTCTATCCATTGCGGGGGCTTTGGCCCTCACGCTTTCTGCCCAGGCGCAGGAAGCCGACAGGTATGTGGGCGTTCAGCACGTGAAGTTCCAGACAGCCTGCCATCCCGAGGATGTGAAACACTATGACACGCAGCTGCTCCGTAACCGCTTCGTGATGGAGAAAGTGATGGTTGCCGACTCCATCCTGCTCACCTATTCGCACTACGACCGCTTCATCTTCGGCGGTGCCATGCCCGTGAACACCACGCTGACCCTGGAGAACTTCTGGGAGCTGGGTCTCGACGTGGACAACACCATCAAGGAGAAGTATTTCATGTATAACCGTGAGCTTGGCGTGGTGAACTGCGGCGCGGGTGACGGTGTGGTGATCGTCGATGGAAAGGAGTATGACCTTTCACCCAAAGAGGCCCTCTACATTGGCCGTGGCCACATAGGCAAGGACAAGGATGTTAACAAGAAGGTGCAGTTCCGCTCGAAGGACGCCCAGAAGCCAGCCAAGTTCTACCTGAACAGCGCCACCGCCCATCAGCATTTCAAGACCCAGTGGATTACCCTCGACGGCCGCAAGGGCTCGCTGAAGGCAGCCGTCTGGGGACCTGTAGGCTCGCTGGAGGAATGTAATAACCGCACGGTCTACAAGCTCATCGTCAACGACGTGCTCGAGGAAGGTCCCTGCCAGCTGCAGCTCGGACTGACGCAGCTCAATCCCGGTGCCGCATGGAACACGATGCCTCCTCATACCCACGGCCGCCGCATAGAGGCCTACTACTATTTCAACCTGCCTCAGGAGCAGACCATCGCTCACATCATGGGTCAGCCCGAGGAGAGCCGTGTCGTATGGCTCCACAACGAGCAGGCCATCATGTCGCCTGAGTGGTCCATGCACGCTGCAGCTGGAACCTACTACTATACTTTCATCTGGGGTATGGCAGGCGAGAACCTCTATTACAACGATAAAGACAACATTCCCGTCATCGATATCAAATAGTCGTAATAACGTGATAACGTTATAACGAAATAACGAGATAACGTCAGAACGAAATAACGAAAACAAATGACACCAATTCAAACCACCAAAATGTCCAACTTCCGTTGGGTCATCTGCGGGTTGCTTTTCCTGGCAACCACTATTAACTACATGGACCGTCAGGTCCTGTCATTAACCTGGAAGGACTTTATTGCCCCTGAGTTCCACTGGACTGATGGCGACTATGGTACCATTACTGGTATGTTCTCGCTGTTCTATGCTATCGCTAACCTGTTTGCCGGTAAGTTCATTGACTGGATGGGAACCAAGAAAGGCTACCTCATTGCCATCTTCGTCTGGTCGTTAGGTGCTGTGCTGCACGCCGGTTGCGGCTGGGTGGCCATGACCGTTGAGGGCTACGACTCCATAGAGGCCCTGCGTGCCGTTCAGGCTGGCAGCGACGCAGCCGTGGCCATTGCCACCATCTCCGTCTGGCTGTTTCTCTCGTGCCGCTTGATCCTTGCTGTCGGTGAAGCAGGAAACTTCCCCGCTGCCATCAAAGCCACGGCAGAGTACTTCCCCAAGAAAGACCGTGCTTTCTCCACCTCCATCTTCAACAGCGGTGCCTCTGTAGGCGCCCTGGCAGCTCCTGCCACCATTCCCCTGCTGGCACGTGCCTGGGGCTGGGAGATGGCTTTCATCATCATCGGTGCCCTTGGTTTCATCTGGATGGGATTGTGGATATGGCTTTATGACAAACCTGCCAAGAACCCGCGTGTGAACCAGGCTGAGCTCAACTACATAGAGCAGGACAACGACCTGGCTGATGTCCAGGACCGTAACAATGTGAAGGAGGAGAAGACCATACCGTTCTTCAAGTGCTTCACATTCAAGCAGACCTGGTCGTTCCTCGTAGGAAAGTTCATGACCGACGGCGTGTGGTGGTTCTTCCTCTTCTGGGCACCCGCCTACTTCTCGGATCAGTATGGCTACACCAGCGACTCGACCATGGGCATCCTGCTCATCTTCACACTCTACGCCATCGTGACCATCGTCTCCATCGGAGGCGGCTACCTGCCCACTTACTTCGTCGAGAAGAAAGGCATGAACGCCTACCTGGGCCGCATGCGTGCCATGTTCATTTTCGCCTGCTTCCCCGTACTGGGCCTCTTCGCCCAGCCTCTCGGTGCTTATAGCCCTTGGTGGCCTGCCATCCTTATCGGTCTGCTGGGTGCTGGACACCAGGCATGGTCAGCCAACTTGTTCTCCACTATCGGCGACATGTTCCCCAAGTCCACCATCGGTACAATCGTCGGCCTGGGCACAATGGCCGGAGGTATCGGTTCGATGAGTATCAACCTCGGTAGCGGAAAATTCTTTGACTGGGCAGCTGCCCAGGGTGCCAACTTCACCTTCTTCGGATTCGACGGCAAGCCCGCTGCCTATATGGTAGTGTTCTGCATCTGCGCCGTTGCCTACCTCATCGGTTGGACCATTATGAAGACTCTTGTACCGAAGTACAAGCCCATTAAGCTGGAGGATTAATTCCACCAGGTCTAAAACCTCTTAACAGCAAAGGCAGATGCATGGGACAATGATTCTGTGCATCTGCCTGTTCTGTCAACACGGCACAGAGCCGGAAAGGCATACATGCCTTGTCAGGATGTAAACGGTGCAAAACCCATAGGAAATGAAGCGTATTACAGGTATCATAGTGTTGCTGACATGTTTTCTGTCAGCAGTTCAGGCTCAGGAGTATCGCGATGTGGTGTTTCTGAAGAACGGCAGTGTTATCAAAGGCTTTTACAAAGAGTTGTATCCCAATGACAGCCTTCGAATGGAAACGATTGACGGTGGCGTGCTTGTGTGTGCTTTCAGCGATGTGGAACGCATAGCCAAGGAACGTACCAGCCTTTACGTGGTGAATGTACAGGAAGACATAGATCCTCCTATCAGAACCTGGCGTCCTAAAGGCTACCGTGGTTTTCTGGAGTACGGGCAAGACACCAATTCGAAAGAGTCGAAGATTGTGGCCACAGGGCTGATCACCGTCCATGGCTATCAGTTGAACCGGAACCTGTTCGTTGGCGGCGGTTTCGGATTACAGCACTTCGAGTATCGCGAGAAACAGTATGTCTTCTCCATGACCGAGAACACCATGCCGGTGTTCGCCGATGTCCAGTTCAGCTTTTTGAGAACCCGCATCGCTCCTTTTATTGAAGGGCGTGCAGGATATTCTGTAACAGGTCTCAAGGGACTCTATTGCAATCCGTCAGCAGGTGTGAATTTCGGTATTACTCCCCGCATGGGCGGCTATCTTTCATTAGGCTATTCACTACAGGAATACAAGGAGAATGATGAGAAGAACAAACTGGAAGGTCTCTCCTTCCACATGGGACTGTATTTTTAGGCTTTTCCTTGGACTGCTTGCTTTCATCCCTCTGCGTCTTGCCGCACAGGACTCAGAGCCGTACGTGTCGGCTGACGGTAGCGTCACCTTTACACTTCATGCGCCCGGAGCCAAAAAAGCAAGACTGATATTGGGCGACAGGAAATACAAGATGGAGCAGCAAGGTGACAATTTTACATATCACACCGTTCCTCTTTCTCCTGAGATGTACACCTATGAATATGTGGTGGATGGTAGAGTGATGGCCGACCCCAAGAACAGCCGGGTAACCCGCGATGTGGAAAAGCGGCTGAATTACTTCTTTGTCGCGGGAGGCATGGCCGACCATTACGTCGACAAGGACATCCCTCACGGAACGCTGTCAAAAGTGTGGTATCCGTCAACGCTGAACGGTATGTCACAACGCCGTCTATGTGTCTATACGCCACCGGGCTACGATGACCATCCGGAAGAATTCTATCCTGTGCTGTATCTGCTTCATGGATCAGGCGGTGATGAGACTACGTGGGCCGATGGCGGACGGGTCTGCCAAATACTCGACGATCTGATCCATACAGACAGCATCAAGCCGCTTGTCGTTGTGATGCCTAACGGGAATATTGAACTCGATGCAGCACCTGGTGAAAGCCCGTATATGGACAAACTGCCGTCAGGAAACAATGTCAACTCAATGGTGGGGAAATTTGAGAAACTGTTCGTCAAGGAAATCGTCGGCTTCACAGAGAAGAACTACCGTGTCAGGAAAGATAAGGCCCATCGTGCTATTGCCGGTCTGTCAATGGGAGGTCTGCACGCTCTCTTCATCTCGCTGAACCATCCCCAGCTGTTCGACTACGTCGGCCTGTTCTCTGCACAGACCTCCAACATGCTCACCGAACAGAGAATCTACAAGATAGAACGTTTCAACTATAACCGGCAGCGCATCAGGAACATTGCAGCCCTGATCGGCGACAGGATTCCAGCACCCATCAGCCTCTCCGACAAGCTCAGTTGTCTGGATATCTATGAGAATATAGAACAGAAACTGGCCCAACAGTTCAGTCCGGCTCCCAGACTCTATTACATGGCTATAGGCAGAGACGATTTCCTGAACAAGATGAACAGCCAGTATCGCAGCCTTTTGGCCAGCCATGGATATCCTTACACCTTTGTGTCGTCAGAAGGTGGACATTCATGGGAGAACTGGCGCAGGTATCTTGTGGATTTCCTGCAGCGCATCTTCTATCCCTGATGCAGATTCCACCACCAGCACAGTTTCCTGACAGTTTCCGAGAAAAACCGGTGAAATCGTTTCTTTATTCGATTTATTTTGCTTACCTTTGCCGAAAATTGAATAAACAACGATGAAGAAGACCGTATTCAAGCTAACCTTGACGCTCTTTGCAGCCCTGATGCTGACAGGCTGTGAGAAGGACGAAGAGGATTCTATCAAGATAGCCGATTCAAAAAAGACCCTTGAAATGCATGCTGTGGTGAACAACAGTCTGGAAACCACGATGCAGGTGAAAAACAGCTGGACAGCAAAGAGTGACGCCAGGTGGTTGAACGTGTCGCCAGCCAAAGGTGATGCCGGTGAGAATATCACGCTCACGCTGACGACTACACAGACCAACCGTACGAAAGCTACTCGTACGGCCAAGGTTACCATTCAGTCGGGCGGTGAAACGAAAACGCTGACCGTCAAGCAGCGTGCCGACTATGCCATCTTCGACAAGGATCAGTACGAGCTGACAGCTGCCGGCGGAACACTTGACATTTCGTTCAAGACCAATATGAACGAAGGCGACATCCAGCTCTATTCCACCGAAGGACTGGAGGAGTGGGTGCTTGCTCCTGACAACCGTACCAGGGCGGAGAAAACCATGAAGTTCGTACCGCTGAATGTGGTGGCCAACACGTCGAGAGACGGCCGCGACGGGGCCTTGTTCCTGGCCTTGAACGATGAAAAGGGGAACCCGATGCCACTCGACACCCTGTGGATTCATCAGGACGGTCTGAACGACGGATACGTGTCCACAGACTATTCCGAGGACGGTAAGGTGACTGTGCTGCAAAAGGCTACCGTCGGAAAAGGTATTCCCTTCGTCCTGATGGGTGATGGCTTCACCGATCTTGATATCCAGGACAGCACCTACGTGACCGTGATGAGACGCACCATGGAAAACCTCTTCAGCGAGGAGCCTGTGCGTTCGTTGCGCGAATACTTCGATGTGTACATGGTCAATGCCGTTTCAGCCAACAACTACTTCACCGAGCAGTCGCAGACGGTCTTCAGTTGTCTGCCCGACAACCAGTCGACAGAGATCAGTAGCGACGCAGGGCAAATCAGCCAGTATCTGCGAAAGGTGGAGGGTATCGACTCGCTGAATGCCTTGGCCGTGGTCGTGATGAACACTCATATCTACAAGGGTGTTACATATCTTTTTTCTAATCACCCCAAACCCGGACTCAAACAGTATGCCGTGGCACTGTTCCCTGTGATTAACAATCTGGAAAGCGAGACCTTCCGTTCCGTGGCTGTACACGAAGCCATCGGTCACGGGCTGGCGAAGCTGGCCGACGAATATGCTCACGACGAACAAGGTGCAGCCACAGACGACGTGTTGACGCAACTGCGTTACATGCACAGCTATGGGTGGATGAAGAATGTAGACTCTGAAGAAGACGAGACGAAAGTGCTATGGAAATCGTTCATAGGCGACAGCCAGTTCCTTAACGAGAAAATAGGAGTCTACGAAGGAGGATATACGTACTTTAAAGGCATCTACCGTCCGTCGGACGACAGCATGATGAACCGCAGCACCAGTCCGTTCAACGCTCCCAGCCGTCAGTTCATATATAATAAGGTGATTGAGCTGGGCGAGGGACGCACCCCGTCATACGACGAGTTTGTTGCCTTCGACAAGCAGCACAAGCCGCAGACGTGGGACTACTCCACCCGAAGCCCTCTTTACCGCTCTCCCTGGCAAAGACCGGTAAAAGGGTGTGTTGTCATGAAGTAGCTATTGATAAGTGATCTTCTGAATGATCTGCCCAGGGTCAACAATCGAGAGCGTGAGGACATGCTCGCTGCGCGTAGTGTCGAGTGGCAGCGTCACAACGAACTCCTTCCGGTTCTCGAGTACCTGCAGTTTCCACTCCGGGCCCCATTCCTGAAATACATTCTCGCAGGTTTCTGCCTTGCCACCGTCAACGCTCACCATGAAGCGGTTGCTGCGGTCGGAGGCCACTGGCCACATAGGAACGACAGAGATACACAGACTGAGCTTGTCGTTTCGTGTCAAGGAATGACTGTCAATGGGTAATGGAATATCGATGCTACCCATTGTGTCCAGATCTAGAGGCTGACCCATCTGAAGTGACACCCAGTCGGTGCCGATGCCTTCGAGCAGACGGAAAGGAGGCTTGACAGCCAGTGCCGAGAGGTCTATCTGATGGATGAACTCCGGATGCAGCTGGGCTGCGGGCAGTCGATGGACATCGGTTGGCTGGCTGCCCAGTTTCGGCATCAGCTGATACTTGGCCGTATAGCCTGGAGGTACCTCTGAAATCATCTGGTTCCACTTGCCACCCAGCAAAGAGTTATAACGTTCACGCAGCCGTTCAATCTCGCGGTTGGCCTCCCTCGACTGTTCTGCAAAGATGTCGCTGCCCGTCTCATGGTTAGCTTGCGCATAGAGGAACTTCCTATTCACCTGACAGGCAGACTGCACAGCATAGCCAAGTATCTCGAAGAGGGCTGGTCGCAGTTCGGGAACAGCCTGACTCTCAATGGCGTTATAGGCAAAGCAGATGTCCTGATAGTCCACAAGCCGTTTCTGAGCCGTACCCCTCTTGAACGAGAAGTCGGTATCGTGCAGACGGTTGTACTCCGGGCTGTCCCATTCGTACTCATAGCCCATGAACTCAGGCTTGCGGTCCCACGCCAATCGGTAGTAGTTGTCAAGGATGAACTGGAACTGAGCACTGAGGTCAGAAGACTGTGACTCAAAGACCTTGGTGAGCCATTCGGCCTGATAGCGGTTCACATTGTCGTAGCTGAATGCTGCGAAGTCGTAAGCCATGTCAAAAAACTGCTGTATCTCCATCTCCATAGGCTTGATGTCACCTACATTGAGCAGCCAGTAACGGTCTGCACCTGCGTTATAAGCTTTCAGCAGCTCTTCGTACATCAGCATAGGCGGAGTAGTGGAGATCCATAGATAGTCATGGGGAGTACCCAAATAAGAAAGGTGATAGTAAACCCCGCTTCGTCCGCTGCGCTGCTGCTCCGAGGCATTCGACACACGTTTCATGTAGCCGTAGTTGTCGTCGGGCCACACGATGGTGACATCATCCGGTACGCGCAGCCCGGCATCATAGATATCGAGCGTTTCCTTGTAGGGCACGAAGATCTGCGGAATCTGCCCGGCTTTCCTGTTCTTGTATTTCTCCAGGATCTCACGCTGACGGGCAAAGACCTCTTCCAGTGTGCGGGCACGGTCCTTCGGATCTGTACTGCCCTTCATGGCCTCGTCGTGCAGGCCGCGCATACCCATGGTATAGATGTTGTCATACTGAGCCGTCTCGCGGATGCGGTCGTCCAGCTTTTTCAGGATGGTGGCACTGTTGGTCTCGTAGTTCCACTCACCGTCGCGTGCCTTGTCCCACTCCGAAGGAGCAGCATTGTTAAACAACAGCGGTTCGCAATGACTGGTTGTAATCATGATTCCCCACTTGTCAGCCATCTGCTGACTTTCCGGATGACTGTAGAAGGCTCCCGTACAGGTGTGCATGGCAGGAGCTAGCATGTTGCCCTTCAGACGGAGAATCAGCTCGCACACTTTATCGTAGGTCTTGGGACCGATGTCACCCAGCTCCTTCTCGAAGTTCTGTGCTGCCCATGTCTTCAGGCCCCAGTCCTCGTCATTGATGAAAAACCCACGATACTTAATGGAGGGCGAACGGCTGACAATGTTCTCCTCATAGTCGAACACGCGCTTGTTGGCCTTGTCTACGGGGATGTCTGCCCACCAGTACCAAGGGCTGACACCAATCGCCTCGCTGATATGCAACACGCCGTAAGCCAGGCCTCTGGCGTCCGAACCAGTGACGTAAAGGCTGTTGCCTTTCTTCGTGTCTATGGCATAACGTTCCCATGTTCCTCGCAGATCCTTATGAAGATTCGAGCACTTGACAGTGCTGAGAACTATAAAGGGTCCACTGCCTTTTCGTTCACCCGTCAAAGGTCTTGTTCCCGAGACGCGTTCAATATCATCAGCCAAAACCTGGGCCATCTGCTTCACTAACGGAGCATCGCCCTTTTGATAAACGATGGTTGCCTTGGTAAGGTCAATAGCCATTGCTGTGTGAAAACAGATGGCTAGGAGGAAAGTCAGGACAGTTTTTTTCATATAGGAAAATGAATGGTAAAGCGAGTAAGGCTGTCACGAGGGTCAGTGAGCAGACTGAACGTACAGCGGTGTGAAGTAAGAATGTCGCGGATAAGCAGCAGTCCAAGGCCCTGACCCTGGGGCTTCGTGGAAAAGAAGGGAGTAAAGAGATGCTTCGCCACAGATGGCTGAATACCTTGGCCGTTGTCGGTGATGGTGATGTTGGCAGGCGGTGCTACTGTGATGGAGACATCACTCGTTCCAGACGTTCCGTCGTCCACTTCCGATTGGCTGTCGGTTGCCAGTAGTTTTTTCTTTTCACCAATACTCTCAACGGCATTCTTGACAATGTTGATCAGAACCTGTTGGAAGAGAACGCTATCAAGACGAACGGGTATCGCTTCATCGGTCAGTTGGAAGTCGATACGGACATCGGCCGACGTACACAGATTCTCAAGGAAGGGACGACAGGCCTCAACCTCCTCGCTGAGGTCGCAGAGCTGTAGTTGTGGCTGCGGGATCTTGACGACATCGGCGAAGCGGGTGACGAAGGCAGAAAGGGCGGTAAGGCGCTCGGCAGCCTCACCCCCGACCCCTCTCCAAGGGGAGAGGGGAGTGGTTACTCTTGCTGCATGATTCTGCTCTTGAAGGTACATACTCCCCTCTCCCTTTGGAGAGGGGTCGGGGGTGAGGCTGATAATCCCTGCCACACTATTGTTCACCTCGTGGGCAATCATACGGATAACACGCTCATAGGCTGCTTTCTCTGCCAAGCGTACTTCAGAGGTCAGCGATTCTATCAGGAAGAAAGGGTGTTGGAAACCACGGTCGGGAAAGGACAGATGGCTGATGCGGAAAAGCTGAGGCTCACCTGGAATTCTAACGGTGTCAGTCTTACCAAGGGGCAGCGCCAGCATAGCATCTTCGATGCTGGGCGACAACATATCTCGGGCAGCTGGGTTCATAGAAGTGAAATGGCCGTCCAGGTCGCACTGGATAATCCCCATCGGCGAGGCTTCTATCAGGAGATCGAGAAATGTGTATTGCTCTTCGAGTTTGATATGTTCGTTGCGCAGTCGGTTCAGCAGGTCGTTAAACGTATGGACGATGACATCTGTCTCGTGTTGGCCAGAAGGTGCAAGCCGTGTTGTCAGATCGAGGTCCTTCACCAGTTCCATACCGCCAATGAGTGTGTCGTACGGACGGATGGTCTTGCGGTAGAAGTACCAAAGGTAACACAGCAGCACAACCATGAAACCCTCCGTGGCATAGAACAATGTAGGGTGACTCTTGAAGGTGGCGAAAAGGGTAACACCGCCTAACAGGACGATGCCCGCAGTAAGGAGGAGATAATAATGCTTCAGTTTCACTTTTTTACCTTTTTACTTTTTCACCAATTTGCTTTTACCCTTTTCACCTTTTCTACAATCCGTGCTTTTCTATTTTACGGTACAGAGCTCCGCGGCTGATCCCCAGTTCTTTAGCCACCAGCGAGAGATTGCCGCTGTGTTTGGCAATGCAGGCAGCGATGGCATTGCGCTCCATGGATTCGAGGGTGGCCTCACCCCCAACCCCTCCCCAAGAAGAGAGGGGAGTAGATAGGCTTTGAACTGATGAATAACTATTCTGGAAGTCAGTGGCTGTAAGTGACCACTCCCCTCTCCCCTTGGAGAGGGGCTGGGGGTGAGGCTTCATCAGCAGCGCCCTTTCCACCAGATTCTTCAGTTCTCTGATATTACCAGGGAACGGCAGCGTCTGGAGATAACCGATGGCTTCTGTCGAGACGGTGACATGCGGGAGACCGTTTGCCTCGCAAGCCATCTGAAGGAAGTGATTAACCAGCAGCGGAATATCTTCCCTGCGCTCACGCAAGGGCGGAAGATGGAGGTTGATGATATTGATGCGGTAGAACAGATCCTCGCGGAAAGTCTTTTCTTGAACCATCGCGCGAAGGTCGGCATTCGTGGCGCAGACCACACGGACATCCGTTCGGCGTGTCTGACTGTCGCCCAGCACCTCGTAGGTCTGGTCCTGCAGCACCCGCAACAGCTTCACCTGGCTGGCCAACGAGAGTTCGCCAATCTCATCGAGGAAGATGGTGCCCCCCTTGGCCAGTTCAAAACGGCCTATACGGTCGGTCTTGGCATCAGTAAAAGAACCTTTCTTGTGGCCGAACATCTCGCTCTCGAACAGGGAAGTGGAGATGCCACCGAGGTTCACCTTCACAAACGGCCCGTTGGCTCGTTGGCTCTGTCGGTGGATAGCCTCTGCGATGAGTTCCTTGCCCGTACCGCTCTCACCTGTAATCAAGACGGGCGCATTGGTAGGAGCCACGCGGGCCACGGTAGCGAGAATGTCAGAGAGAGCCTCACCCCCGACCCCTCTCCAAGGAGAGAGGGGAGTGGTTACTCTTGCTGTCTGATTCTGCTCTTGAAGGTATATACTCCCCTCTCTCTTTGGAGAGGGGCTGGGGGTGAGGCTTCGTGCTGTCTCAATCCTGTCTAGCAGTACACCATTGTCCCATGGTTTAGTGATAAAGTCGAAAGCGCCGGCACGCATGCCTTGAACAGCCAGGTCAATCGTCCCCCACGCCGTCATTAGAATACACGGAACGTCGGGACGGAACACCTTCACCTGTTTGAGCAGTGTCAGTCCTTCCTCTCCGTCAGTGGCGCGAGTGAAACTGGCTTCACCGACTTTTGTCGCGACTCGGCCATTTGAAAGCGAGCTTTTATGGCTCTCGCTGCTCCAAAAGTTCATATCCAGAAGTACCAGCTCCACCGCCGGTGTGTTGCGAACTATCTGCATTGCCTCCTTCGGCCCTTCGGCCAGGGCCACTTCATATCCGTTGCGCTCCAGGATGAGCTTCAGCGAGAGGCGGATATTTTTATCGTCATCTACAACAAGTATCATATCGCATTCTTGCCTTTACTATGCGCAAAGTTACGAATAATCTTTCAAACCGCCAAGTAATCAGCAGTTTTTTATTCATTCATGCATCAAAAGTAAACTTTCATTTTGTTATTCACTCATTTATTCGTACCTTTGTGCCGTTGGAATAGTATCCTGTAGTAAATGAAAAAACTATGCATATCCATATTGCTGTTTTCGTCAATGAGCAGTCAGGCTCAGAGCCTCTTTCACCGTGCCGACAGTTTGCTGACGCAAAACTATTTCAAGGGCAATGTTGACACGGCATACATACAACGACCTACAACGAAGTGGACTGTCACGGCGCGTATGAATGTGTCGGGAGCGAGGATGGAGGCAATAGGCATTGATAATGGACAGCACTTCAAATCGGAGATGGAAGCCAACAGGAAGTCGACTATCAGTGTGGGCGCAAGCTACCTGGGCTTCACACTCAGTGCGGCGCTCAATCCCGCCAAACTGATGGGCAAGTACCGTGACTACGAGTTGAACTTCAACAGCTACGGTCGTCGTTTTGGCTTCGATGTCATCTATCAGGATGCTCATAATTTCTCGGGGTGGCACGACCACGAAGGCATGGAGCGGATCATGCTGTCCGATGGAATGCTGAAGGTGAAGACACTGAATCTGAATGCCTTCTATATTTTCAACAGCCGCCGGTTCTCCTATCCCGCAGCCTTCTCGCAGAGTTATATACAGCGCCGTTCTGCCGGCAGCTTCCTTCTGGCCGCATCGGGCATGGCGCAACGCGCCTCACTCGACTGGGATCAGGAAATGCAGCTGAAGATAGTCAACGTGGGGCTTGGTGCAGGCTATGGCTACAACTACGTGCCAAACAAAGGCTGGCTGCTACATATCTCCGCCCTGCCTACGTTTATCGTCTATAGCAACACGTCAATGACTTTCGGCGACAATCGCATACCCCTTCACTATCACTTCCCCGAGGTCATCATCACCGGTCGGGGTGCTGTCGTCCGACAGTGGAGCAACAAGTTCCTTGGCATGTCGATGGTATTCAATTTTTCCAACAACGGTGACGAGGCGAGCCTTGCCCTGCACAACATCAAATGGCGCATCCGCACGTTCTTCGGACTGCGGTTTTAAATGGAACAATGATGAAGATGAGGAAGGTATTGTTATGCGCTGTGGTCTGCATGATGACAGCATGCCAACTGCTGGAAACCAACTCTCAGCCTACGGCGGCAGGTGAAATCGAAGACAGTGCTGCCATCTATCAGGACTGGACCTATCGGGAAATGTTCAATGGGTCATTGGCGAAAGCCGAGACATACGCCAGTCGCGCTTTCCTGTTGAGCCGTGACTCTATACAGGAGCGTAATACACTCTCGCTGCTCTGCTATATCTATTATCGTGAGGGCAAGCAACAGCAACTGGAACTGCTGATGAAATCCATATCTCCTGAGATGTACATGAATGTGATGAGTGTACAGTCGCAGGTGGAGCAGGCCAAGGCAGGACGGCAACAGACTGCGCTTGCCTTGGTCATCATCCTGCTCCTGTTGCTGCTTGGCGGTCTCGGTACTTGGTACGTACGCCGGATAAAGGCTCTGTCCCGACTCTATCAGCAACGTATCACTACTGCCAGGCAAGAGCTAAGGGAAGAGATGCAACGGCTCACAGAATCGCCATTGGTGGCTGATACGGATCTTGACAGTACTCAGAAGCTTGACATCAACGAGACAAAGAAAGGCATCGACGTGCTGTTTGCCATCATCAACGACCAGAACATCAGCCAGATGGGCAAGAACGAGGAACAGGCTGTCATGAAGATACTGCCGATGGTAGATAGTATGCTTGCCGATGCTCTCGGCAAAGCTCCATCGCCTCTCACGCCAAAGGAGACGTTCTTCTGCATCATGGAATACTATGGTAAGAATGACCATCAGAAAGCCCGTTCGTTCTGCTGTTCGGAACAGGCTGTCCGCAGCACCAAGAGCCGGCTTAACAAGAAGATGAACGTCAGCCTACTACATCTGGAATGACATCATTAAGGGACTGTCATCACAGTTGGAATGTTACAGGCAGAAAGATCTTCACTCTGACTGGCAAATACGTTTGCTTACCGGGATGCCATTTGGGCATTGATTTTACTATTCGCAATGCCTCCTCGTCCAACAATGGATCTACGCTCTTGACTACTTTTACATGACTGATGCTCCCATCCTTCTCGACAATGAAAGCGATGATGACCCGTCCCTGTAAGTTGGCAGCTTTGGCTTTGGCAGGATAGTGCATGTTCTGCTCGATATATTCCTGTAGTTTTCCGCTTCCGCCAGGGAATTGTGGCATCTGCTCTACAACGTCGAAAACCTTAGTGGAATCCTCCTGCGGAATGAGAGGAAGTGGAATATAGGGAACAGCCGTCTGCTTCATAATAGTATCCGGTTCTTTCTCGACAATCACTGTGTCAACAGGCAAACGATAGTCAACGGCACGTTCCACATTAGTTGCCTTGTCGGAGCACCCCGGCAAGGCAACTAGCAAACAGATAATCTTTATCACACTGCAAATTGTTTTTCCTCTTGTCATATTCATCTTCAGTATTCGTTTGATATTGCAAAGTTACAAAACGAAAAGCCTCTTGTCAAGAGCTGATAGGGTATTGACACAAATGGAAATAACAATCAGCTGAAATTCAAAGCATTAGATTTTGATACGTACGATCATTGACACAACAGCCAGTGTCTCTTGTTCTGTTTCCCTAGTCTATGTCTATCCACCCGTCCTTGTTGGGCTTGTGTGCGCCAGGGATGAGAATCTCCTTGTGGTCCTTGATTTGGATGATGTGCTTCCAGCAGCGGGGGAGACCGTAGGCACCGGTTGTCTCGTCGAGGACAAGGATGTAGAAATGGCCGTCAACAGACCTCTGGGCGTATAACTGCTGATGCTTGACAGTTTCATTGATGCTGAAGGTAAGGGGTTCGTTCCTGCCGATAACGAGTTCTTTCCCATCCATGGTAATGAAGAATTTCTGATTGGGGTTCAATCCCAGATAGTCGTTCTTCACGCAAAAGCGCAATCCTTCTTCTACGTCCTTGGCAGCAGATTCAGGCACCACGTAGAGATGTCCCGTCGTCTTGCCGCTATAGGTGCCCTCCTCGTCGGGGGCAAATTCTCCGACCAGTGAGGGATTCCCGCCGAGGTCCTCATGGGTTATTTCGTAGGAGGTTTCATACACCTTCACGCTGTCGACATTCTCCATCAGGTTTTTGATGAAGTCGTCGAGTGGGCGCATGTTGAAGGGTTCTTCCCGGCCTTTCTCCTCGCGGGTGATGTATTGCATCTGCCATTCGGAGTATTGCTTGGTGCCCTTCACCTTCAAAGTTGCAGCACGGGCAGCTTTATAACCAACGAAATAGTCTTGGTAGCTACCCACACCCTCCAGTTCGATGCGTTCTCCGTCCATGCCGTCGAGGGCTAATGCATAGACCACGGTGTCCTTATCCAGCACGTGGCTCTCCTTGTGATAGCAATGGCGGGCAGAGGTGCATCCCCAGCGGAAGGCACGGAGGCAGGAGTCCTGTATTTCCATGTTTTCTTTTTGTTCCTGCAACCTCTCTTTGGGCAGGTCCTGATACTCCTTTGACTTGAGTGCTTCTGGTGTTGCAACGATACAGTAATACTCTGTGTTCGTTTTCAGGATGGCACCGCCCTCATATCTTATCCGCTTGTGGGTTTGGTCGAAGTCTTTACTGTCTAAATAGGAAACCAGATTCTCAATGGGATCTGATGAACTGCTGATTTTCTCTGAGGTGCAAGAACCTAACAGGGTGCTCGCTACTAAAAGGGATATTGTTTTTTTCATTGTTCTGCTCGTTTTGTTGATGATTGATGGTTATGAATAGCAAGACGTCTTTTCTCTTTTTATTATAGTTGTGCGATGGCATTCTCTAGCTGCCTGCCACTACGCTCTATCTCGTTGACTATATCTTCGTAGGAAGAGAATTCTGAATAGGATGGGGCGTTGTGATAGTATTCAGGCAGGCGGGGCTGGCTATAGGAAGTCACAGGGGTAGTAGCGGGCTCCTTGATGATCAACAGCGCCACAACCACTGCTGCGGCTATGCCAGCGACCCAAGGCAGCACTCGGTGGTAGAATGAAATGATGCGAGACTGTTGTGGCTCTTGGGCATCTGCGGCATCCATCTGTTCTGTCAGCCTCTGCATGAACTCGTCGTTATCAGCAATCGCCGGCCGATAATCGTGAAATATGTCTCGTAGTTCCTGTTCTTTCATATCTTTCTTCATTTACTTAACTTCGTTCTTAAATGTTCGCGACCTCTTGAAAGATAACCCTTCACTGTTCCCTCGGTGACATTCATGATAACGGCAATCTCCTTGATAGGCCGGTCTTCCATATAGAAGAGAAGCACAGCCGTGCGTTCGCTGACGTTCAGACCATCGATGGCGCAATATAACTCTTGGTAGGTGAAACCGTCGTCGGAGCGGGAAACGGCCGCCACCCCATCCGCCTTGTCGATGTCAATGACAATGCCTCGGGTTGTCTGTTTTCGTTGATGGTCTATCAGCGTGTTGCAGGCAATACGATAGAGCCAAGCCGAGAAACCCGCTTCGTTGTCGAACGAACGTGAGGCCATGTATGCTTTCATGAGTGCCTCCTGTGCCACGTCGTCTGCTTCATCGCTGTTGCCGCTGCAGGCCGCCAATAGGAAACGACGCAAGCCGGGGAGCTCTTTGCGGACGAGTTGGGTGAATATTTCTCGGGTCATCTGACGTTCTTTTTTTCTGCTTTCTGTTATATAAACGTATCAGGAGGCTAAAAGGTTGTACGAAAGCAGAAAAAACTGTCTTTACTCTCAATTTCAATTACAGGGACATTGTCATTAGGGCAGGAAGCAGCGCTGTTTCACCATGCTTCTTATAGTCGTTGATATATGTATGTAATCCCCTATAATATTTCAGAAAAGCGTTTGGAATCGCCAAATATTTGGCCAAATCAAGCTTTTGGTCCAGTCGATTTTCATTTCTGTTTCGTAACTTCATGGGGTGGCTAATAGGGCGTATGGGATGTTGTCGCATAGCATGGAACATGCCGCTTGTTCGGCTTCATTCTCACTGATTTGATAATCCATAGTCTTTTGGTCGATTGCTGGAGATGATTGAGCAGTCAAGGGTTTTACGTACTTGGTGACAGTACGCATCTGATACACGGTGTCTCGGACGGTCTCAGTATGCACAATAGTGTCGTGTTGCACCAAGATGCTCTGCGCCATTGGCTGGATGTCAGACTGGGATATGTTAGCACGAACGCCATAGCCGGCAATAAAACTGATGAAGCTGGCGGCAATGGCTATCGCGGCTGCTATGCCACGGCTATGACGATGATGGGGATGCCACGTTTCAACGCCCATACGGCTGTTTACTGATTCACGCTGACGGCGGGCGGACTGGATAATCTGTTCGTTACTTATCTTCATATTTCTTGAGTTTTTTACGGATGATGTTCATTGTTTTGTGGAGACGCGATTTAACGGTGCCTTCAGGAATATCGACAATCTCAGCAATCTGCGGAATTGTCAGTTCTTCCTGATAGTGTAGAGAGAAGATTTGGTGCAATGACGGGGGAAGTTCTGCCAACGCCTGTTCCAAAGCTTGGTCTAATGTGGCTTCGTCCAACTCAACCTCAATCTGCTGATCATTCACTGGCTCAGCATCGAGGGTGGCTAACAGTTGCGCCTCGTAGGCATTGCTGCGATAGCGGTTGCGACAGATATTATAGGCTATGGTGAAGAGCCACGTATCAACCCGGCGTCCCTCCTGATAACTGCTCCTTGCCTCGTATGCACGCAGAAAGACATCGTGCATGGCATCGGCTGCCAGTTCCTCGTCGCCACCTAACTGTAGGAAGAAGAACCCTTTTAATCTACGCGCATAGCGGCGATACAGCTCTTCGAAAGCTGTATCGCTGCCTGCCGCAGCACGTGCCATCAGTTGTTCATCGGTCTGCTGGCGTAGTGGTTTAAAATGGAAGGTGCTCATTTCAGATAGCCTTTGAATTCATCCACATCGTAGTTCTCTTTCTCCAGCCGATCGATGATGTCGGTAAAGATGCCGTGCAACCACTGATAGCGCTCCCGGTTGTGCTTCTTGTAGTAGGGCAGCTGGTCGTGCAACAGCCGCATATAGTTCATGGCGTATGCATTGGCAGAAAACGAGAAGAGCTGCGTGTCCTTCATTTTCGGATGGAACGGCATGCGCAGATACTCCAGCCGGTAGCGCTGTTCTATATTGCGACGCTTCACGGCCATGTTGTCGTAGGGCTTGGCAGAGTAGCGTATGGTCAGCCCCTCGTTGT
>JAEEQB010000089.1 GCA_016285075.1 Prevotella sp.
AGCACAAGAAGAACGATGGCATGGAAGGAATCCAGAATGCCACAAGTGCAAGCTCTCACATGAGGGTATCAACGGCACCTACTGTGGCAAGCTTCAACGCTATGTCGAGTACGGAAAGGGTGACTGCTGCATAGAAGCCGAAATACCTCCAGCTCCTGAGTAAATGCTACGCCGAGAGGGATTACCGAATAATCCCATAACATAATATGGACTTTTAGATTCGCTACACTCCCTTAAAAAGTCCCATTATGCTCTCCGAGGGGTAGACCGCCGCTGTACATCAGTGTCGCCGCACATGGCAAGAACCAGAAGCTAAGCGCATCTGTGAGGGAGTGACTCTCTCCCTCAACCCTCCACTCAGATTGCACCCGAGACCTAATGAACATTTATACATTAACTTCAAAAATAATATTATGTCTAAAGCTAAAAACAACATTCCTCGTGCCGCCATCCATGTTGGCGCACCAGCCAAGTCCTTTTCAGCAGCGGAAGGCTATGAGCCTGAACGTCGCGGATGGGACGAAAACACCTATCGTCTGAAGAACCAGGACACAAACAACCATTACGACTTCTCACGCAATCATCTCAACTTTGAGATTAACGGCAAAGGAGAAATTGTTTCTCTTGGTTCCAATCCCGTGCCACTTCATGAGCGTTTACAGAAACGTCTTGACGAGCTTGGCTTCAAACCATACAAGGACAAAGATAATCCTCTAGGAAATTCTGACAACAGTCCGAACTGCACCGTCGGCATTATCGTTAGTGGTGACCATCGGGTACTGACACGACTCGCCTTCGGTGACCAAGATGTGGATTTCACGCTTCAAAGAAGCAATGCCCATGTCGTGCTGAAACAAGGTATTAAAGACTGGGCAATGGACACCTACCATTGGGCATGTGACCGTTGGGGAGCTGAGAACATCATCGGCTTCGACGTTCATCTGGACGAGACAACACCTCACATCCAGATTCAGACCATCCCTGTTGCCAAGACAAAAGCCAGAGGTCGTGCATCTATCAAGTATGTGCATAAGGATGACAAGTCGAAAGCCCTTTCCCAGAAGGAATGGAAAAAACTGCCCGAAGAAATCCGAGGTGACTTCGTAAGAACAGAAGTCGAACGTAGGGAAAAGGAATGTGTATCGTATGCCCGTGTATGGGGCGAGGACAAATATGCCGTAGGACGCACCTACTACCAGATGCACACCGACTACTACAACGAGGTGGGACACAAATATGGTCTGGAGCGTGGTGATAACATTTCCATGCTGCCAAGTGAAGAACGTCGTGAGCGTGTCCACAAGAATAAGGCTGTTTTAGAGGCTGAACGTCAGGCAAAAACTGCTATCGACAATGCTAAAGCAGAGAAGCAACAGTTGGAACAGCAGAAAGACAAACTTGTTGACGAGACTCAAATCATAAAAAGTCAGAAGGCGATATTGGAAGACAAGGTCTCTCAACTGGAAGATTATGCTGCGGCATTGGACATCACGGAGGAAGACCTGCTGGTACCAACCCTGAATACAAATCCTCTTGTCAACAAAGCTTGGAATGCCATAAAAGAAGAAATTGATAAGCCTATTCCCACATTCGGGCAGAAAGAATGGAGAGAGGAACGACGGAAGGCAATTAAAGGCATCCTTACAGAATTACAGACCACACTTATGCAAGCCAAAGAAGTCCAGAAGGAGGATATACTGAAACTGGGTAAATCACTCTATAAAAGGGCAATGCAAGATGTCAGAGCCATCATAGAGCAGAGCAAACAACTGCAAAAGGAGAACGGTCGATTGACCGAAGAAAACAATGTGCTCAAAAAACAGATAGCCTCTATTGATGAGAATGCCATCATCAGACTGCGCAACCAGAAGGAAGCAGAAATCAAAGATCTACATGCACGACTTGACAAAGCAGAGTCTGAGGCTGTCCGTTCTGGCAACATGGCATATAGTGAGCATCAACGTGCCGATGAATCCGAAGGCCAAATCAGAGAAATGTTAGGCATCCCTGAAATAAAGAAAGTATGGGATTGTATTCAACAGAACAAGAAAGCCTTCTGGCAACAGATTGAACAATGGATTGGTAATGCCATTACTGCCATTAGGGATTATGCCTTTAGTAAATACAACGACTTCCAACCCAAGGAAGGAAACACTGTTGCTTGGGGAATCGTCGCTGAAGCCTTCAAACGAGGACTTGACCCAACAGATGATAAGCAACGAGAAACGGCTACCAACTATCTATTGGAAAAGGTATCTTGGAGTGGCATGACACCTTTCAAGGCCGACCTTACAGCTACTCGAACAAGACAGCTATGTGATGCAATGACGGTCACCAATGATTTACTGAAGAACCTATTCCTTGCCGCAGGTGGACGTGGTGACATAAGTCTAGGAAGTGGTGGTTCCGACAATGAACTCACCAACTGGGATGGCACGAAGAAACGAAATGGCTGGGGAAGATGACGAACATCTTCCCTGCCGAACTACCTAGATTGTCTGTCTGTTACTGAGGCCTATTCTTTAACTTATTCGCCCGGATTCTGAGAGTATGTCCAACCATTCCATATATAGTGTATACACAATAAGAGAGTTGCTTTGCAACTCTCTTAAAAATGGGCAGTATCGATAAATCCTTATCCTCATGCGAAAACTTAACGGATATCATTTCCGAAGCTTCAAGGATTAGCATTATTTCTAAATGTTTCATGAGACATATCTGCCATTTTCTACACAAAAAAGTGGTTTCACAAGCCTTGTGAAAGGCTATTTTCAATCTTGTTTTTCCCCCTCATCAAATGACGAAGGGCACTAAGGAGTTCTTGTGACTCTTGAACAACATTCAGGAATACGGTCATAGCTTCGATGTTGAGTTGCTTGGATTGGATGTCATGAATGATGCGTATACGATATTCGGAAAGTGATGATTGAAGTTCAGCAGCATCATTGCGTATTTGGGATGTGGTCTCAGCATCAAGATAGCGAAAATACAACCGCATAATCTCATTACGGAAACAAAGAAACTCATTGGCATATTTACCTGGAACGGGGCTGAAATTGTTGCCGACATGCTCCCTGCATGGTTCACCCATGCGCTTCAAGCAATAGTACATCTGAGAGAGGGAATTGACGATAAGGAAATACCATGTGCTTTTTTCAACACTCACTATCGGGTCTAAACGGCGCAAGGCGATAATCTGCTTACGGCGCTGGCGTTTCAGCTCCTTGCGTTGTTGGTCCACATTTATAGTGACATGTTTCAGATGGCGGTAATCCTCGCAGAAGAAAGCCGTGGTCAGTGTCTCGTAATCATCTGTTACCATACGGACATGGTCCTTGATAGTCTGGTTCACATATTCTCGGAGCAATGTCCAGCATTCTTCCTTGTCGCCGCAATGCACGATTCTTGTGAATAATTTGTCGGCCTCACCCTCCTTCGTATGCTTTCGGTATTTCATGTTACTGCGAACGAGCAGGAAGATGGCCAATGCGATGGCAACCGCCATTGCCACAAATGACCCGAAGAATAGGGCGACAGTTACAAGGAAACACAAGATGAAGGCCACGCCAGCCGTGATGAACCAGCCACCGATGACAGACAGCACGCCCGTAATTCGGAACACAGCACTCTCGCGCCCCCATGCACGGTCGGCAAGCGACGTTCCCATAGCCACCATGAAGGTGACGTAGGTGGTGGACAGCGGTAGTTTGAGCGACGTACCCAATGCCACCAATGCACCGGCAAGCACCAGATTGACGGCGGCGCGAATTTCATCGAAAGCGGCTCCCGGCTTCAGCACCGCTGCATCAGCATTGAAACGCGAGTCAACCCAGCGCGACACACAAGGAGGCACCGCCATCGCCAGGCTGCCTGCCATGCTTCTCGATGTGCGCACCAGCGTCCGTGCCACACCGCTTGAACCAAACATCTCGTCACCACCATCCTGACGGGAGAGATCTACCGACGTCTTTACTACGTTCTGCGCCTTCTTCGAGAATATGAGGGCAAGCACCATCACCACACCTGCCGCAATGAGATAGGGCGCGGGCGTATGGGCACTCTCCATCAGCGACCGCATCATAAAGCCCTGCGCGTCGCCATTGCCATTGGCAGTGTAGTCCTGAAAGGCTTCAAGTCCCGTCAGCGGCACACCCACAAAGTTCACGAGGTCGTTACCAGCAAACGCCATCGCCAGGGCAAAGGTACCCAGCAGCACCACAAACTTCAGAACGGGCAGTTTCATGGCACTCAGCAGTGTCATCAGTACCGAGAACACGGCCATGCCGCCGCCGATAATCAGCCATGTGTTCTGACTAATCATCTCATTCACCTCTGGAGTCATCAATGTGCTTCCCTTCAGTCCTTTGATAAGCAAGAACCAGACGATGGCCGTCACCGATAGTCCGCCGAAGATGCCAATCTTCAACGACGAGGAGAGCCTGCCGCCCATCTTACCAGACTGGTCCGTTGTCCTTCCGTTTACACGAAAAGTAAAGGTGAAAACGACACGTGCTATCCATTGTACGATGGTTCCGAGCACGAATGCGATAGCTACAGACAGGAATATGCCGAGGATGACCGAGATGGCTTTCTCCGTGTTCAGAAGATCGCCTAATGAGAGTAATGTGCCGTCTGTTGCCGTTGCTCCGTGGAATATCTGTAACATGGCGATAGCAAAGGCTCCGCCCAGCAGTTCGAATACCATCGAGACGGTGGTAGATGTCGGCATTCCGAGTGTATTGAACACATCAAGCAGTACCACGTCGGTAACCATTACTGCTAGGAATACACACATCACGTCGTAGAACGAGAAATATAGTGGTGTCATGATGCCGTGCCGTGCCACATCCATCATGCCGTTGCTTAGTGTCGCCCCAGCAAATACGCCGATGGATGCTATGATCACGATAGTCCTGTATCGTGCCACCTTCGCTCCAATAGCCGAATTTAGGAAGTTAACCGCGTCATTGCTCACGCCAACCACAAGGTCAAACACCGCAAGCACAATAAGGAATATTACTATTCCAAAAAATAATGTATTCATTTTTAATTAAAAGGTAGTTATGATAATCCAATGAAAATAAATGTGAGAAACAACACAAGGATGATAAATCTCACCCAATTAAAGATTCTCTGAATTCTTTCTGCTTTTTCTATATCCATAAATGATTTAGCCAACCGTTAGTGATTGACATTACAAAGGTAAACTGAGCTTATTGCAAAAACATTTCATCTGTATGAAAGATAGGTTACATAAGCGATTATAACAGATTTGTAATATGAATGTAACAGTCAAGTATGATTTCCTTTTGTGATTTGTTTTGCATAAGCATAAATAAATGAATAAAGGTGTATGCTCATTTCCATAAAGGAAAGACCATACACGCGTAACTAAATGATATTATATTCTGAACAGATTAGTACTCAGCATTCTGTGGGTCAAACTCTGTCCAGCCACGGAGCCAGTTGTCATTGTTTCCGAAGG
>JAEEQB010000090.1 GCA_016285075.1 Prevotella sp.
GCCATCGGCACCGGTCAGTTGTATGCCGTGCTCTACTTGCGAGCCCATACCGTTGTTCGTAAATAGTTGCACACCACGGGCATCACTGCTTTTGTGCGACTCCACGCCCATTTTGATTTCACTGCCAGCTATCACGCCGGGAATAGAGAAATAGTCCTTATTAGCCCCTCCAAGCCAGAGGTAAGAAGGGCCATGATACGTTCCCAAGTCAGTAGCAGGATAGTTCACCGCAATAGCCAGATTGCGGTTAGCCAGTGCCGGCTGGTGGAATCTCAGTCCGCGCAGTTCGCTGATCGGCTGGCCATTGGCGCTGAGCTGGCCGTCCTGGTCGGGCTGGGTTGTCCTGGAAGCCCAGAAACAATTGTCTTTCGACAGACTTGTCGGTGCGTTGCCGGCATCAGCATCAGCCTGTTTCTCCACATCACTCCAGCCCTCTGTCTTGCTGGCAGCAGCGTCGGCTTTGAGGTTGGCTACGGTTTCAGCACTCCACTGCGTGAAGTCCCAGCGCACCGGTTTGCCGCTGACCACTTCATTGCTACGGCATCGTATGTTGATGTTGAAAGGCAGTTTGTTGCCTTTCTTGCCTGTCAGGATAAAGCTGATACTATAGTTACCCACTTGCAGAAGTGCACCAGAGAGGGTAAACGCCGACATATCATCGGCTATGCTGCAGGCAAGGCCCTCCGGCAGGCCATCGTGCTGGATGCCATCAAGCACGTAGCCTTTCTGTTCTATCTGGGTTGTATTGGTTGTGATGAATGTCCACGCCACCGGCTCTTCTATCTTTGCCGATAATTGGCGGTCGGCACCGCTTACCATTGGCATGTCGGGATTGGAAAGGTAATAGCCCAGATGGGGCGGCTGGTTGTAGGCAGTATTCTGCCAGCAGATGCCCATGCGGTAAGTATGGTCGTGCATCAGTGTGGGCACGCGGAAATTGGTGGGGATGATGGTCGAGTAGACAACGATCTGGTCGGCTCCGTTGTGCAGAATGACCTCTTCACGCCAGTCGCCTAAGATGTCAGCACTCAGACAGGGCGTATTTTTCGAGCCGTTGCAGGTCTTGCTGGGTCCCAGGTCGCTGAAGGTGATGAGACGTGTGGTGCCATTGCCGTTCCACTTGTCGATCTTGTTACCGTCGAGCAGTTCTTCTTCCAGATCGCCGTCCCAATAGATACGGAAATTATTCGATCCCACATTGTTCGACACGGCTTCGCCTGTGATGGCACTACGTGCCACCTTGTCACCGCTCCACAGCAGTGAGCCGCGCACGTTGGCATCGAAGTGTCCTGCTATGCCGCGACCATTGTCGATGCCCGACGGGCCTCCTTTAAGCAGTATCTCACCCGTAGCGGCATCGTGCAGATCCCAGGCGTATGTGCCCTTGTCTTCATGAATCTGAAACACCTCCAGTCCAGGGCGATCCGGATTGTGGTCGCCCAGGTGTATGGCATCGCCATGACCGAAGCCAGTACCGTAAAGCAGGCGTCCATCGTGGTCGAGGGCCGCCGATCCCCACACGATTTCGTCATGCCCGTCACCGTCCACATCGGCTATCGACATATTGTGGTTGCCGTTGCCGAACATAGTGCCGCTGCCACCGGTGCGCTCACCGCTCTGAGCCGTATAGGTGGGCTTACAGCCGGTGAACGTCTCAGTGGTGCCATTGCCGTCGGCATCATAGGTGGTCAATGCGTAACTGGTCTTCGTACGATGGCTGCTGAGCCATTTCTGGTGCAGTTGATGACCGTCGAAACCTACAGCCCAAATGAAGGCAAAGGTGTAATAGCCTCGTACGAAGATGCCGCTGGCGGGCTTGTCTGGTCCGTCGAGATGGGCCACGCCTGCCAGGAACCGCTCGCCGCGATTGCCATAGCTGGCATAGTCGCTCTTGCCGCTGCGGTCGTCCCAGTTGAAGGTGCCTGTGGCCTCACCGCCATAGCCCGCGTCCCGGTTAGGATTATAGAATACGGTATGCACGGCCTCGCCAGTGCTGCCATTAAACACGGTGAGCCATTCCTGTCCGCCGATAATTCGTCCGTCGCTATTCCGATAGAGGGCCGAGCCACTGACGCTCTTGATGACATCGTCAGTAGCGGCTTCGTTTACATAGCGGTCCTTGCCGTCTTTCGAACCTGGGCCCGTCTTGCACATCAGTTCTGCCCTTCCATCACCATCGAAGTCGTATACCATATACTGTGTGTAGTGGGCACCCGCACGGATGTTGCGCCCCAAGTCGATGCGCCAAAGCAATTGTCCGCTCAACTTGTAGCAATCGATGAACACATTGTCGGTAACTCCGCCTTGTGAGTTGTCCTTGGCGTTCGAGGGGTTCCATTTTATAAAGATCTCGTATACACCGTCGCCATCGACATCCCCCACAGAACAGTCATTAGGCTCGTAATTGCCGCCATTCTCGCCTTTAGCAGGCCGTTGCAGGTCGAGTTTCAGATAACGGTTGCCCCAAGGCCTGACAGCCTCGGTGGTGTCTGTGGGCACACCATTCACCAGTGTCACCACCTGATAGGTGTCGGAAGGCTTGCCCGCCGTGTCACTGCAGTTGGTGGCATAGCAGTCGCGGGCTATGCTCTGCCCGTTGCGCAGCACCTCAAAGGAGGTGGCAGCATCGTCGTCTGTACCAAGGAAACGCCAACTGACGAAATTTCCCGATGTGGCAGGCTGGGCCATCACCCCCCTATCCAGTTTCTCCATTGAAAAATGGGGGGATTGGGCTTGAGCCCATCCCCCTGTTGCCATACACAGGCAAGCTGTCATAATTAATTGTCGCATAAATCTATCGTGCATAATATGTTCTTCCACTCCTGATATAGAATCCCTTTTGCGGCGTACCTGCGATGCGTCGGCCTTGCAGGTCGTAGAGGGCATCGCCAGCTGAAGGCTGGTGGGTGCGGACGGTCTCAATACCGTCGGCTGCCGAAGGCTCTTTGACGAGGACAGTGAAGACGTTCACATCCTTGGCACCCTCAACCGTAGCCACCTTTACGAATACGGGGTCGGTGCCGTTGTAGACGGCGGCGCCACGCTTCCATACGCGGAACGATTTCTCATTAGTGCCGTCATAATAGGGCTGCGACAAGCTCTGCATCTGGCCAATCTTTGTCCATCCATCGGCATTAAGGGTGTCAGTGTTCACTAGCACATCAAGCACATGGGCACTGTTAAAGTCCTTGCCAGAGAAATAGATGCTCACCTCAAACGGCCCCGCAAAGGCGCGTTTCGATTCCAGCGATGCCGATGGCGGGTCAAGACGGCCGTCGAGGTCTTTCTTGCTGACCACTTGGAACTGCATGGCATTCGATGTGATCTCACCGTCCGACAGCTGGTCGTCGAACACGGTGGCAGGATTGTAGCCGCTGGCACTGCCCACATTGTGGGTTGTAGTGGCCTTGGTGTAGTACAGGCCCTGTCCGAAGGTCCTGACATGCCAGTCGTCGGAGAGTTCATAGACCGTCATGATATTGGCTGGTGCATACACGTTGACAATGGAGTCCGCACCATTCACGTCCTTAAGGGTCTCTGTCTGAATCACCTCTTCCGTGTAGTAGTTGTAACCGCCATTGAGCACATTGCCCACACTATTGAACGAGGCACCCTCGAACTTGCTCACCACGTGTACGAAGGTCTGGGCCCCGCTGATGCTCACCTCCTTGGTGGTCGGCTCCGACTGCAGGAAGCCTTCGTATTCACCCACGAATGCCGTCACGGTAGCACTGTTAGTCAATGTGAAGGGCTCGGTATAACGCTGCGAACGATCCTTGGCAGGACTACCTGTGAGGTTGAACCATATTTCCGCTTCCTCAGTCTGAGCTGTCATGCTGACCACGGCCTTGTCGCCATCGTAGCTGACGTCAATCTGTGGTGCATCGGCCAGATCCTTGATATCGACTGCCATCTCAGCCACTTCGCCTAAAGGATAGCCGTCGCCCATTGCTACAGCCTTGATGGTAACGGCTGTAGTCACGTCAAACGGTTCGGTGTAGGGTGAGCTCTCTGTGGTTGGCTCAGAGCCGTCGATGGTGTAGAATATCTGCGCTCCGGGCACGCCGCTCTTCAGCGTCACGGTGGTACGCAGTTTCTTGTAGGTCAGGCTGTACGATGGTTTGGGAGCCGGTGTCACTGCTGCCTTCGAACTGGCCAATAGTGCCAAGGCATTATCAAGCATGTTGGTGTTATAGCTATGCGCATCGGCCAGAATATCCTGCGTGTATGGAATATAGATGTAGCCATTATGACTCAGGTTATGGGTATGAATCGCCACAACATCCTCCTTTTCCAAAGCGACTGCCAAAACGGGATCGCTGGCAAAAGCGCCTGCCAGTCTGACGCCTTGGATGGGTGTCTCGTTCGAGAAAAGGATGAGGTGAAGCAGCCCACCTTCAGGATTCTCTTCGTCCTCGGCCTCTTCAATGTCCGTGTGGCTGAAAAGATTATGGTTGGGGTTGACTAATTTTACTACTTCAGTCTCTGCATTCACGGCTTCGCCACAGCCCCATGCGCTGTAAACGGCTGGACAAAGGCAGAGCGTAGGCTGGAAGGGGCGGATATCCTTGAGCGAAGCGATAGCATCAGCGTTGGTGACAGTCGAACTGATTACAAGCACATCAAAGCTGGAAAAATCACTGAGTGCGAATGCCTTGTTGGCTTCTATGGCCGTCACCTTATTATAATTATTGCTTGCAAAATAGTTATAGGCCAAATCGGCTGTGAGATTGCCATTATACACAAGTCCCACGTTACGCTTGGTGCCAATATCCTCACCCACCTCTATATTATATATATGGCAACCACTGGTGTTATAGACAATGATGTCGACCGCATCGGTCGGTTCGGTGCCTTCGGGCAGCGTCCAGTTCTCCCAGGTGTAGGTGTCCTGTGTGGTAGGCTTAAACGACTCGCCAATCTTGTTCTCTGCTGTTACGCTGCCCACGTAGAGTTCCACACCGCGGGCGTCGGATGGTTTGTGCGACTCTACGGTCATCTTGATTTTCTGACCCACCAGCACGTTAGGGATGGTGAAGCAGGCCAGATTCTTACTGCCGCCGCCCAACCACAGATACTGTGGTCCGGCATACTCACCTAAAGCTGTCGAGGGATAGTTCACGGCAATGGCCAGCGAACGGTTCTTGGTGTAATCGGGATTGAACACCAGCCCTTCTGTCTCTGCAATCACCATGCCATTGGCCTTCAGCGATCCGCCCTCAGGGGCCGTCATCCACTGGCCGCCATCATCGGCTAACCAGAAACAATTGTCTTTGGTGGCATCGGGCGCCACAGCGCCCTCTTTGTCATCAGCGTTCTTCTCAATGTCGCTCCATCCCTTTGCAGGTCTCGTTTGAGCAGCATCGG
>JAEEQB010000091.1 GCA_016285075.1 Prevotella sp.
CGTTATCTTGGCATAAAACTCTAGTTTTGACTTTCCCATATTCATAATTGCTATACTTTATAGTAATAACGCAGAATGTGGGGAAATATTCGGTCAGAAGTCACTTTTCAACCGTACAGGTCGAAAAGTTTTTTGAATCCGAAGTCGGTGTACGGATTGATGTATTTCTCTTTTCTTTCGTCTGCCATATCGCATAACATTTAATTATCGGCGCAAAGTTACACATTATTTCTCAAATTATCACCAAATCGTACTAAATTTCTACATAATTTATATACTTAAGTTTCCCACCTTTAGAATAATCAAGAATTTGAGAATTAGAGAATTTCTCCCTTAGCAGTTTGTAGAATTTTTGGGAATTTGAGAAGAAATGGCAAGCCATTTCCGTTTCAGTCCGCAGAGTTCCAGTCGCTTGCGACGGGTAATTCCAAACAATTCTTTTTCTGCAATAATAATTCTCAAATTACCTCCCTTACGGTCAGTGGGTCTTCGACAAATCTCTCAAATTCTTGATAAATAATATCTTAACGTTCATTATTGGGATGGGAAACTTCAATTATATATTACCACATCAACACTATCCTACAGTCGGTCAGGAACCCTCCACGAGACACTCAGCAGTCTAGCGGACTCTTCCCTTCACCGGCGTCATCCCCGTGGAGCTGGCTGTTGAGAAGAAGGGAGGAGTCCGCGAGACTACCGAGTGTCTCGTGGAGGGTACCAGGCTGAGCCTTGAAGTCCTACGGTGCCAAGGGGCAGGATGTGGTCGACAAATTGACTAGTGCTCAGTGGGTGCTTTTCTCCTGTTGATTGACAAAAGTGGCTATATCATCAATGACGTACGATGCTACGTGACCCTCTATTTGATATTCCATGGGATTCGACTTCCCTTCGCCTGTAATGAAAAGGTGGTTCAGGCTGGGATAGCTGCGACACACGACATTCTTTTTATCTTTTAGTACCTGCTGCCAAAGGTGGAAGTCTTGCATCGACACCTGATAGTCGCGTTCACCTTGTAAGATCAGCAGGGGTAGGGTAAGACGTTGAGCTGTAGCCGTCTGTCCTTGTGGCTGCAGATAGTGGGGTGACCGCTGGCGGATATTTTCAAGTTGCTGTTCTTTATAGGCAGGACTGGCACCTGATGGAAGCAGGAAGTCCAACTGTTCGCGTACTACAGTCTCCAAATCCCTGGCTGGGGCTGCCATCATCACGACACCCGCTAATTGTCCTTTGGCACGTTCGGCAATATGAGGTGCCAACATGGCTCCGAGGCTGTGGCCAAGAAGATACACACGTTTGCTATATCGGTGGGCAACGCTGATAGCTGATAACGCATCAAGAATAGTCTCGTCATCCATCGTTGCGACGGGCTGACGATAGACGAATGTACGCTTGTCGTAGCGTAGCGTGGCTATGCCTCTTGCTGCCAAGCCTTCTGCTATCTCACGGAAAGGCTTGTTGCTGAAGACGGTTTCGTCGCGGTCGAGCGCACCAGAACCATGTACCATCACAACGATCGGAACATCATCACCTGGCTGCAAAACGGTTGCGGGCAGACGTATGTCACCTGTCACAATAGTATCGGCTATCTCATGAAATGCCCCTGCTGGTTGACTGGAATAGGAATTCTCCTTTTGTGCCGAATGTACCTCTTCAGCAGGGGCTACTCTTTTTTTACAGCAGCGGCTGGTACTAATTGGATACCGAGCATTTTGCCTTCTGCATCGAAGATGACGAGGACTCCTAGTTCTGTCTTTTCAAACTGCACCATCGACACATAGCATTTCTGTCCCATCACCTGTTGCACTTCCCATGCACTGTGTTTCTGATACTTGCCTGCTTGCGGTTCAACTTTTCCTAGAATGCCGCCGAACTGTTGTTTTTGAACCATTGGCTTTACCTGTGCCGACAGGTTCTCATAGAGGCTGTCTGCCTGGTTCTTTAGCAAGAAGCCGAACATTTTTTCTGCGCGTCCCATGTTGGGATCGGCAGTTTGTTGAGCGGATGCCGTAAGTGAGCATACCATTAAGACTGAAACAATTATCTTCTTCATCATCCAAGATTGGTTTTATTACATAATCATCTGAATTCTTGTTGATTCCATGCTAGAACTCGTATCCGAGGTTGACATAGATATAAGGCTCTTTGGTTCGGTTGCTGTATCCTAAAGTAGCACCTACAGGTCCGAACATGGTATTATAGAAGTAAGCAGCCTGGACGCCAAGCAGGGTACTATGGTCTAGCAGCTTCTTCGTCTTACTGGCCTGCTGTCCGCCAGCCACTCTGATCAACACATAGCTGTTTCGGGCGATGCGTTCTTGCGCCTGCAGTTGTGCAGCCACGAACTGGTGGTCTACATACTCCATGTTGCCGATGCCAGCGAAGGGCATCTGCTGCTCTAAGTAGTGGCCGAGCCAGTCACTGCCGATGGCGTTGCCTAAAACGGGTGGGACGATGTCACCGAAGAGCAGTCGGCCGTAGAGCATGGGCTGGATGGTGAAGCGCTCGCCCACGGTGAACGACTTGCGCCAGTTGGCACTTACTTCGCTCATGCCGTTCTTCTTGCCGATCTTACTTCCATCAGCTGCCCGTTCGTTGAGTTTTGCGAAGTTGTTGGTTACGTACGCAAATTCGGCTTTGAAACGTGCTCCGCGGATGGGAAAATACCAGTTGTCCTCACTGTTGTAGTTGATCCTGGCACGGTAACTGAAGAAATGCTCGTTTTTGAGCGTCACCTGCTTGGCATTGTCCGATCCGAGTTTGTTGCGGTAGTGCATGAAGTCCCACCTAAGACCCAACTGCAGGTTGAAGTGCTCCATGTTGAAATTGAAGGGCAGGAACTCGCATTGCGACTGATTGTAGCGGATATTATAGTCGAGGTCACCTTCTGTAAAGATGTCCAGGTCATTGCGACGGAAAGTGTAGCTGAGTGTGGGACGTGTGAAGCTGCGTGGATGGACTGTGATTTCACCGCTTGCCATCAGCCGCTTGCCTAGTCGCAGGGTGAACTCAGTATTGACGGGGATTTCGGTCTTCAGTGGGATGTCGAGTCCCAGCTGCACGGCGGCATATTCTTCTGTGTCGTAGCGGACACCAGCATGCAATTGCACCGACTTGCGGTCGCCTGCCGATAGAATCACCCGCACGCCTTCTTCGTTTCCGGATGCTCCTCCGATCTTTACAGGTACCAGGCGACATTCTGCGGTCTGATAGAACAGGTCTACACGCATGGATGTAGTGAGCTCCTGTTCCAGTTTGGCATCGATGCTGTCAACCTTGCTCAAATTGAACTTCTGGCGGAGGAACCTCTCGGCGGGCACAGTCATATTCTCAAAGGTGTAGTCAACGACGCGCTGCTTGTCGGTCATCACATTCGGACGTAACGGGTGAAGGATGGGACGATGGAATGACTCGTCAATCCCGATGCGTTTCTTCAGGGCGATGATCTCGTCCCAGTGGCTCATGGCCAGCTCTTCGCCTCGGCGAATGAGCGTATCGATGGCGGCTGGCGAGAAGCTGGCCGATCCATAGCCTTTTGTGTCTACCGGGAGGTGCAGATCGGTGATGGCGAGGTTCTCATCGTATTTGTTCTTACAGTTCACATCCACAATCTGACTGATAATGCTCATGGCACTACCCATATCTTCAGCCACCTTCGGAGGACCCTGGACGGTGACGCCTATGATGATATCAGCGCCCATCTCGCGGGCTATGTCAGCAGGATAGTTGTTCTTCAGTCCTCCGTCCACCAGCACCATGTCACCGATTCTCACTGGCGAGAAGGCTGCAGGGATGGCCATCGAGGCACGCATGGCCTGCGGCAGCCGTCCGCTGTGGAAATCCACCTCGCTGTTGTCAATGATATCGGTCGCCACGCAGGCAAAAGGTATACGCAGGTCACGGGTGAAGTCGAGTGAGTCGGTATAGCCCGTGCACAGCCGCTGGAACAATTCGGCAAGGTTCTTTCCCTTGATCAGTCCACCGGCGTTCATGTCGCGTTTGCCTATGGTCAGACCGGTCGTGATGAAATAAGTGTTCTGCTTCCTACGGTCGCTTAGGCTTTGGCGGTGCATGTCTTCTTTGTCGGTGATGACGTAACTCCAGTCCTGCAACCTCACCATGGAATCGAGCGCGTTGGCGTTATAGCCGATGGCATAAAGACCGCCGATGATGCTTCCCATTGACGTGCCAGTAATGATATCGACGGGAATACCCGCTTTCTCCAGTACCTTCAGCACACCGATATGTGCCATTCCTTTTGCACCTCCACCGCTGAGTACAACGGCCACCTTGGCCCTCGGTTTCTCCTGGGCTTGTTCGGTCGTAGTGTTCTGCACACCCGAAGCCGTGTTGTCGGGATGAGCGTTCACTGTTCCTGTCATCAGCACAGCAGCGGCGATTATGAGAATCTTTTTCATTTTCCTTTATGTCAGATAGCTCTTGCCTTCTCAAAACCGTGCAAATTTAAATAAAATTCTCGAGATTATAAGCCTGTCGAGATAAAAATGTGAACAAATTGCCTCAAAAAGTTAGAAATCAAGGCCTCCATACGCTCTTTCCTATCCATTTCCGTGCTGTAAGTAGTCAAATGGTGTGAGTGAGGTGACGATGGAGCGTACGGCAGTCTACTGGATACCAGCTTGTCGTATGCTTGAGCCTTTCTTGTTGCGGTCCAGCTTGGCATCGTCACTGTCCTTGTTCCCCTCGCAAAGGATGTAACCCACTGACGCCTTCAGCGTCTTATGACCAAGGAAGTAATAATGGGGAACTTTAGTTAATAGTTTATAGGCGTATTTGCAAATTATTTTATATCAACAACTTGCAAGCTAAACGGTAGAAAAGTGATTACGTAGATTCTATAGATTGGGGAAAAGATGAATATTTAACGTTTTTAACTTTTTTGAATCACAAATAGCATACAAGTGTGCAATAAATTGATTGGGGCATAGCATTTTTACTTGGTGTCATCTTTTCTGGCATTGTTGCCCCCTAATGTAAAAAGCGACACATTATTTATCAAAGAATGCCATCTATACAACAAGAAAAACGCTATTATTTGCCAATGAAACTTAATTTCAACTCTTAAAGTATTGTGGTATGAAAGTATTTTTGTATCTTTGCGGTCGGAAATATTTGCGACCTGTACGGTTGAAAAGTTCCTATCAACTTGCCATCCGATAGCTAATTCTATGCTTTGTTATCCATCCGTCCAATTCTCCGTTGATCATAGTAGCGGTAATAACAGCAAGCGCCCCACTCCC
>JAEEQB010000062.1 GCA_016285075.1 Prevotella sp.
TACACAACACACCACCAGGAACAAGTCGTTCTACGTCAATCATTGGTTTCGACAATCCCTCATTAAGCGCATAGATACCTTGGCGCACGCGAACAATAGTTCCCTTTTCAACCTCATACAAAAGTTGGTTGTAAAGGGATTTCTCCTTTGCTTCTGCTGAGGATATATATCCTCCGTTCTGGCTGATGTACTCCTTGATATTCATCTTTCATTAGAAATAATGCTGCAAATATACTGCATTTTTTTGAAAGTGCAGTAGTTTTGAAGGAAAATTTGCTATTTATTTTCAGAATAATGCTGCATTTGCCTTCTTAGAATCTCCTTAATTTGCTCTCGCAAAGACAGCGGGCTGATCACTTCAAGGTTCTCACCATAGAGGAGGATACGGCCTCGCAGTTCGCGATTTGGCTCTATCGTTAGTCGTACTTCACCATAATTACCATCTTCGTGTTCTTCAAATGGCAGTGTTTCTTTTTGGCTATGGTGCAAGAGTTTAGTAAGTAGCAAACCATGTTGATATTCTGTCTTAGTGCGAATGATAACTTCTTCAACCATAGCACCTTTCTCATGTGTGACACCTATTATATTATTAAAGAAGTCCTGATAGAATCCTTTTGGTGCAGGGATGTACTTCACATCACTCACCTCACTGACTTCGCCAACGATTCGATCTAATGGTACATTATAGGCCCGCATCCATGACGACGATCTTGCGTGCGTCCTGCGACGTGGTGGCTGACAGTGTGCCCACCACCTCCTGCAGCGTGGTCACGTCCTGGCGGTTGCCCTCATATATCATCGTGCGCACTATCAGCCCCTCGGTGTTCACCACCGCTGCCAGCACCACCAGTTTGCAGTCGGAGCGCTTCTCCTTCGAGCGTCCGAAGAAGCACGGCCCCGAATCGGCCATCCTGCCCTCCATGTATGTGTTGGTGATGTCTAGTAGAAGTATCTTCTCCTCCAGGTGGAACATCGACGTGACGCGCTCATGCAGCCAGTCCTCCATCCTGAGGTGCACGTCCCACAGGCGCAGCGCGCTCTTGTACAGGGCATCCTTGGTCAGCCTCTCCTTCGGGATGTGGAACATCTCGGCCAGTGCGGTGTTATCCCTGAGGTACCTCACCGTCCTGTACTCCGAGTAAGGGTATATGGCGCGGGCGATGATCTGCATCACGGCCAGCTCAGCCTCCTGGCGGTCGAAGCTTCTTTCCAATCTAATAGCACCTTCTCATCCATGAATCCACAATATATTAGATGGCTTCCAATTCTGGTAGTATTACAGGTCCTTCGCGATGCTCATTATGGAGAAACATACTATAATATATAGGAAGGTAAGTGACACCATTCTTCCTGAAAATCTCCCGTTCATTAGAAAAGACGATTGCATGATTAATTCCGTAATCTGGCGTTTCTAGGAATTTGGTAAGTGCACTATGATCAGTATAGTCCTTTCCTGATTTTATCTCTAAGGGAAACACCGTCAAATTATCGTAGTCATCTACAAGAAAATCCACTTCACCCTTTTTCTTGTTATCATAATAATGTAATTTGAAGCCATGTGCAGCAAGTTCCTGAGCAACCACGGACTCATACACTGTACCAAGATTGATACTCCTAATGTCTTGCAGAACAGCATTCACATTCAATCCATACAGAAGATTTGTCAACAGTCCCACGTCATTGAGATAGAGCTTAACCAGCTTCTTTTGATCAGACTCGGCAAGAGGAAAACGAGGATTGCTGATAGCAGACACCTCCAAAGCAACGCCAGAGTCGGTTAGATATTCAAACTCATCGGCATAATCGGAGAAAGTTTTTCCTTTCTTGTTTTCTATATTTTTATATACAACGCGCTTCTTCTTGTTTTCCAAGATGCTGGGGATAAGGTCGTAAATCTTGCGAATCTTAAGTTTATGTTCCTTATCATATTGTGAGGCGTCAATGCGATAGAGATTGTGTATATCCCTATGTGTCTGCCTGACACGAACCATATTCCGGTCAGCCAGATAATTGTTGATTGCTTCAGGCAGTCCACCAACAAGCAGATAGTATTGGAAACGCTTCAATAGTATGTTATGTGTACTCTCATCCAAGGACTCTTCGTGAGTGAAGTGTTCCCGTATATTCTCTATCCATTCCTTGCCGACACCTGTGGCCCAAAGGAACTCCTCAAAATCAAGAGGATACATCTGCTCAATAGTCACGCTTCCAAGGGGCACAGAAGGTGTTTCCGATAAAGCAACACCTAACTGGGAACCACTTGCAATAAAACGATAGCGCGACTCTCCGTTGAGGAACTTCAGCATCGTCATCAAGTGAGGATAGCTTTGTATCTCATCCAAAAAGACCAGCGTATCGGTTTTGTCGCCTAAAGGGGAGGAATAGAAGTTGCTCAATCGCATATAAAGGTCGGTGGTTGTATGAACATCTGCGAAAACCTTATCACCTTCGATGTCTTCTTTGAGGTTGATTTCAACAAAATGTCGAAACAACTTCTGACCGACATAACGGATAAGGTAAGACTTACCTATCTGTCGTGCGCCGTTAACGAGCAGAATTTTATTTGGCTCTTCCAAAAGGAAACTTTCTAAAAATGAAGTGAATTTACGTTCAAGCATACCAATTTCATTAAAATTACGCTACAAAATTACAATAAAATCTTCATTCAGCAAAGGAAAAATCCACTTATTCCATATATTTAGCAATAATTTTGCCTACTTATTCCATTTCTAACACCACAAATATGTCAACTTATTCCATTTCTAATGCCATAAATATGCCCACTTATTCCGTTCAACGCTTTATAAGTTGGCGCAATCTCGACATTTTTGCCAGATTGCGCCGACTTATAGCCTATTTTGATACTTCAGCCAAGAGTGCCGCACGTTCCTCCTCGCTCAGGACAGATAGATCGCTGCCAGAAGAATTACAAAGAGACTTGTGAACGGAATCGGCAAAATGCAGAAAAACGATGGGGACAAGATCAAGCTTCGCTGAAGGAGTTGGTGCTATGATGGCTATGCAGGTGCAAAAGTACTAATTTTTTAGCAAATCACAACTTGTAGTCGAACTCTTGCTCCGTACTGAATAATGACTATGCTCATCCGTTGCCTATTCTCTAATATTGAAAAATTCAAAAGCACCTACATATCTACATGGTTTGTGTTTATAATATTGAAAATGAGCAATTTAATCAACAATTCCACCTACATAATAACTACATATTAACTACATATAACTACATATCAACTACATGTTATCTACATGTAAGCACACGAAATGAATGATAGAAGTTTCGCGAGTTAAACGCAAAGAGCATGAACACCCACAGAATATGGGTTAGAGGCTCAATAATCATGAAGTGAAAACCCTCTTTGCCAACAACGTTTCTCTTGTTTGGGTAGTCACTAACAATTGCTTGGATCGTTTTGAATGATTGCTTGAATCTAGGTCATAGACTGCTTGAAGAGAGACGCTCCTTCTGTCGCCGAAACTTCCATTCATGAAATTCCTGACAAAACAGCTACTTCCAATAGTTTTAATGGGCTCTGGCACAATGAAAGATACTACTACGCAACTATTCAGGACAGGAGATACCAATAAATTCTCTAGAGATTTTCATGACACAAAGGGGGCTTTCGATAGCCGAACAGGCTTCAAAGCATCAAATTCTCTAGAAAAAATAGTACTTGTATTAAGGGTAAGATAATATGAATGCCTGTTACGATTTGAACGGAATGGGGTTAAACTATTTGCTTTCAGCCTGCTTGATGTATGTAGTTGCTGTGTAGGAAATGTGTAGTTATATGTAGGAGATTTGTAAATATATGTAGGATATATATAGGATATATGTAGGATATATATAGGATATATGTAGGATATATGTAGTTAATATGTAGTTTATATGTAGTTAATATGTAGGTTAGTAACCAAGATAATCTATTAATATAGAACAAGATACGTCATTTTTTATGTAGTTATGTAGGTAAAATCAGAAAAATGTTTGCGGACGCGAGGTTAAGTTGGTGGCGAACACCCGGAAAAGGACTGGGAGGTGGCTGTCGAGGAGGCGGTAAGTAGTTAACAACAAGTATCTGTACTATTGAGGAACTGTGCTTTCCAACTTTCCACAGGCCTTTGCTTCCCAGCAAGCAGCTTTTAAAACAGATATTCAGGTTGTTTCTTTTGAAAACCTTTGGTGTTTTGAATCTTTTGCACTATCTTTGCCGACAGATTGTATTCACTATAACTATTCAGAGACATGAGAATATGGATGACTTCTACGCTACTTATGGTGGTATTGTATGCCAGTCCGGTATTGGCGGCAGATGCGAATGATTTTGAGACAGCCCATGAGGCAGTGAAGAATATGAAAATAGGGTGGAACCTTGGCAATACCCTTGATAGCAATTCTGGCGACACACTGCGCATGTGGCTTGAGGCAGAAAAGAACCGCACGGTGAGCAGCTATGAGACGATGTGGGGGCAGAAGGTGACACGGCCAGAGTTGTTTAAGATGATGAAGGAGGCAGGATTCAATGCCATTCGTGTGCCGGTAACATGGTATCCACACATGGAGGCTACGTTCAAGGATGTCAGGGGCTATACTGACCCAAGGGCAGGTTGGTCTTATACACCATGGATGCCTTCAAAAGATGACATCGGTACGAAGATTCAGGAGAATTGGATGAAACGGGTTCATGAGGTTGTGGACTACGTTATCAGTCAGGGTATGTACTGTATCCTCAATGTCCATCACGACACTGGAGCCTCAAATACAGCCTGGCTGATAGCCGACAATGATGTATACAACGAACAGCGTGAGCGCTTTGAAGCTGTCTGGACCCAGATAGCCAAGGAGTTCAGGGACTACGACGAGCACCTGATATTCGAGGGCTATAACGAGATGCTTGACATCAAGCGTTCTTGGTGTTTTGCTTCGTACGGAGCAAAAGGCGGATATGATGCTGCTATAGCGCAGTCGGCCTACAATGCCATCAACAGTTATGCTCAGAGCTTTGTTGATGCTGTTCGTTCCACTGGCGGCAACAACAGATACCGAAATCTCGTGGTTTGCACCTATGGTGCGTGTGATGGCAGAGGAAATTGGAACATCCACCTGAAAGACCCGCTGAAAGAGATGAAACTGCCGCGCGATGCCCAAGAAGGTCACCTGATATTCGAGGTGCATTCCTATCCTGGTGTGGAGAATCTAGCCAATGTGAAGGCAGAGGTAGATAACCTTATTAGTTCATGGAACACATACCTTATAGCTAAGGGGGCTCCGTTGATTGTAGGTGAATGGGGAACAAGTACTGACAATGGCTACGACAGGTATCGTAACAATCTTCTTGGCTTTGCCCGCTACTTTGTGGAGCAGACCAAGGCCAACAATATTGCCACTTTCCACTGGATGGGGCTTTCAGATGGAGTGCACCGTACAGTGCCGGAGTTCAACCAGCCTGACTTGGTGGAAGCCATTGTCAAGGGCTATTACGGCGACGGAGGCATATCGGAAGTGGATGCTGTGCCGCCAGGCGATGGCGACGCTGTCAGTGTGTTTTCGTTGAGTGGCAACATAATATATAGGAGTATTTCCCCGACGCAAGCCGTACAGCATTTGCGTAAGGGTCTTTACCTGATGGACGGGAAGAAGGTGATGGTGAAATAATTATAGACACTTAACTGATAAGAAGCCCCAGGATGGTGAGGTCGTCGTTGGGGATGGCCCCTTTGCGGTGCTGCTCTACAGCAGCTTCCAGTGTCTCCACGGCATGGCGGGCATTATCGAAGATAGTGGTAGAGACCAGATTGAGCAGCCGGTCGTCGCCAAATTGTTGCTGCCGGTGGTCCTCTGCCTCGTTCAGTCCGTCGGTATAAAGGATGAGGGGCATATTCCTGATATCGTCCATATGTTCTCCTTCAAACTCCAGCCCTGGCCACAGCCCGATGGGCGCATTAGAGAGGACTTCGTGGAATTGGTAAGAGGTGGGCTTTCCGGGTTCTTTCTTCCCGATGATAGGAGGGTTATGTCCGCAGTTGCAGAAGTCAAGGGTACCCGACGAGATATCAGCCAGTCCGATGAACATGGTGACAAACATGCCTTGCTCGTTATCTTCTGCCAGTGCAGCATTCATGTGTGTGGCTATTTCAGCCGGCATCATCATCTGCGCAGCCAGGGTACGGAAGAGCCTTGTGACCTGAGCCATGAACAATGAGGCAGGTACGCCTTTTCCACTGACGTCGCCAATGCAGAAGTAAAGGTGGTTGTCTTCAAGCAGATAGCCGTAGAGGTCGCCACCCACCTCCTTGGCGGGTATCATAGCTGCGTAGAGGTCAATTCCTTCCTTGTCGGGGAAGGTGTTGGGCACCATAGACATTTGTATGTCGCGGGCAATTCGCAACTCACTTTCTATGCGTTCCTTCTGTGCTGTGGTCTCCTCCAGCTGGTCGTAGGCAGTCTGCAGTTTGGCATGGGCATCGGCCAGATGGTGTTGTGCCTTTTGCCGGTGCAGGGTATAGACAGTGAAGAAGATGACGACCAATATGAGTGTCACAAGTGTGGCAATGGCGGTTAAGCGTGTCAGTCTGCTTTGTTGTCTGACGATTTCGGCATCTTTTTGCTGAGTGTCGAAGATAGTAGCCAGCTCTGCTGTCTCGTCTTTCTTGGCATAGATAATGGCGCTGTCGATGGCATTGCACAGCAGCAGCCCAGTGGCAATGGCAGAGTCTCGACGCTGTGCACCAGCATTAGCTCTGAATTTTGGCAGGAGGAAGTGCTGGATGTTGTCGAATGAGATGTCAAAGTTTCCCTCATTGAGCAGTTGGTTCAGATCTTGGAAATTGTCTGCCGCCTCATTGAACCGTTTTGCCGCAATGAGATAGTTGGTGGCTAGGATGCGTCCGTCAGGCGATTTTGCGTATTTTGTGCCGAGTGCCGAACGGTAAGCCTTGGCAGCCTCTTGTACTTGTCCCATTCCCTGCAAGGCCATAGCCCTCCTTAGATCTATTTGTGCCTGATATTCCTTAACGGCCGATAAGTCTGCGTTAGGCAGGTTCGCATAGTTGTTCAACAGCTGTTCAGCACGTTCTATCCATGTCAGCGATTTCTCATACATCTTGGCATTGATAAATTCATCTATGGTACTTTCCGTAACCAAAAATCCGTTGCCCGTCTTTCTTCCGATGTTATCGGTACCAGCCACTTTCCGGAATAGCTGGTAGGCTCTGTCAAAATTCTTGTCTGCCGCCTCCAGTCTTCCAAGGTTCAACTGGCAGCACCCGATGGCATTATATAGCATGCCGATATCGGTTTCCGTATCGTCGGAAGTAGCTTGTAGGATTGCTACAGCAGGCATTGCCACACGCAATGCTCCCTCGTAGTCACCCTTGAGCACATACAGGCTGGCCAGACGCCTTACTGACTTGTTGTAGTTCAACTGGTCGTGTTCTGTACGGATAGGTGCTTCCACTACCTTTTTATAATAAAATTCTGCCGGACGCAATCGTTGAAGGTGGTAGTAAGCCGTACCCCGCCAGCGGTTAGCTGTCATGTTTGATATGTCGCCGGTCTCCTCCAGACTGTCAATCATGGACAGCATATAGTCATAATCCTTTTTGTCTCCAACAGCAAAGAGGAGACTGTCGGCTTTTGACGCCTTCAGTTCAGCATGCTTGCCATTATTACAGGACGTAGTGACAAGCAACAAAGCCATGGCAATGGCGGTGGAGATGGAGTGGAAATATGACATATATGCTTCAGTTGACTGCAAAAATACAACAAAAGACGTAACTGTGCAAATTTTTCAAGGAAATATTTTTAAAAACGAAAAAAGCCTCGCTTCCCAGCGAGGCTTATTCTTTATGAAAAACTTAATTAATCAACCATAAACCTTAACCATTAATAATCTTTCGTGTTTTCTTTTTTGCACTGCAAAGGTACATCAGAAAAAAGGAACTTAGGTCGAAACATCATTATTTGAGGTAGAATATGCGATAATTAGCGCATTTTCCACCTTAAATCACGCATTTCAAACCTTTTTCGCCCCTTTTAATACTTTTTTCACCAAAAAAACATGTTATTTCTTGTTCTTTTGCTATCTTTGCAAAAAGAAATCAAACAGGAAACCTTGCAGACACTTATTGCCATCATATCGGTTTTTGTGTTGGCAGCCATCGGATGGGGAGGATGGCGGCTGTATCAACGTGCTGTCAGGATGAGGAACCGCGCCCAGATGAGTTACATCTTTACCAATATTACTCATGAGTTGCTGACGCCTCTCACCGTTCTCTCTGCTTCTGTTGAACGGCTGCGTGATCAGGAACCGAAGTATGGAGGTGACTATGATATGATGCAGCTGAACATTGAGCGTATGGTCCGGCTGCTTCAGCAGATACTGGAAACCAGCAAATCGCAGGCTGGCGAGTTGAAGTTGCTTGTAGCTCATGGTGACGTAATGCAGTATATTCGCCGTACTGCTCTCTGCTTGGAACCGCTCATGGTCAAGCGGGGGTTGGAGTTCAGCGTCAAATGCAAACCAGAGAGCATGATGGGATGGATAGATACCGACAAATTGGATAAAGTGATTTACAACCTATTGTCTAATGCTGCCAAATATACATCAGAAGATCATGGAAAGGTGGCTCTTCAGGTGTATACCAACAAAAACTATGATTATATCATTATCAAGGTGATGGACAATGGTATCGGTATTTCCGAGGAAAATCAGAAACGATTGTTCCATCGTTTCTATGATGGTGACTATCGGCGTATGAATACCATGGGTAATGGACTTGGGCTGGCCCTCACCCGAGAATTGGTCTATCTTCATGGAGGTACAATCGTATGTGACAGTGAGTTGGGACGTGGTACGACATTTACTGTTACTTTGCCTATCAACAAGGAGGCGTTCACTCCTCATCAGATTGATGAGTCGCATAAGATAGATATTACGATGGCCCACAGTGCCATTCTTGATCTAGCCAATCGGATGAAGGGGAAAGAGGAAGACATTGATCCTGTAGCTATGGATGAACTGGATGACGACAGTTACAAGTTACTTGTCGTGGAGGATAATGTGGAGTTGCTTATGCTGATGCAGCAGTTACTAAGGCAAAAGTATTATGTGAAGACTGCGTCAAACGGTGAGGAGGCATTGAAGGTGATTGAAAGCAATGAGCTGGATCTGATCATCTCTGATGTCATGATGCCTGTGATGGACGGCTATGAGCTGACACGCAGGGTGAAAAGCAATCCTAATACCAGCCATTTGCCTATTATTCTGCTCACCGCTAAGACGCAGGAAGAGGATCGTGAAGAGGCATTGCGCCTGGGAGCCGACAGCTTTGTTACCAAACCGTTCAAGATTGGCGATCTGGAGCTACGCATTACCAATATTGTGGAAAACCGTAAGCGTATACGCCGTGAGTTCAAGGAGCAGACCTCTGAAGAGACCCTTCAGCGGGTGGAGGTACAGGCAGATGTAAAGCCGACAGCCGATCAGGAGTTCTTGAAACGGGCATTAGACTGTGTACATGAGCACTTAAGCGATGCCGATTACGACCGCGATGCCTTTGCCCGTGACATGGGTGCCAGTGCTTCAACCCTTTATAACAAGCTACGCTCGCTGACGGGTATGAACGTCAGTAACTTCATTCGTGACATCCGCATGAAGGAGGCCCAGCGCATAGCCCGCCAGCAACCAGACATCCGCATTTCAGACCTGGCATACAAGGTGGGATTCCACGATCCGAAGTACTTCTCTACTTGTTTCAAGAAGGAATTTGGGATGCAGCCGAGCGAGTATATCGAGAACTTATCCAAAGACCAGTGAAGGTAAGAAGGCCGTTCAGCATTAGCAGTTCGTACCCAAACTGATAGCCGGCGAACTGCCGCATCAGTGTGTCTGCTGCATAGCAGAGAAGTGGAGAGGCCACACAGATATAAGGTACCCATCGGTCGTTTGGTTTCATACGGGTGAACAGTCCAAAAGAGAACAGACCCAACAATGGGCCGTAAGTGTAGGATACCAGAATGTAGATGGCATCGATAAGTGATGTGGAGTTCAGGGTACGGAAAGCCAGGATGAACAGAATGAAGATCAAGCACATTACGATATGAGTACGTCTCCGCAAACGTTCATCGCCAGGCTTTTGGCGAATGTCCACACAATAGCTGGTCGTGAGTGATGTCAATGCCGAATCAGCGCTTGAAAACGAAGCAGCCACAATGCCGATAATGAAGAGTAGGGGAGTGAGGAGTGAGGAATGCGGAGTTAAGAGTTTGGAAGAGACATAGGCGGGCAACAACTCGTCTCCCCGGATACCCGATAGCGAGGGAATCATGGTAAGCAGCACACCCAAAGACAAGAACAGAAGGTTGGCAGGCAGGAAAGCTACACCGTAGCAGCACATGTCCTTTTGTGCCTCGCGCAGTGTTTTGCATGTCAGGTTCTTCTGCATCATGTCCTGATCCAGTCCCGTCATGACGATGACGATGAAGACGCCGCTGAGGAACTGCTTCCAGAAGTTGTACTTCGACATCCAGTCGTCCATTATAAAGACACGGCTCATAGGACTGTCCGACACAATCTGAACGGCTTGACCCATGCTCAGTCCCATATCTCCTATTACATTATATATAATAAGGAGAAGTGCCGTGAATAGACAAAGCGTCTGGAACGTATCGGTGAATACCAGGGTGCCGATGCCTCCTTGGCGCGTATAAAGCCAGATGAGCAGTACCATCAGTCCTGCGTTTACGGCAAATGGCACGCCTAAAGGCAGAAAGACGAAGCGTTGTAAAATCATACAAACCACGTAGAACTTCACTGCCGAGCCCGTCATTTTCGACAATAGGAAGAACCACGCACCTGTCTGGTAGGAACGACTGCCTAACCGACGGCCCAGATAAGCGTAAATACTTGTCAGGTTCAACCGGTAGTAAAGAGGCAGCAGAACCCAAGCGACGATGACATATCCTACGATGAAACCGAGGCAAACCTGCAGATAAGTCATCTGCGAAGCCTGTACCATGCCTGGCACACTGACGAATGTTACACCAGAGATACTTGCTCCCACCATGCCGAAGGCTACCATGTACCACGGTGAACGGCGGTTGGCACGGAAGAAGGTCTCATTCGTGGCCCGCCGCCCAGTCCATCGGCTGATGGTAAACAATGCAGCAAAATATAGGAATACAGACAAAAGAATAATCATAATCAGGCGCAAAATTACGAAAAGTAGAGAGCAAAGCAAAGAAACCAGTTCCTTTTTTTGCAAATATTGTATCTTATTCGTACCTTTGCACACGGAATCCCCAATTCTAAAACTAAAAGTTATGACAAAACAAAAGAAATTCATCCTCCAAGAGAGTGAGATTCCTACACAGTGGTACAACATCCAGGCAGACATGCCCAACAAGCCGATGCCCCCCATCCATCCTGCTACCAAGCAGCCCTTGGGTGTTGATGACTTGGCACACATCTTCCCTCGCGAATGCTGTGTGCAGGAGCTTGACACCGAGCATCGGTGGATAGACATCCCCGAGGATGTGCTAGAGAAGTACAAGTACTATCGTTCAACGCCCTTGGTGCGGGCTTATGCTCTTGAAGAGGCCCTTGGCACTCCTGCCCATATCTATTTCAAGAATGAAAGCACCAACCCCCTTGGTTCACATAAGATTAATTCGGCTCTGCCTCAGTGCTATTACGCCAAGCAGGAAGGTACAACTAATGTCACCACCGAGACGGGAGCTGGTCAGTGGGGTGCTGCATTGAGCTACGCCGCTAAGATCTACGGTTTGGACTGTGCTGTCTACCAAGTGAAAATCACCATGCAGCAGAAGCCTTACCGCTCTAGCATTATGCGTACCTTCGGAGCCGTTGTCGAGGGTTCTCCCTCCATGTCTACCCGCGCTGGCAAGGATATTCTTACGAAGGATCCTACCCATTCTGGTTCATTGGGAACGGCTATTTCCGAAGCTGTAGAGCTGGCTACCACGACTCCCAATTGTAAGTATACTCTTGGCTCCGTGCTGAACCATGTAGGTCTGCACCAGACCATCATCGGATTGGAAGCCGAGAAGCAGATGGAGATGGCAGGTGAGTATCCTGATATCGTGATTGGCTGCTTCGGCGGCGGTTCAAACTTCGGTGGTATCTCCTTCCCCTTCATGCGTCACAAGATTTTGGATGGCAAGAACACTGAGTTCATAGCTGCTGAGCCAGATAGCTGCCCGAAGCTGACCCGCGGACAGTTCCGCTATGACTTTGGTGACGAGGCTGGCTATACGCCGTTGCTGCCCATGTACACTCTGGGTCATAATTTCAGACCCTCAAACATCCATGCTGGCGGTTTGCGCTATCATGGAGCAGGCATGATCATATCTCAGCTCATCAAGGACGGCTATATGCATGGTGTGGACATTCCTCAGCTTGAGACCTTTGAGGCAGGAATGCTCTTTGCCCGTACCGAGGGCATCATCCCCGCCCCAGAGAGCTGCCACGCCATTGCCGCCACTATCCGCGAAGCTAATAAGTGTAAAGAGTCTGGCGAGGAGAAGGTCATCCTCTTCAATCTCTCTGGTCACGGTCTCATTGACATGCCGAGCTACGAGTCGTTCATCAAGGGCGACCTGCAGAACTATACGGTTACCGACGAGATGATTGCCGAGAACCTGAAGGAACTGGACAATCAGTAATTACCGAGATATCCCTTTGATTCTCAGATACAAAAGAGCCGCTATCCCTCAAGGAAAGCGGCTCTTTTCTGTGAAAGCCTCCCTACGATTTATTCGCTCAGGCAGTGAACCTCGTTCACTCCCGTTCTCTCTGCCGTTCACAAGGGATGTCAACGGCAGAGAGAACGTAAGCTAATAACAGAGAGTGGCAAGGAGAAAAATTCCTTGATACCTTTCTGTCGCCCTTTCACCCTACAAAAAGGGTGATGAGCCTGCGCCTCGTCACGATCCTTGACGGTGAGCACGAAGTCAGCACGGTTCAAGGCATTGTAATATGTAACTTTGTACACGCATTCAGCGTCTGAAGCCGCTGCCTCATTGTCTCATGCTTCCCGTCTGTACAGATAGTCAGCGTGGCCAGAATAACCAGCAGAATAAAACTGTGCTCTTCATTTCTATGAGCTCTTCCATTCTGTATGCTTAATTGTCGATGGCAAATATGATCAAAAAAGCCGAAAGCATAAAAACTTTCGGCTTTTTTAGAATTACCAAAATATGGTATCAGTGAAGTGGCACTTAATTCCTGAAGACAAGGCCGTCGCCAAACTCATCGATGACGATGGGTTTCTCGCGGCTCACTTCTCCGGCAAGGAGCTTCTTCGAGAGGTCGTTGAGTACCAGCTGTTGAATGGCGCGTTTTACGGGTCGTGCACCAAAGTCCGGGTCGTAACCCTCTTGTGCCAGATAGGCAATGGCCTGCGGCGTCACTTCGAGCTTGAACCCTTGTGGCTCCAGCATCTCCTGTACTTTCTTGATCTGCAGGCGCACCACGTCAGCTATCTGTTCGCGGGTGAGCTGCTGGAAAGTGATGATTTCATCGATACGGTTCAGGAATTCCGGACGCATGGTCATTCGCAGCTGCTCACGCGTGGCATTAGAGGTCATGATGATGATGGTGTTCTTGAAGTTGGCGGTACGTCCCTTGTTATCTGTCAGTCGTCCATCATCCAATACCTGAAGCAAGATGTTGAACACATCGGGATGAGCCTTCTCTATCTCGTCGAACAGCACCACAGAGTAAGGCTTCCGCCTGACAGCCTCTGTCAGCTGTCCTCCCTCGTCATAGCCAACGTAGCCCGGAGGCGCTCCGATGAGTCTCGATACGGTATGTTTCTCCTGATACTCTGACATATCGATGCGGGTCATCATGGTCTCGTCGTTAAACAAGTAGTCGGCCAAAGTCTTTGCCAGCTCCGTCTTACCTACACCAGTGGTGCCGAGGAATATGAACGAGGCAATAGGGCGCTTGGGGTCTTGCAGGCCGGCACGGCTGCGGCGCACTGCATCACTGACAGCTGTTATGGCTTCGTCCTGTCCGATTACCCGTTTGTGCAACTCAGTCTCTAAGTGCAACAGTTTTTCACGTTCGCTTTGCATCATCTTTGTCACAGGAATGCCTGTCCAGCGGCTCACCACCTCGGCTATGTCATCGGCAGTGACCTCTTCACGTACCATTCTGGCAGAGTTTTGGTCATTGAGAGTGGAGTGTATACGAGCAATGTCGTCTTCCAGTGCCTTCAGTTTCGAATACCTGATTTCAGCCACCCTTCCGTAGTCGCCTTCGCGTTCTGCACGTTCTGCCTCATACTTCAGGTTTTCCATTTCCTGCTTGTCCTGCTGTATTCTGTTCACCAGCTCACGTTCTCCTTCCCATTTGGCTCGGAACTGTGTCTCCTGCTCACGTAGTTCGGCAATTTCCTTGTCAAGCTGCTGGAGCTTTTCTGATGCGGGCAAGCCATTCCCCACGGGACCGGTTTCCCTTTTGATGCTTTCGCGTTCTATCTCCAACTGAGCCAACCTGCGACTTATCTCATCCAGCTCCTCGGGCACCGAATCACGTTCCATACGCAGCTTGGCAGCAGCCTCGTCCATCAGGTCAATGGCTTTGTCAGGCAGGAAACGCTCAGAGATGTATCGTTCCGACAACTGCACGGCAGCGATACAGGCATCGTCCTGGATACGCACCCGGTGATGGTTCTCGTAACGTTCCTTCAGACCACGAAGGATGGAGATGGCACTTAGTTCATCGGGCTCGTCGACCATCACCGTCTGGAATCTGCGCTCCAGAGCCTTGTCCTTCTCGAAATACTTTTGGTATTCGTTCAGCGTGGTGGCACCGATGGCACGAAGCTCTCCCCGGGCCAGTGCAGGTTTCAGGATGTTGGCTGCATCCATGGCTCCCTCTCCTCCTCCGGCTCCTACGAGGGTATGAATCTCGTCGATAAACAGAATGGTTCTGCCCTCGCTCTTTGTCACTTCGTTGATGACGCTCTTTAAACGTTCCTCAAATTCACCCTTATACTTGGCACCAGCCACCAGAGCACCCATGTCGAGGGAGAAAAGCTGCTTGTCCTTCAGATTCTCTGGTACGTCGCCACGGACAATGCGCTGTGCCAACCCCTCGACGATGGCAGTTTTACCAGTACCAGGCTCACCTATTAATATAGGATTATTCTTTGTGCGTCGGCTCAGTATCTGTAACAGACGACGTATCTCGTCATCACGTCCAATTACAGGGTCGAGTTTTCCCTTTCGGGCCAGTTCAACGAGGTTCTTGGCATATTTCTCCAACGATTTGTAGTTCTCATCGGCACTCTGACTCTGTACCTTCTGTCCTTGGCGCAGTTCCTGGATGGCAGCCCGCATATCCTTCTCCGTGCATCCGGCATCCTTCATAATTCTGCCTGCGGTGGAGTTGACAGTCAACAGTGCCAACAGCAGGGGTTCCACGGAGACAAATTCGTCTCCCATTTTCTGAGAGATGTCCTGTGCCTTGACAAGAACCTGATTTGCTTCGTTCGACAGATACGGCTGGCCAGCTCCCTCAACCCGAGGCAGGTGTTTGATTTCCTGGTCAGCAAGCATTTCTATTTGCTGCCCGTTGGCACCCAGCTTTTGGAAAATGAACGAAGTGACGTCCTTCGCTTTCTCCAACATACCTTTCAGCAGGTGTATGGGCTCTATGGCCTGTTGGCCATTCAGCTGTGCAAGGTTAACAGCCTGCTGCACAGCTTCTTGTGCTTTGATTGTAAATTTGTCTAATGTCATAGGTCTTTCCTCCTTTAATTAATTACTGAATATGTTTGTCTTTTCAACCCTTGAGCCACAAACTCTGTGCCTAATCCCACGAATACGACAAAACGGCAGACATCTCTGCCGTTTTGTCGTATTCGTGGGATTGTAATTATGAAGTCTATTTCTTCAGAATGACTCCTCCGTTGGGTTGCAAGGTCACTTTGGCACGTCCTTTTTTGTCTATGCGAAGGGTCGTGAGCTGAGGCTCGCCAGTCTTCTGGTTGTCAACATAGTACTGAAGTGTCTGCCCTGCAGCAAACATCGGCAGGTTGAGTGTCAGCGTAAGTGGTTCTTTCTGAGCTGAGAGGCCGGCAATGTACCAGTCGGCACCATGACGTCGAGCCAGCACTACGTAACGTCCTGGGTAGCCTTCGATATATCGTGTCTCGTCCCATGTCGTAGGCAGCAGTCGCAGGAAGTCCATCTCAAACTGTGGCAGTTCCTCGAGGTTGTTGGGTTGCATGGCTACACATTGCACAGAAGTCTGCATGATGATGCCTGAAGCCATTTCAAAGATGTCGGTTGTCTTGCGTGAGTGGCGGCTTTTGTTGTCTTTCGACAGGTATTTGTTCATGATGATGCCTCCCCAGTCCATAGCTGCAGTGGCATTGCGGCAGAAGGGGTGTAGTGTCAGGTCGAAAGGCTGTCGGATGGCCGCTCCCTCATTGAAGAACACGTTTTCGCTGGCAAGCACTGCCTCGGAAGCTACGTAGTTGGGGTACATCTTCTCCCAGCCGCGAGGAATGGTACATCCATGGAACACCACCTGCAGACCGTAGCGGTTGGCATCGCTCAGTATGTCCTCATAGAGACGCATCACCTCCTGCTTGTCACCTCCGAAGAAGTCCACCTTGATGCCTTTCACGCCGATGGACTGTATCCACTTCATCTCGCGTTCACGGGCAATGGCGGTATTCATGCAGTCACGAGGACCTTGTGGTGCATCGTTGGCAAAGCCGTTGCTGTTATACCATAATAATAGGTGTACGCCTTTCCGTTGGGCATACTTCGACAGTTCAGCTACGCGTTCACGTCCTATCTGCGTATCCCACCAGTTGTCTACCAAGCAGTATTCGAACCCCATGGCCGAGGCCAGGTCAATGAATTTCACCTGGTCATCGTAGTTGATGGAATTGTCCTGCCAAATGAGCCAACTCCATGTGTAGCGACCAGGCTGGTAGTTGGTGGACGGTGCATACAGCTGGTCTACCACGTCATAGCTGATAGTTGTCTCCACGATGGGTTTCAGGCTGTTGCCCACGGTGATGGTGCGCCAGGGGGTGTGGCCAGGCAGAGGGATGGCGGCGAAATCTGAGCCGAAACCGTTGTTCTCGCCACGATCCGGGTAGGCTACGGTGTATCCATTGCCAGCCTGATAGTCAGAGAGATGGCTGCCACAGTAGTTGCTTCCTACTCCCGTCTCGCTGACCAGGACCCATGCTTCGTTTCCCATATTCAAATGGAACAGGGCAGGAAAGATGTAGCCGTGTCCGTACTGGGATGGTGAGTCCATGGCACCATCGGCACTGTAGCCCTCTTCATAACTGGGCTTTGTCTGTTCCCAGCCTGTCTCCGGGCCTATCTGCGGCGATATGAACGTTGTAGTGCCATCAGGGAAGTTGAAGCTGCTTGCCTCGCTTAAGATGCGTACACGTTTCATGTCCTTGCGTTGGAACTTCTGGCGGGGCATCTCGTAGCGGAAGACAATGTCGTTGTTGCTCACTTGAAAGGTGATGCTCATCTGCATACCGTCGGCATTCTGGAACTCCATCTGAAGGCGGTTGGCTTGATAGCTGGCTTGAGAAGCCTTTGTACCTCTCATTTCATATTGCTTGCTTAGGGCATCGGTCTTCTGCTGTTTCAGAACCAGTCCCTTCGTGAAGTCACCTATGCTGGTCTTCAGTCCGAGGGCAGAGGGACAGAGCACCTGTTGCCCGTTAAAGGTGGCAGAATAAAAGGCGCGGCCTCCGTTACAGCTGATGCTTACTTGTAGTTTGCCGTCGGGAGAACTCACAGCCGCTTCATCGGCAAAGGCAAAGGTGGCCGACAGCAATGTCATTACGGTAAGGATTAATTTCTTCATGGGTTGTAAGGAATTGGGTGATTACTGTTTTGCAAACTCTCCGAAATACTTCAGGCAAACGTCACGCCATTCTTGGGCATTGGTGAGCTGACGTTTCAGCCGTTCGTCTACTTCGCGCCATCGCTGTTCGTCTATCATGGGCTTGGCTTCCTGCCAGATACGTTGGAAGTCTTCCACCTCCTGTACGCCACGATTGTAACGATACTGCATCTCTTCCCACAGTGTACGTCCGCTGTTCATGCGTCGTGTCCAGGGCACATGATGGAACCACAGCAGATAACGCTCGGGGCAGGTGTTCACATCATCATAAAGTGAACAGAAAGGTTCGCGGTATTGGCTAGTGGCATCCGAGCCTCCAGAACTGCGGTCGAAGCCTACGCCTGCCTTGTCGGCCTTATGATAATAAACGGGACACCATTCAATGGGATAGCTGGCCTTGAACCCGTCAGGTTCTGGTCCGTAGTGGTGGTCGAATTTAAAGATATGGTGCAGACCTAAGGGCATCATGTAGTCCACACAAGCCTCACGTGAACGAAGCATCATCGATAACAGTTTGCCGTGTATGTTACAGCAGTTGTCAGCGCATTTGGAAGACTGGGCATTGTGCTTTCCGCATTGTGCTTTGCCAAAAGTGGCTTTGAGCCATTCTTCTGCAATTTTCTCCGATTTCATCGCAGGATTCCATGCCAGACGGCCAAAGGCATACCAGTTGGACTGAGCGAAATGGTGGCCGCACCAGTTTTTGTCGAGTCCGATGTTGGCCACGCCAGCAATACCTGTCAGACGGCTGGGTTCTACGTATGAGAAGAATTCGCGCCACATTGGAGCAAGATAGCACAGGTGTTCCGACTGCCCCAGGTATTCCTGGGTGATTTGCAGCTCTGCCATCTGTGTGGTCTGCCTCATCTGGTCAAAGATGGGAGCATAGGGTTCACGAGGCTGGAAGTCCAGTGGTCCGTTTTTTGACTGGAGTATCACATTCTTGCGGAACTTCCCGTCGTCCTGTTTGAATTCTGATACGGCCTGCTTCACACGGTCCTCGCCCTTGTGTTTTGAACCATATACAAATGAGCGCCACATGATGATGCCACCAAAAGGTGCAACAGCGTCTGCCAGCATATTGGCACCATCGCTGTGAGACCGGTCATAATCACCGGGGCCTGGTTGTCCTTCAGAGTTGGCTTTCACAAGGAATCCGCCAAAGTCGGGTATCAGTTTGTAGATTTCTTTAGCCTTTGCCTTCCACCATGCCTTCACCTTTGCATTCAGTGGATCTGCCGTTTTCAGGGGCTTTCCTCCGTTCACGCTGCCAATGGGAACCGTCATGGGTGTTGCAAAGTTCACTGACAGGAATACCTTGATGCCGTAAGGCCTTAGCATTTCGGCATATTCCTTTACTAGACTGAGGTAAGGTGTTGACAGCATCAGTGGCGAAGCATTTACATTGTTCAGCACAGAACCGTTGATACCGATGGAGGCGTTGGCACGGGCATACTGTTTCACCCTGTCTTTGTCTTCCTGAGTCAGCGGTTGGGGACTCTGCGGGATCTGCCTTCTCCTCGTGGGGGTCTGTGATAGTCCCCAGAAGATGCTTCTGCCTGCATAGCCGCGTTCAATGCTCCCGTCCAGGTTGTCCCAGTGGTTAAGTATCCGCATCTTGAAGACAGGTGCACTGTAGCCCTGTTCACCACGGAGCAAGGCAAAGGCGCCGTAGAGCAATCCCACCTCAGTCTTTGCCGTAATGGTCTGGCCACTGATGCGGTAGGCCTCGTCAGCCATACTTGGGTCTGTCACCAACGTCACCTCAGCACCTTTGTAGTAATTTCTCAGTTCCTCGGCAGCCAGGCTCTGTTCGTGTCCAGTAATACGTGCTGTTCCCACCTTCTCATAGCGCAGCCATAACTGGCTGCCATCTTCAGCAAAAGCCGTCAGACACAAGGCCAAAGCCATCCATAACATCAAACTTTTTTTCATATTTCTTACGTTTTTAGTATTCTGTCTGCAAAGTTACACTTTTTTCTGCGTAACTTCTAAATAATTCTGTTTTTTTTCTTTTTCTTGTCAGAATACTTTGCACTTTCAGGATTATTGTGTATATTTGCAGCAGAAAGAAAGAACCAAGTGAAAGCCTTTGCAGGCAGCTTATCCGAGAGGTTAGGAGTTGTTTATTATACTTAACTCACTCTTTGCCAAGGGAGGTTTCTCTTGCTTGGATCTTGCCTCTCTTGCTTGGATCTTGCCTCTCTTGCTTGGATCTTGCCTCTCTTGCTTGGATCTCGGCCTTCGATTGCATGGAGAGAACAGTCCGACTGACAGAGCAATTCAAATGCAGAAAGTGAGTGAACACATGCATTGTTTGTAAAGTCCACTTGGCAATCAAAGGTGGCAGTTGCTCGGTAAGACTGTTTTCCGTGTATTTATACACTTAATATTAGAAAAAACCCTGTGCTCTCACCGTTCAATTCATTGCTTTTTAGTACCTTTGCATCCGATTTCCGAAAACAAAAATCAATCAGTCGATGTTTCACATTTACGAAGGATTCCATCTCGTTGATGCGTATCACAAGATGCGCCACCAACGCAAATACCATCCTGCTGATGGTGCAAAAAGGGCTGTCAAGATAGCCATTGTCCTGTTAGTTACTCTCTTGCTTTGGAACATGCCTGCCGAGTGGTTTGGCATTCAGAACCTCACCGTCATCCAACAGCGCATCATTGCCATCTTTGCTTTCGCAACGCTGATGTGGATACTTGAGGTTGTGTCCTCTTGGGCCACCTCGGTAGCCATCATCGTGCTTATGCTGCTCTTCTGTACAGATAGTGGCATCCTGCCTATGGTCAATGAAGATGAGGTGGGTAAGCTGCTCAGTTACAAAGGTGTCATGGCCACTTTTGCCGACCCTGTCATCATGCTGTTCATTGGTGGCTTTGTTCTTGCCATAGCCGCTACGAAGACTGGTCTTGACGCCCAGTTAGCCAAGGTGCTGCTGAAGCCTTTTGGCAAGAAGAGCGAAATGGTGCTCTTAGGCTTCCTGCTCATCACGGGACTTTTTTCAATGTTCGTGTCAAACACAGCCACGGCTGCCATGATGCTCACCTTTCTTACCCCTGTGTTCCGTCAGTTGCCTCCTGAGGGCAAGGGTCGTATAGCCCTGGCTATGTCTATCCCTGTAGCTGCCAATCTTGGTGGTATGGGTACCCCTATCGGTACACCTCCGAACACCATCGCTCTGAAGTACCTCAACGACCCGGAAGGTCTGAACCTCGGTCTTGGCTTTGGACAGTGGATGATGTTCATGTTCCCGTTGGTACTTATTCTGCTGTTTATCAGCTGGCGTCTGTTGCTCAAGACGTTCCCCTTCACACAGAAGACCATTGAATTGAACATTGAGGGAGGCATGAAAAAAGGCTTCCACGCCAATGTGGTGATTGCGACATTCTTCGTCACAGTGGCTCTGTGGTTGCTCGATCGTGTTACAGGCATCAACTCTTATACTGTTGCAATGATTCCTTTCATGGTTTTTGCCCTAACAGGAGTCATCAACAAGCGCGACCTGGAACAGATCAACTGGAGTGTTATCTGGATGGTTGCTGGTGGCTTTGCCCTTGGCTATGGCCTCAATGCTTCCGGTTTGGCTGCCAATGCTGTTGAGAGCATTCCCTTTGGTGATTTCTCTCCCTTGCTGATTCTCATTCTCGGAGGTGCTATCTGCTATGCCCTCTCCAACTTCATCTCCAACTCTGCCACCGCAGCCCTGCTGATGCCTATTTTGGCCATTGTCTGTGGTGCCATGGGCGATAAACTGGATCCCATCGGTGGAACGCCCACCGTGCTTATCGGCGTAGCTATTGCTGCTTCATCGGCCATGATTCTGCCCATCTCTACCCCGCCCAATGCTCTTGCCTTCGCCACGGGTTTCGTTCAGCAGAAAGATATGGCCAAGATGGGTATTATCATGGGTGTGGTATCCATGCTCTTGGGCTTCTTACTGGTTTATCTGATGGGAACATTCCATATCATCTAGGAAATAATACTTCTATGATTGCCTGTTGAGGCGAGACACAATAAAAATACTGCCGCCAACCTGAGTTCCAGGAGGCGGCAGTACTTTTATTGTGCTTTGCTTTATGCAAAAGGATTCTCTGTGGGATAGTAGTCACCCTTCGGGAAGTTGTAGTCAATCTCCTCAACGGGGATGCCCATGTACTTCAGCACCTCCCAGAGGTACTTACCTGCATGTTCGAACATAACGGCAGCGTGGTGAGGATAGTGCTTCTCGATGAGGACATGACGATAGAAGCGGCTCATGTTCTTGATACCGAAGATGCCGATAGAACCGAACGAACGAGTAGCCACTGGGATGATCTCGCCCTGAGCGATGTAGGCACGGAGCTTGGTGTCGGCTGTAGACTGCAGACGGTATACTGTAGCCAAACCTGGCTTCAGGTCACCCTCGAGGGTGCCATTCGTCACCTCTACAGGCAGGGCACGGGCCATGATGCGCTGGAAGCACATCTGGCAGTTGCAGACCTTGCTGGAAGCGGTGTTTCCGCAGTGGAAGCCCATGAAGATTTCCTTCTCTGTGTAGCAGTCGCACTCGAACTTCTTGCCCTTGATGCTCTCCTCGTACATATCTGTAGGTACGGAGTTGTTGATGTCGAGCAGTGTCACAGCGTCCTCGGTGATGCAAGTTCCGATGAACTCGGACAGAGCACCATAGATATCCACCTCACATGCTACAGGGATACCACGGCCAGTGAGGCGGCTGTTCACATAGCAAGGAACGAATCCGAACATAGTCTGGAAGGCAGGCCAGCACTTGTTGGCCATAGCCACGAACTGGCGGGAACCCTTGTGACCTTCAATCCAGTCTGTCAGAGTCAGCTCGTATTGAGCAAGCTTAGGCAGCACAGAAGGAATCTTGTTACCTGTGCCAAGCTCTGCTGCCATATCCTTCACAACATCGTCGATGCGTGGGTCTCCCTGATGCTTCTGGAAGGCCTCAAGCAGGTCGAGCTCTGAGTTCTCCTCAATCTCAACGTCAAGATCATACAGTGCGCGGATAGGAGCGTTACATGCCAGGAAGTTGTTAGGACGAGGACCGAAGCTGATGATCTTCAGGTTCTGCAGGCCAACGATAGCACGGGCGATAGGCAGGAACTCGTGAATCATCTCTGCACACTGGGCTGCGTCGCCGACAGGCTCCTCAGGAATATAAGCACGAGTCTTGCGCAGACTCAGGGCCTGGCTGGCATTCAGCATACCGCAGTAAGCATCGCCACGACCGTCGATCAGATCGTTCTGAGTCTCCTCTGCAGCGGCACAGAACATGGTGGGACCCTGGAACCAGTCAGCTATCATGGTCTCAGATATCTCGGGACCGAAGTTGCCAAGGTATACACAGAGAGCGTTACATCCGGCCTTCTGTACATCGGCAAGAGCCTGCTGAGCGTGAATCTCGCTCTCAACGATGCAGATGGGGCACTCGTAGATACCATCCTTGCCAAATTTTTCTTCATACTTGGCAATCACAGCCTTACGACGGTTAACAGCCAATGACTCGGGGAAACAGTCGCGAGAAACAGCGACGATTCCAATCTTAATTTTAGGTACGTTGTTCATTTTAGAATGTATTTGTTTTTGGGTAATGAATTGTTTCAAGCCAAATCTTTTGCCGGGCGTTTGAATACTTACGACAAATATGCTGCAAAGTTACTGATTTATCGTCAAACCACCAACATTCTTTAGGAAAAATAACATTTGATTAATAATAGAAGCGGATAGTGGAGGGAATGACAGTCTTGTGATTTCCCTATGATTCAGAACGTGCAGGGCAGTGCAAGCAGTTGGTACATCAGCGTCCGGGCCATACGCTGGTGGCCTTCGTCGTTAGGATGGAGCAGGTCGGTTTCTCCGTCCTTGAAATACTGGGCATGCTCCTTGATTAAAGGGAACAGTCCAGATGAGGCATTCCAGTCGAGCACGGGTACAGACCACACATTGCCTGCCTCCTTCACTGCTTCAATATAAGCATCAATGTATTCGCCACACTGGTTGGTATACGACTCGTCGCACTGCCAGTTCTTCTCATTGGCGTGGAAGTCGGAACGGTGGATGGGCGTCAGCAGTACGATCTGCTTCGTGGGAAAGGTGCGCTTCAGCGAGTCCAAGGCTATGTTAATACGTCCCTTCAGCGTCGTGGGATCCATCGATGGTGTGCGCTGACGTCTAGTCACCATCTGTTTCGGCTGACCGTGTCCGTACATAACCTCCGTAACCCGTTCGTCCCACCATTGGCCAATGGGTACGCCATTGTTGTAGTCGTTCGTACCGCAGAAAATGAGGATGGCATCCACGTCCTGCCCGTGTTCCTGCAGCAGTTTGTCGGTCTGACGGGGAATATCATTCCACTGACGTCCGCTTACTCCGTAGACGTAGGGCGTTATCTGGAGCCAGTCGTTGAGGAATCCCCAGTATTTCTTCTTTGAACCACTGTTGCGCGGGTCGGTAATCGAGTCGCCAAAGTAGGCCACGCGCTTCCCCTGCCAGGGGTGATGGATAAGTGACTGCGGCAGCACCTGGACCGCCATCAACAGCAACAGTGTCACAGCTACCATCCGCCGTGTCTGATGCCACATAAGTACATAACGGGAGTTTGTCATATTCGTGAGATGATTAACTATATTGCCTTGTGGCAGTTTTCAAAAGACTGCATAATATTCGTATCAAAGCTGGGCTGCCTCCTTGTCTGTGAGTGACAGGCTTTTGATGATAACTTCCAAAGGAACACCGTTGGCTTTCAGACTCCGTGCATTGGCTAAACGTTCTTCCGCACGTCCTTCTTTGAGTCCTTCCGCACGTCCTTCTTTGAGTCCTTCCGCACGTCCCTCTTTACGTCCTTCCGCACGTCCCTCTTTACGTCCTTCCGCACGACCCTCTGCACGACCCTCTGCACGTCCCTCCGCACGTCCCTCCGCACGTCCCTCCAGCTTTCCCTCGCCGCGAGCCGTAACAATCTGGTCTGCCAAGATGACACGGTCGTCGATATAGCGGCGATAGGCTATCTGCTCGTCCCTGCTCATCTTGGCGAAGAGCA
>JAEEQB010000017.1 GCA_016285075.1 Prevotella sp.
GGCTCGCCGTTGGCGGCAGTGAACACCAGGGTGGCGGTGCGCTGGCTGTCGCCATTGTTGTCGGTGGTGGAAAGGCTCAGGATGCCCTCGGTGCCAAGGGTGTCGGTCTCAAGGGTGAGCCACTCGCTGCCCTCGGCCAAGGCCACCTTGACGGTGCTGTCGCGCTGGGCGTCGTAGCCCTGTATCTTCAGGCGCAGGCTGCCGAAGGTGGCGTTGCGCTCGAAGTACACGTTGCCCTCGTCGTCGGTCTCCACGGCCCCGCCGCCGAGTACGTCCACCGTCCATGCCGCTGCCTCGGGACCAGGATCGGGACCGTCAGGTCCGTCATCGTCGTGACAGGCGGTGAGGAGGAGAAGAAGCAGCAGACCCACAACATGCAGACCCACAACATGCAGACCCACCCCCCAGCCCCTCCCTATGAGGGAGGGGAGTATATACTTCTTATCCTTCCTTGCACGCATCGTATCCTAAACTCCTAAACTCCTTACTCCTAAACTCCTTACTTCTTACTCCTTACTTCTTACTCCTATACTCCTAAACTCCTAACCTCCATCAAATGTCCTGCAGTGCGAAGCCCGAAGGCAAACTCGATCCGAATTGAACGGTCTGGGCGGTATAGATGACAGGATTATTGGTGTTACTGAAGAAGTCTTTCCATCCGCTCTCATATTTGTACCGATAGGTTTCAGCCCCTAAGTATCCGTTACCATAATGCGAGCCACATATCCGAACGTAGTGGAAGCGGCGCCACCATTTGCCCCAGTTTAAGTCACCCTCTGTTTGGTCTCCAACGATATAGACATAATAGTCATGGCTGAAATGCAGAAAGTGACTCCAGCCATCTTCTACATTGCCGAATCCGTCGTCAAGGTCTCCACAACTCCATTGCGTCCATGTGCCCGACATTCTGACGGGCGCTGGAAAAATCTTGTGGGGAAGGGCCTGCTTGATTTTCTTCTTCCGCTTGAGGTTTTTGCTGCTGGCGCACCAGTTCAGGTAGGCTCCTATAGCATCCCACCACGCCCATGCATGTTTATTAGGTCCCCAGGCACCCCATGTCTCGCTTTCGTACCAATGGTAGTCAGACCCCTTTCCATACTCCATACATACAAGATATCCGGGATCCGTGCCGTGGCTCTCTTTCACGCAGAGATAGTACAGACTGCCATTCCTGTACACCTGTCCGCTCTTGGCGGGCGACACTTCCCAGTCGGCATTGTCGCCCCACTGATCCTTGGTCTTGTAACTGATGCGCTGCAGATGGGGGATGCAGGGCATGTCGATATCGGCATAGCCCACGCAGCTGCCGTCGCTGGCACGGTGATAGGTCAGCGTACCCAGATTCAGCTTCTGTCCGCCACTGCCGATACCCTCCAAGTTTGTCAGGTTGATGACATAGCCATCCGCAGTCTTACTGATCAAAAGGCTGTCTTGACCGATGAGGGAGAGGAAATAGTCCTCGGCCATCTCTGGCTCCTCCACCCACACGCTGCGGTTGAAGGGGTCGGCATTGTCGCGCACCTCACCAATAACGGGCTCGAAGGTCTTGTTGCTAATGTCGATGCCGTCAGCGCCGTTGACCTGCTGGCCGGTGAGCTTCTGCATAAACACATTTACTTTCCAATACAATTCGTCGGCGCGCTGCTGCCCCGGCGTCAGCTGTTCGGTCTCTTCCGTGCCAGTCTTTTCATCCTTGTCATCGTCAGAGCACGATGCCATGAGTGTGGCACCAGTACAGATGGCCATTAACAACACGGGAAAGAGTCTGTTTTTTAACTGTTTGATTATCATAGTTGTTATTCTAAATTTGAATTGATTTCCTGAAGGGTTGGATAGTTGAACATATAGCATCGTACTGGACGTACGGGGAAGAAGTCGTCGTGGAAGTCTCCCGTGGCCTGCTCCAGCGTCAGCGTGTAGTCGGGCTTCAACACCATGATGACGGGTTGCCTGTCATTCTCTGCATGACGTGTAGCCTGAATATTGAGCTGTCCCTTGTAGCGCACGGCCATCTTGCCATCATTGAAGGAACGCTTGTTCACGAAGTCGTGGATGCCGTAATAGCCATTGAACTGGGCGTTATAGCCGCTCACCTGCCCCGTGAACAGTGCTTTGGTGTTGAAACCAAGGAAAGCATAGAGGTCCTTGGCATCGTCGGCGGTGGGCAGGTACCACTTCATGTTGGGGTTACCTGGGAACATCGTGTTGGGTGCATAGCCCCAAATCCACTTCACATACTCTTCAGTCCAGTGCTGAAGATTGTAATAATAGCGGGCATAGAGGACACCGTTCACCAGATACTCCTCGCTGTCAGAATCCCAATCCTCGTTATCGGCGCAGAAGTCCATCTCGTGGTTGATGTCACGGCGTGTCCAGAATCTGGAACCCACCTTGACGATGGGTGTAAAGTGGTTGTTTCCGCTGGTGAAGTAGAACACATCGTCCTTCACGGTGCGGTTGCGGCTGTCCTCGCTGATGAAGTCGATGCCGGTCGTGCCGATGCTCAGCGAGCCGTTGACGTAGAATATCTGCTTGATGATGTCCGTACTCTTCAGGTCGGAGATGGGTGCCACGTAGCATTCGGCATCGCCAAAGCCTACGAAGGCCGGCTGGTGGATGCCGTCGCCGAGGAACAGACCCTCGTTCATGCGGATCTTACGCTTGTAGATGGGGTAGGCCATGGTGACGCGCTGGTCGGTACGTATCTTCGGCACGTACTCCGAGCACACCTGCAGCACGGGCGTACCCTCGCCGTCACCGCTCTTCAGGTAGAGAATGCGGCAGAGCGAGCCGTCGTCTTTCACGTTGGAGAAGTCGAAGAGATCCTTGCGCGTGCAGTCGATAGAATAGAGGTCAGTGCCTAATTTCTCGTCGCTCACCTTGCAGTCGGGGCGCTTGGCCATGCGCAACGTGGCGTTGAGGAAGTCGAGGCGCAGCTCCGAGGGTACGAGGTCCCAGACGGGCATCAGCTCGAAGTTGATGACGTCGATGTCGCCGGCGGCGACGGCACGCTCGTCGTAGTCGATGGAGGCCAACCAGGCGGTGACGTGGTTGGGCGGCAGCTGCGATGTCTTGCCCAAGCGGGCGATGTCGTACTGCATCTGCTGACGGGTGGCCTCGCTGCCGCCAACCACCTTAATGGCGCCGTTGGCACTCTTGCTCGACGACACTTCGCGCATATATCTTGAATTACGTTGTGCCTCGGACATACGACCTATGGTGAAGTCGGTCTCCTCCTTCATCACGGCATCCACATTGAGCGTGGCCGCCTTCTCCATGGTGAAGGTGTAGTCGATGCGTCCGCCGAGGTCGGCCTGCAACACGATGTGGGTGCCGAATTCCTCCAAGGTCTTCATCACCTCTTCGGCCAAGGATGCCGGGTTGATATCCTTGAGCGTGAGCAGGCTGTTCACGCGCTTAAAGAAGGCATCGGAAAAGGGCGTACGCCCCAACTCACGCAGGTGCAGCAGCGCGGCCTTGTCGATGACGCGCGAGGCCACCGTCTTCACCATGGCTCCACGTCCGTAGTTCTGCTCCTCCCTGGTGCCGCTGACCGTCAGCGAGGTGGCTAAGTCGCAGTCCACCTTGCAGCCACCGATATCCAGACTGGAAGTCGTCTGCTCTTTGGTCAGTTCCTCGGCGTATACTGCCAGCGAGGTGCTGGCAATGTATTTCATCTCTGTGCGCGACAGGCGTGAGTCGTGCAGTGGCTCGTAGGTGGTGGAGCTACCGGCGGCACGCAGCTTCTCGAGGTCGATGATGGGGGTCTTGGTACGCACGGACATAGGGTTGTCGAGTGCCTTGAAGATGTCGTAGCCATAGCCCACGTAGAGGTCTTCCTTCGCGTTGCCGCCGTTGCTGTCGGCATCGGCACGCGAGTGCTGCCTCACGGTCAGCGTGGCACTGAGCGGCGGCTCGCCGTTGGCAGCGGTGAACACTAAGGTGGCGGTGCGCTGGCTGTCGCCGTTGTTGTCGGTGGTGGAAAGGCTCAGGATGCCCTCGGTGCCAAGGGTGTCGGTCTCAAGGGTGAGCCACTCGCTGCCTTCGGCCAAGGTCACCTTGACGGTGCTGTCGCGCTGGGCGTCGTAGCCCTGAATCTTCAGGCGCAGGCTGCCGAAGGTGGCGCTGCGCTCGAAATACACGTTGCCCTCGTCGTCGGTCTCTACGGCACCGCCGCCGAGCACGTCCACCGTCCATGCCGCTGCCTCGGGACCAGGATCGGGACCGTCAGGTCCGTCATCGTCGTGGCAGGCGGTGAGGAGGAGAAGGAACAGCAGACCCACAACATGCAGACCCACCCCCCAGCTCCTCCCTGTAAGGGAGGGGAGTATATACTTTTTATCCTTCCTTGATCGCATAGTATCCAAAACTTCTAAACTCCAAAACTCCTTTACTCCTTTACTCCTATCTACTTCCTTGTCTCGTTGGGATTATAGATGTAGGTGAACTCCGACAGGCGCTTCCAGTAGTCAACGTTGTTGCTGATTCCGGCTGCGCCGACGGGACCATTCGCCTTCTCCCAGGAAATGAGAGGAATGGCTAAGTTGTGGGGGGCTTTGTGGCAAACGAACTCCGGTCCGTCCTTGAGCACGGGGAAGGCCAAGCTCTCGTAACTGCCGTCGGGGCGCACGCCGCCGCTCAACTCGTAGTAGGGCAGTGCAAAGCTCTCGGCATAGTCCACGCTTTCACTGGGCACCAGAGCCAGCTGGCCGCCGTTGATGTAGAAGGTCTTGCCCGTGGGGCTTTCACCATGAAAAAAGGTTACCTCCTCGGTGAAGAGCAGGCCGTTTCTCCAACTTACTTCCCAGTAGGTGTTGTCGTCGCGCACGCCTAAGCCGCAGGCCAGCTTGATCTTACCTTCATAGATGGGGTAGGCCACCCACATCCAGTGTCCGTTAATATGCTCATGGCAGACGGTGGCAATGTAGCGGCCACCGCTGACAATGTTCACCACCATGGGCTCGGTGCTGGAGTCCGTGCGGGTGATCTCCCGCCAGTCGCCAGTGCCTTTGCGGTACTGGAAAGAGCATGAGGAATATTCCACGGGGAACTGCGTACTGAAGAAGTTGCGCTCGCCTAAGAGGGCCTGCATGGCCTTGGCGTCGTTGATCACGTGGGCCTTCACCACCAAGGCCACGTCTTCGTCGATGGCCTTGATGAAGGTCCAGATGGGTTCCACCTTCATGTTGATCATCTCGACGTTTGAGTTCTCGTCGTTTTCCCTGTCAAAGTGTAGCGACTCCGTCCACTTCCTCACGCCCTCGGTGCTGAAGGTGCGGGTGCCGTCGTACTTGTACTCGCCCAACAGGCCGGTCAGTGTGCTCTGGTCGCCGCCGAAGGCCGTCACGCAGAGGTTGGCATCGGTAATGAACTTATAGTCGGTGATGGTCTTGCGGTTCTCCTCGCGCTTGGAGTAGAAGAAGGCGATGTCGTTCGAGGTGTATTCCTCCTCCTTCACGTTGTCCTTGTAGCGCCACATGCTGTTCTGCAGGTCTAACTGCAGCTTGCCGCCTAACGAGGCCTCTACGATGACATGCGTTCCCCACACATTGATAAACGAGTCGACGGCGGCGAAGTTGTCGTTCGTTACTGTGGCCAAGTGCTTGACGGCATCGATGAAGCTATAGGTGAGCACGTCATCTGTGTAGTATTTGGCCGTGGCGCAGATGCTGGCCACGTCGATGCTCTGTATGCCTAACTGCACCTCCTCGGTGATGGTGTAGTAGAAGTTCTCTTCCACGCCGTCCTCCAATACGTACTGCTTCTTGCGCTTCGTGCCGCTGTAGAGTCCTAAGTCTATCTCCTCCTTCGTACTGATGGTCGAGGCGGCTATGTAGTCGCGGTGGGAGTATTCGTATTTGGCAATGCTGTGGTAGGTGGGGGCGTAGCCGCTAGACCACAGGTCGCTGGTGCCATACATCTCCATGGCGTAGTCCAGCCGGGCACGGTTGATGACCTGGCAGCGAATGTCTTCCCAGTTGCAGTACTCGCCGCGCACGGCATCATAGCTGTAGCCTACGCCGAAATTGCGCAGGAAGGCATGGCGTGTCTCCTTGTCCTCGGCACGTGTCCATTGGAAAGGCTGGTCTTTGGCCTCTTCCTGAACCATGACAGGCACCTCGTCCAAGAGTGTTTCCTCCTGGCATGCCGTACTCAGTCCTGTTATGACGGCTATGAGCATGGCTGCCGCCAACAGTTTGTGGAAATGTGTATTCATTCGCTTGGGGTGTTTATAAGGCATCGCGTATGGACAAGCGCAGGGCCTGTCCATACGCGGTGGTTTTATTTTTTAGTTTTTTCTAAGCTGCCTGCCATGAGAGCTCCGGCATCATCTTTGCTGGCGTGTGTGCCCTCGGCTATGGCGAAGTAGGACATCACAGAGGGATTGTCCTTATACTTTGCCATGAACCAGTCACGGGCATAATCCCTGTAGTCGGGATCCATCAGCTGCCAGATGGGCGTATAGATGAATTCGGTGGGCAGTGCGCTGCTCTGTTTGTTACCGCCTTCGCTGGGACTTGTCATGGAGTCAATCCAGTTTGAGAGAACCCCCTGCAACCTGGAATAGCTGGTCACTTCCGGGCTGAGGATCCAGGAAGTGACTTCATCGCCCACTTTCGGATCGCCGCCAAGGAGGTTCACATCGATTTTGCAATCGCGGAGCATGTTCATACCTTCTGTTGACAATTCCAGATTACCGTTGACATCGCCAAAGTTGCCCAAACTACCGGTCAGCTCGGCCCACAGGGTGTCCTTACCCTGCATCTTCGTGGTGTCAATGCGAATGAGAATACTCATTGAACCGCCCCAGTCGCCGCCGGTGATAAAGAAGGGACTGAACGATTCGTCGATATTGGCCAGTGCTTTGTCAGCACCTTGGGTGTCCCCAGTCATCATGCCTTTGTAGTAGTCCCACAGAACGCCGGAAAAGCCTGTGCTGAAGACATTACCGAAGTCGGGCCTGTACGTGTCGAGCTTCTTTTTCCAGGCGGTGTAGAGGAAGACGTTCTTCTTCTTTAGCTCTTCCCAGGATCCGTATTTCGTTGCCACATCCTCTTCCAGCTTGGCATATTCCTCACCGTATTTCATGAGACCATCGGCCGACTGATCCTTGGCGTAGGTGGCAATTTCAAGGGGCGACACCGCAGTATGATACATAGGTGCTTTACGGATGATGGACCAGTCTACGTGTCCGCGCCTCTCACTTTTTTGGGCCTGATAGGTCACACCGGCCGAGAATTCAATGAAACCGAAGGAGAGGGACATGTTGATGCCCACTTTGAAGTTCTTATCCTGGGCCACGGTAGAGTCGATGAGCGAGGCCTTCAGTGCGTAGACGTTATACTTGGCCTCGGTGTATGCTTCATCATTGAGAGCTCCCGTTTTAACCAGTTTCTCAATGTTGCGCATATTATAAACCATGTCGGTTCTCATGATGTTTTGCCATTGAAAAGAGCCACCTTTATCAGGATCAACTCTCTTGGCAATATAGGCCGTGTCCATGGCATAGGAAACATTGACGCCATGGCCTAATCCATGTTGCATGAACTCCACTGCGCTACTTGATGCGGCGTCATTGGCGTCTTTACCTTTCTGGCTGATGGCAATGGTGACGGGATCGCCGTCCAGTCCGAAGAGGTTCAGGGTGGCCCTGCGGTCAGAACCATCAGGGTTGGGGGTGAAGCTCAGCCTCAGTGTGCGCATACCTTGGAAGGTCAGGTGGTTGTTCTTGATGGTGGCCCAGGTCTCTCCGTTTAACTCGGCATTGTCGATATTGGCCGTCCAGGTGCCTTCCATCTTCACGTTGACGTCTACGGTTTCACCCGCAGCTTCCACTTGGATACCGTGCTCAATGAGATCATCATCGACGGTAATCGTCTTGATGTCGTCCTTGTCGTCGTCGTCGCTACAAGCGGTGACGCTCCAGCTGAGGCCGCCCACTAAAGCAGCCATCAGCAAATAGTTAAAATACTTTTTCATACTCATAATATTATTATTAATTATCAATTATCCATTATCCATTATCAATTATCAATTAGGTACGCCGGCACGGCGTGCCGCTTATCCATAGAGGATGAAGGGGAAAACCCAGAGTTTTTCGCTCTTCTTCACTTTCACGAAGCGGACGCCGTTACTCTCGTCGATCTCCACCGCGTAGGCATATTCCTCGCTGGCCTCAATGCTGGTCCAAAATCTGCATTTGCCTTTAAGAGTGATGTCATAAGTGATGCGCTTTTCCTCAGGCACCCCGGCCTTGTCGTATAAATCATTGATGGCCTTAATTAACATGGCGCCTTGTGCAGAGTAATCCCATACGTTCATGCCCTTAAAGGCCCACACCCACTGTCCCGGGGTAGGCAGGAAGAACTGTGAGGGCATAAATTGAAAGTGTCCGCCAGGCTCGTCGTCTATTAAATGATCCTTTAAGACGTCCCTGGAGCTTTCGGCAGCGGGGTGCTCGTGACTATCATTACAGAGCTTTTTCGTGATGCTTATACCGGTACTCGTACTAATGAACTTAGTGTAGTCCTTGTCTTGGTCGATGACGGTGCCACAGACCGCATTGGTCGGTCCCCATGTCAATAAAGTTTCACTACCGGGATTGGCATAGTATAAGGAGATGGCTAAGACACTGTTGCCGGTACTTTCATCCAATTCATTCATTTTGCCATGATTATTATAGACAATCATGGCAACGGGTTCGTATTTGGAATCCTTCTTTGCTGCAGAATAGGTGGCAAAGACATTGCCATTATCACTGATGATATGGCCCACCTGTGGATTGTCATTGGTATTGGTAATTACCTCTTCGACTTGATCGAGCTTCTCTTTATGACCCACTAAGACGTCGGTACACTTGCCGATTTTGTTGGTAGGACCGGGGTTGGTGCCGCCGTTCAGCTGCTTGCCCGAGGCCTGTACCACCACGATGGCTCTGCCGGTATAGCCGGCGTTGGTGTTCTCCGCTTTAGCTTCACCGTAAAGGGCGAAGTCGGTGCAGTCGAACTTCGTGTTTTCATTGGCATTGTAGGTCCAGGTCTTTTCGCCTAAGGTCTGTGTGCTGTTAAAGTCGCCACTCTGCTGGCAGGTGTAGATGGTGCAGTCGCTGCCCATGCCCAGCATCGAGAAGTTGTGACCGTAGTAGAGCATGGTGATGCCGTCGATACTGTAATCGAAGTAAGACTTTTTGACTTGGCCTTTAACAAATTGTCCTTTATCTATAACGCCAGGCAGTACCAGGTCCCAGATGTTATGGTCGTTCCAATACTTGGCCAGGTTCTTCACGTAGTCATCGTTGTGGGCTTTGACGCCGAGGTCGCCCAAACCGTCCTCCATGATGTCGCCCTTGGCATTGCGGCTGGCGTATTTATCGGGATTGTTCAGGGTGTACATCAGCTGTGCGAAGTATTTCAGGTGCTTCGTCTCCTCGCTGTTGCCAAGCTTCTGCTGGATCTTGTGCTGTCCGTTCTTGCCGGTCTTGGCCTTGATGAGGCGGACGTTCGTCTTGAAGCCCGTGCTCTTGCTGTCGGCGGCGAGCAGCTGCATGGTCACCCAGTGGGTGTCTTCCTTGCCGGCGGGGCTGTAGGCCGAGCGCACGCAGATCCAGTGGCGGCCGTCTCCGTCCTTCACCACGTCACCGATGTGGTAGTAGGGGTCGCCGGTGAACGAGCCATTCTCGCCCATGGCCGAGGCAGGCACGAGGCGCAGCTGCGACAGCTTGGGCATCTGCTTGATGTTCACGTCGATGACAGCCGTCTCGGCGCTGCTGTTCGTGGCGGTGAACTTCAGGCTACCCACGCCGTCCTTGCTCCAGGTGGCGGTGGTGGCGTTATCGGCGAGGTTCTCGCCCGTGAGGGTGCGGAACATGGACACGGCCTCGGACAGGTCGGCCACGGTCACGGAGCGTACCAGCGGCTGCGAGGCGTCGAGGATCTTACCCTTCGTCGGCTCGTAGGTGGCTGTCTTCCAGTTGTCGGGCAGTGAGTCGAGCTCACACAGGGTGCCCACCACGCGGTACAGGGCGTAAGCCACCTCACCATTCTTCTCGTATGGGTCGTCGGCTTTCAGCTCCTCGTTTCCGCCTTTCTTGTCATCGTCATCATCGCTGCAAGCGGTGATGGTTGTGCCCAGGCTCACTACCAGTGTAGCCATCAGCATGTAGTTGAATAGTTTCTTCATCATATTAAAAAATTATCAATTATCCATTATCAATTATCATTTATCATTTATCATTTAGGGCGCAGCCCGCAGGCTGCAGCCCGCCCTGTTTTGTTTGCAAAGATACACAATTTCTGTGAATTATGTACATTTTGTGCCTTTTTTTTTATATATATATGCGACAGTAGCCTTAAAAAACGACAAATCGGGCCTTATGGACCCGATTTTGTCGCATGGCCGCAGGCCATTATCATTTATCATTTATCATTTAGGGCTTCGCCCGCTTAAACGCGATGAAGGGCACTACGGGCATTTGCATGAATGCCTTAATGTCGGGATTCAAGTAGTTATAGGAAAGAGCGAACGTATTGACCCATTCTGGCTTGGATGGCGTCGACGTCCATGCGTGGTAGGTGTATGTGCTGAAGCTAACTTCAGCCTTTTCCAACAGCCGTTTGACGGCTTCACGTTCTTCTTCCCTATTGTTAACAGACTTGTTACCACTTTCATCATCCCATGTCATGCCGAGGCCCTTGTAGGCCAGGATCCACTGTCCACCGGCGGGCAGGAACCATCCGCTGAAGTCGTAGGTCTGCAGACCCTCTTCGCCCACCTTGGGTGTGTAGTCGATACAGGCCTTGGCGGCAGGATGCTTGTGCCCCTTGCCGTTACAGCCGCCAACCAGGTACTTGGTGTTGCTGATGCCGTCGAGGTGAGGCCGCAGGGCCTTCATGCTGTTTGCATACTCGAGACCGCAGTCTGAATCACTACTCAATGACGATTCGTTCCACTGCACGTTCCTAACACTCGTGAGGGCCATGGCCAGGCCGGTGTACTCGGTGTCGGTCTCTACCGGGTTGTCGCTGTCGCCTATATAGACCACGACGGCCGCTGCCGTGCTCTTCTTGTTGGCTATGGCACATGTAGTGTAGAACTTGCCGTCCTGACCCAGGATGCAGCCCACCACGGGCTTTTCCAAAGTGCCTTCGCTGTCGAGGATGTCATCACGTTCCTCTGGCTCTACGCTGAGGTTGTTGATGCCGTACCGCTTGTTGTAGTTGTAGACCTCCGTGAAGCCGTCGATGGGAAATTTCTTGTTGTAGACGGTACCGGTCAGTGCGCTCAGCTCGTCACCGGTGGCGTGGCGGATGATGTGGCGGTGGTCGCTGGTGCCGAAGAACTTCACTATCTCCAAGTAAGGATGCACGTCGGTGTACTCATCGGCCACGTCAATCACGAAGTCCTTGCTGGGATCGTCCTTGTAGATGACCTGGGCCGACGGCTTGGCGTAGGTCACGTCATGGCAGTTGCTTTGCGCATTACGTCCGTACTTATAGATGTATTCATAGAGCGTGGGCGAGTTGCTGAAGAAGGTGTTCCACGAATAGCCGTCGCAGAGCAGGTAGAGGCCTCTGTTGTACAAGAGGGTACTCATTTCACTGCGCGATTCAGCGAGGATGGCGTGCCACAGGTCTACCTCCTTGCCTTTGGACAGGGTGACCTTGGTCTCCTCCCAACCCTTGTTGACGCGCTTCCAGAACTGCTGGCTGTGGTATTTCACGAGGGACTTGTCGAAGTCGTTGAACATGGGCACACCCTTGTTGAAGATGCTCTTGTAGGGATTGTCCGTGATGTTCTGTTCCCACTTGTCGGGATTGGTCATGGCCCACACCATCTCGGCGAAGTTCTGCATGTGCTTCTTGTTGACACCCAGGTTCTTGGGCAGGGTGTAGGTGAAGCCGTTGGTCTTCGAGGTGTAGGAGTAGATGTTTTTCTTCGGCAGGGGACTGAGGGTGATCCAGTGGCTGTCGCCCTTGCCCTCGGGTTCGAACGAGGGGCGCACGCACACCCAGTACTCCATCTTGCCATCCTCGTTTGCGCGCGAGATGACGTCGCCGAAACGGTAGTAGCAGGTGGAGTAGTTGGCATTGTCGCCCTTCTGTGCGAGGGTGAGGTAGATGATCTTCTGCAGCTTCGGTATCTGCTTGATGCTCACGTCGACCGTGGCCAAGGTCTGGCCGTCGGTGCTCTTCGTGTAGGTGAGCGTGCCCACGTCGGGGTCGCTCCAAGAATAGGTGGCTGTCTCGCTGTTCATGACGCCATTGTCCAAGCCCACCAAGTCGGCAAAACGCTGGGCTGCCGATGCTGCATCGTCGGTAACCACCAAGCGCACGGTGCTGTTGCCCTGCTGCGGCTCACCGATGGTGGGCTCGTAGGTCTTTGAGGCATAGTCGTCGGTGGCCTGCAAGGTACCGACGAGCTGACCTGCTACGTTCCAGAACTTCGAGGCTTTCTCTGCCAGCTCGGCTGCCTCTTTCTCTGCCCGCTCTTCAGCCGACAGCTTGTCGTCATCGTCCTTACAGCTCATGGTGAGCGCGCTCACCATGAGAATGCTTAATGCATAATGCATAATGCATAATGAGCTGCGCCAATTAAATCGTTTTGTCTTCATTGTCGTTATGTCGTTTTTTTTCTCTTGTTTCCCGATAACCAAGGGTTATTTTCCAATAACCATGGGTTATTCTCAAATAACCTTGGGTTATTTTGCAATAACCTTGGGTTATTTGAGAATAAACGCCAGTTATATTAGTAATTCAGTTTGAAGGCCACGAACGCACGGGCGGCATTAGCCAACTCATCGAGGCTGGCGGAACTGATGCCGTTGTTCTTACTGAATGTCCAGATGTAAATCTCGGAGTTCTGCGTGTTAGTCCAGTACTTGAGGTTTTCCTTCAGCTTATAATTCGACAGTCCGGCTTTTGTAAAGGCGTCCTGGAAGCTCTGGAACACAGTGCTCTTGTCCTTGTCAAACTGGCTCGAACCGTTCCACTTGTTGCCTAAGCCCTCGGCTGCGAGGATCCACTGGCCGGCGCTGGGCAGGAACCACTTGCTGAAGTCCTCGGAAAAATTCTCATTGTATTTATAGTCGAAGGTGCTACATTTTTTTGCCATCGATTTTTCGGGGGCCTTGTTGGTCTGGGCGATACCGTCCTTGAAGGTGGCTATCTGGCTCATGTCTTGCGTGTGGGTGCTGTAATACTTCGCATCTTCTGTCTTCCAATCTCCCCACGCTCCTGTCACATCTGTCAGGTTGATGGCGAGACCTTCATAGGCGGTGCCAGTCTCCACGGGGTCGCCGCTGGAATTTGCATAGACCACGAGGGCCACGGGCTTGGTATTGGCCGAGCTGGCATCGGAAGCATTCTTGTAGAACTTACCGTTGGCAGCTAACACGTGGCCAACCTTGGATGCTTGCTCCATAACCTCGGAGGGCAGGGCATCGGGATCTTGGGTGCCGCCATTGTCATACTTGAAGGCGATGAAGGCGCGTACCCAGCATTCCTCACTCTTCTTGAAAGAGTTCATATAGCCGTCCGATCCATCAGTAGCGAAGAGCATACCGTAGGTAAGATTGAAGGATTTCTCGGTGGCGGAAAGGTATTTTCCCTTGGGGCAATACTCCTTGACGCCAGAATTATTGAAGAAATTGTATACCGATACACTCTTCGAGAACTGTCCATCGTTCTTGTTCCAGGTGGCTCCCATGCCCTGCATGGCCAGGATCCACTGTCCGGCGCTGGGCAGGAAGGTGCTACTGAATTTGTTTCCGTCCAAATTGTTCTCTATGTAGAGCTTGGCATTGAAATCCTTTGCATACTTGGCAGCATTGTGCGTGTGACCGGCCGTGCAGTTGGCGTTAGCCAGCCGATCGGTGGTGGCAATGCCGTCGAGGACGAGTGCAAGGTTTCCGAACTTGGCCGTGGCAGTGGAGCAATAGGATGTACAGGCATCATCACTGCTGGCATAGGCGTAGGCGTCATTCTTATACAATGCGTGATAGACATTATCCATGGTCATGATCAGTCCGTTGAAGTTCTTGCCTTTCTCCACGCGCTTGTTGTCGCCCATGTAAACAACGATGCCAATAGGCTTGTTATTCTTACCCTCGTAATACTCGTATGATAACAAGTCCTTGTAGAATACACCATTCTTTGAAACGAGCGCACCTAACTGAGGCTTGGATAAGGCCGGGGTGACGTTGGGCTGGGGGTCTTGGGGGTCTTCTTGCTGCTGTTCGGTGTTGAAGTTCTTGTCCTTACCCACCAAGACGTCGGTACACTTGCCGATTGTCTTGGTAGGACCGGGGTCGGAGCCGCCGTTGAGCTGCTTGCCAGAAGCCTGTACGATGAGGATGGCTTTCCCGGTATAGCCGGCATTGGTATTTGTCCCGGCTTGACCGTTAAGGGCGAATTCGGTGCAGTCGAACTTCGTGTTCTCATCGGCATTGTAGGTCCAGGTCTTCTTGCCTAAGGTCTGTGTGCTAAGACAGGTGCCGCTCTGCTGGCAGGTGTAGATGGTGCAGTCGTTGCCCATGCCCATCATCGAGAAGTCGTGACCGTAGTAGAGCATGGTGATGCCGTCATTAACGTCATTGAAGTAAGCCTTAGTGACCTTGCCTTTAGTGAGCTTTCCGTTTTCTATAGTGCCAGGCAGTACCAGATCCCAGATGTTGTTGTCTTTCCAATACTTGGCCAGGTTCTCCACATAGACGTTTTTGTGGGCCTGGACGCTCAGGTCGCCCAAACCGTCCTCCATGACCATACCCTTGGAATTGTTGTTAGAGTATTGTTTTGGATTGTTCAGGATGTACATCAGCTGTGCGAAGTACTTCAAGTGCTTCGTGTCCTCGCTGTTGCCTAACTTCTGCTGGATCTTGTGCAGTCCGTTCTTGCCGGTCTTGGCATTGATGGTGCGGACGTTCGTCTTGAACTTCGTGCTCTTGCTGTCGGCGGTGAGAATCTGCATGGACACCCAGTGGGTATCCTCCTTGCTGGCGGGGCTGTAGGCCGAGCGCACGCAGATCCAGTGGCGGCCGTCTCCGTCCTTCACCACGTCGCCGATGTGGTAATAGGGGTCGCCGGTGAACGAGCCGTTCTCGCCCATGGCCGAGGCAGGCACGAGGCGCAGCTGCGACAGCTTGGGCATCTGCTTGATGTTCACGTCGATGACAGCCGTCTCGGCGCTGCTGTTCGTGGCGGTGAACTTCAGGCTACCCACGCCGTCCTTGCTCCAGGTGGCGGTGGTGGCGTTGTCGGCGATGTTCTCGCCAGTGAGGCTGCGGAACACCGACACAGCCTCGGCCAGGTTGGCCACGGCAATAGAGCGTACCAGCGGCTGCGAGGCGTCGAGCACCTTACCCTTCGTCGGCTCGTAAGTGGCTGACTTCCAGTTGTCTGACAGCGAGTCAAGCCCGCACAGGTTACCTACTACGCGGAACAGGGCGGAAGCCACCTCACCATTCTTCTCGTATGGGTCGTCGGCTTTCAGCTCCTCGTTTCCACCTTTCTTCTCATCATCGTCATCATCGCTACAAGCGGTGATGGTTGTGCCAAAGCTCACTACCAGTGCAGCCATCAGCATCCAGTTGAATAATTTCTTCATCATATTAATTAGCAATTATCAATTGACTTCGTCGACTTCCCTCACGCTCGGCCATTTCTTGCGTCCCTTCGGTAGCAAGCGGCAGAGCCGAGCGGAGAGCAAGCTCTCATGGTTCTCGCTTATTCGGGAAGTTAGGGCGCGTGCCGCCCTGTTTTTGTGCGCAAAGGTACACATTTTCTGCGAATTACGTACATTTTGCCTCTTTTTTTTGCGTTTTACCTGCGACAGTGACCATATTTTACGACAAATCGGGCCTTCACAGCCCGATTCTGTCGCATTATCAATTATCATTTATCATTTATCATTTAGGCCTTCGGCCGCAGGCCGTCGGCCGTCAGAAGGCGATGAAGGGTCTCACATCGGCATGGAACTCCTTACTGTGGATACGGGTTTCCGTTTTTTGTTCCAGCTGTAGTGCGAAATACACGGCATTCTTTGAGTCAACTTCGGTGCTTGTCCACGCAATAGCTCTGATGGAGAAATTGGGTGCGTTCTCGCGGATGTTATAATCCAGGTTCTTATCAAGTTTATCAACCGAATAGACTTCTTTGTTATCTTCATGCTTAATGGTTCCGCCAAGTCCCTTGCATGCCATGAGCCACTGGCCGACGGTGGGCAAGAACCAGCGCGAGAAACCGTAGACAGAGGGGTTGAAACCGTCGACCACAAAGTTGTAGGCCCACTTGGCGGCGGGATGGTCGTGGCCGTCGGTGGCCAGCTTCTCGGTGCGGCTGACGCCGTTGTTCTGTTTCTCCCAGCTGTTGGTATTCTTTTTTGTGTCCTCTATGCAGACCTCCTTTCTGCTGTCGGTCTCATCCCATTTCATTTCGTTGCTCGCGCTGTAACTCATGGCCAGGCCTCGGTAGGCGCCACTGGCCTCGGCATCGTTACCGATGTACACCACGTAGGCCACGGGGGCGGTCTTGGCATCCGTACAGCCGGCCTCGCTGGTATAGAACTTACCGTTCTTGGCCATGATCATGCCCACCTCGGCTTCATCTTTGGTGAAGGCCGCCTTGTCCTTGCAGGCATTGAAGCGGAACACCTCCGTCACACCCTCGATGGCCTCCGTGGGTTTGGGGTTGAAGAACCAGTTCGAGGAGATTTGGAAGCCCGTCTTGTAGCGCACCACGAAGGCATTATTCACGGGATAGGCATGCTTGCCACTTACGCCACGACCGGTGTAGCTGTTGGTGATGTCGAAGTCCACTTCGCGCATATCCATCTTAACGGCTGTGTAGTTAGGTAGCGACGTATAGAAAGTTTCGGCGTTGTTGTAGGTTACCGTCTGAATGGTGAGGGTTGTGCCGCTGGTGCTGCCCTTCTCGTAGATGAAGCGCAAGTCATCCTTATCATCCTTGAAACGGTTCTTGAAGTCGTTCACTTCGTCAGTATCGAGACCGGCAGGCATCACCTTATCCCATATGTTATACTGCTCCCACAGTTTGGCCAGCGTTATCAGATCTTTCACGGGCATGGCCGCCTCATTCAGGCCGCCGAGGCCGGTGGTGTGGTTGTTGAAGTAGTTGCCTGCAGTGCCGGCTTTAGTCTTGTAACCCTGAGGGTTGGCAAGGATAGCCAACAGCTGTGCCAGGTACTGCATCTTCTCCTTCTGCACGCCGAGGTCCACCGGGTACTTCTGTTCCAGGCATTTCGACTTTTGGTAGGTCTTCACGTTCTTCGGCCCCACCTGGAACGACATCCAGTGGGTGTCCTCCTTCTTGTCGGGGCTGTAGGCGGGGCGCACGCAGATCCAGTAGCAGTTGTCCTTGTCCTTCACCACGTCGCCGAAGCGGTAGTAGGGCTCGCCGTCGAACGAGCCGTTCTCACCGACGCTGGCGGCTGACACCAGTCGCAGCTGTGCGAGCTGCGGCATCTGCTTCACGTCCACGTCGATGGTGGCCACGGTGCCAGCGGCGCCCATGGTGAACGTCAGCGTGCCCACACCGTCCACCGTGTAGGTGTCGCTCGTGGTGGTAGCAGCCAGGTTCTTGCCCGTCAGCGAGTTATAGCGGGTGACGGCCTCCGTAGCGTTGGCCACCGTGATGGTACGCACGCGGGGCTGCGACTGGTCGAGCACCTGACCGAGCTTCGGCTCGAAGGTCGCGGTCTTCCAGTCGTTGGGCAGCGAGTCGCACACCGACAGCTGGCTCACCAGACGGTAGAGGGCGTCGCCAGCTTCACTCTCTTTCTCATACGGATCCTGGGCAATCTCCTCTGCGGAGCGCCCGTCCTTGTCGTCGTCATCATCACTACAGGATGTCATGCTCATGCTGAGACCACTCAGCAATACAATGCATAATGCATAATGCATAATGCTTAATGCATAAATTCCCGCTGATGCGCCTACCCGTAGCCTTTGCTTAATGCTTAATGGGCTGTGCCATGTAAATCTTTTTGCTTTCATTTTGTTTTTTGTTATTTGTTATTATTCGTTGTTGTCGTTGTTCATTGTCTCGGGCGTTGCTGCCTCAGGCAGCGTTATCACTTCGTTCTGAACAGGCAGACGGGACGGAGATAGCGGCCTTAGATTTTATCCTGCTTGGAGAATAGGGCACCATTTTTCGTGATGCCCAGTTGCCAGGCTTCGCCGTTCTTGCCAGTCTGGGTGGCCGTCCAGTAATATCCATTATCAATTATCAATTATCAATTAGACCGCAGGTCGCAGCCCGCTACGCGCAGCCCATTATCATTTATCATTTATCATTTATCATTTAGGGCGCAGCCCGCAGGGCTTCGCCCGCTACGCGTCTCTCGTGAGAATCTGGCGGTATTCGGCGGGGGTCATGCCGATGGCCTCCTGAATGCGGCGTTGCATGGTGCGGACGTTGCCGAAGCCGGCTTCCTCGGCAATGGCGGCGATGCTGTAGTTGGGTTTCTCGCGCAACAGCCGCAGGGCGGCCAATACGCGGAGGTTGCTGATGTAGGCTTCGGGCGTGCGGTGGATGGTCTTGTTGCGGAACAGCCGTACCAGCCGGTCGTGGCTCACGCCGAGTAGCTTGGCCAGCGCGTCGGTGTCGAAGTCGGGCTGCAGGTGCAGGCGCTGCTGCTCCACGCGCAGCTCCAGCAGTGCCAGGAGCTGTGCATCGTCCTGCAGGTCGGCGTTACGCTGGCGGTTGATGTTGCCGTCGAGCAGTTCACGCGCCACCTCCACACGGCGCCGCAGCTCTGTGTAGCACTCCATCTGCTCGCTCAGGTCCAGGTTGCGCTCCACCAGTCGCAGCAACTCGTCCTTCAGGCGTTCCACCTCCTCCCTAAGTCTCTCGTTCTCAGCCTGTAGCTTCTTTATCTCTTCGCTCATTATTTCACCCCTCCACTTCATACAGCTGTAGGAAACCACCTGTGCGGAGCACTTCCTCCACATCCTCTTGCAGGTCTCGGAGAATGGCGCGATGGCCGTTCTTCCGCGTATGCTTGTAGATGTTGAGCATGATGCGCAGGCCACTGGAGCTGATGTATTCTAGCTCAGAGCAGTCAATCACGATGTCGCAGTCGTCGCGTTCGAACAGGGGTGCCAGTTTTTGTTCCGCCTTGCTGCTGGCCGTATTGTCGAAGTCGCCGCTGATGGCAACCACCATCCGGCCCTGTTCTTCAGTCATTGTAATATTCATCATCGCCATGGTGTTTTTTGTTCTTTCCTAACTTGCGTATTTCGCATTGAGATTCTTCCGAATCGTCAGTATGTTCCTGCCATCTTCGCGGCGATAGTCAAGTCCGTCGCTCATCTGGTGGATAAAGAGGATACCCAGTCCGCCCTCGGGTCGCTTGTCGGGGGGGAGGGTCGTGTCGGCCATGGGAGCCTTCGTGGGGTCGAATGGCCGGCCCTCGTCGGTGACGGTCACCAAGAGGGCATCGTCCGTGGTGTTTGTGCGGATGGAGAGGGGACGGCTCTGGCAGCCGTCATAGGCATACATGATGACGTTGGTCACCGCCTCCTCCACGGCCAACCGCAGCCGCTTGGTGTCCTTCGTGCTCAGTCCGGCCTGTCCGGCGGCGTCGACCACGAAGTCCTTCATGCGCGACAGCTCTTCGATGTCGGCCTTCAGTTCTAACTCTTTCTTTTTCCACTTCAGGCACAGCAGGGTGATGTCGTCGCTCTGCTCGGCCTGTCCGGCATGTTGCTTGACGGATGTCTCCATCAGCTCCACCACCTCGCGCGGCGAGCGGCCTACGGCCTGCCGTGCTATCTCATGCACGCGCTGGCGGGTCAGGAACTCTCCTTCCTCGTTCTTCGCCTCGGTCAGGCCGTCGGTATAGAGGAGGAGCATGTCGTCTGGCTGTAGCTGTGTCTGTTGTCCTTCAAAGGCCCAGTCGTCCAATGCCCCTACGGGGAGGTTTGGACAGACGGGCAACGTTTCTTCTTTCATATTATTATTTGATGTATTGATGACAATTGGTGCCTCGTGACCGGCGTTGCAGTAGTCTAATTGGCCGGTGCGGAGGTCGAGAACACCGACGAACAGTGTGGCGAAGTAGCCACTCGACTGTTCTTCATAGAGTATTTGGTTCATTCCCTGCACGATGTTGGCGGCGGGGTTGGGTGTTGGGTGATGGGTGTTGGGTGTTGGTGTGTTGGGTGTTGGTGGGGTGGGGTAGAGTGACGCGAGGGATTCGTGGTTCAGCACCCTGGTGGCCTCGGTGCGGAAGAAGGATCGGGTGACGGTCATCAGCAGGGCGGCGGGGATGCCTTTGCCCGTGACGTCGCCGATGCAGAAGCAGATGCGACTGCCGCTGAAGATGAAGTCGTAAAAGTCGCCGCCCACCTGACGTGCCGGTGTCAGCGAGGCGTACAGCTCCACGTCGTCGCGGTCGGGATAGCCCGGGAATGTCTTGGGGATCATCGACTGTTGGATGTCGCGTGCCACCGACAGCTCGCTGAGGAAACGCTCCTTCTCTATCCGCTCTGCCTGCAGGCGGCGGATGTTCTTCACTGAGCGGTGGATGATGAAGCCCAATGCCAGCAGTCCGAGCACCTGGAGCGCAATGATGCCTATGAGTGAGCGGTGCTGGTTCTCGATGAGCTGTGTGGCCATGGCCGACAGCTCGCGCAGCGGCACGTCGGCAGCGAGCACGGCCACGGCCTGTCCCGTGGAGTCGTGCAGGCAGCGTGAGTAGCTGCACATCAGCACATAGTTGATGTTGCCCTCGTAGGGCTCGCTCCAGTACCCCTTCATGCCCGACTGGGTGACGTGATGGCCGCTGACCACGCTGGCAAACCACGGCCGCACGGTGTAGTCGAAGTGCATGAAGCTCTGGTGCAGCTCCATGAGCTTGCTGTCTTCGATGGTGGTGTCCTTGATGGCCTGCAGGCGCTGTGCGCTGTCTATCTCCTGCTCCTCCTCATAGATATAGATGCCCAAGCGCCCGTCGGGGCGGTCGGACGCCTCCACGTGCTGCTCGATGTGCGGGGGTACGAAACCGGGTACGAAACCAAGGCTGACACCCACCACCTGGTGCTGGCTGGCCGACAGACGGCGCAGCAGCATGGCCAGGGTGTCGATGTCCACCTCCATGAGCTGGCGTTTGATCTCGGGCACGGCTTTGTCGACGGCCTGCTCCACCTCCCGCTTCACCTTGGCGATGCGTGGGCTGAGGGTCAGGTCGCGCTGTGCCTTCTCCGTCAGCTGCTGGGTGATGCCCTCGCGTGCGGTGAAGTATTGCACGGCGGTGGTCACTTCCAGCAGCACGGCGGCGATGACAATCACCACGATGCTCAGTCTCGTATGTTGCTTCAGTTTCATCTGCTGCAAAGATAATTATTTTCTGTTAAACTGCAAAGGAATCTTGTTTTTTTTCTTGCATATACCCGCGGCATCATTAAAGAAATTGCGACAAATCGCGGAATTCCCCCGCAATTTGTCGCATCCACCGTAATATTTGGAAGTTATCGAAGTTATCGCTTCGCTCGAAGTTATCGAAGTTAACGACGATAGTTTTTTTCGCAGATATTAGCGCTTACGTCTATTGTCGTTAACTTCGAGCGGTCGCAGACCGCGATAACTTCGATAACTTCGTTAACTTCCAAAAAATATCATTTATCATTTATCATTTATCATTTATCATTTAGGGCTTTGCCCGCCAAAGAACTCCTCCATGGTCTCTTCATAGACGGAGCCGTACTGTTGCTGGTTGTAGATGGTGACATGGCTGCCGTTGGTAGACCTGAACAGCTCCTTGTAGAGATCGTAGATGCTGATAGATGGCATGAGATCAATATAAAAACGGAACGTGCGCGCGAAGGCGTTCGAGAGGTACACGCCAAGCTCGTTGTTGTGTACGTCGGCCTTCGAGGTCTCGTAGGGGCTGGCGGCGGTGAGTACCAGCACGTCGGGCGTGCCCTCGAGGGCTTCACCCCACTTGCCGCTGTAGCACGTCTCTATGGCGAACATCATACGGCGGTACTTTTTAAGTGAAGAGTGAAGAGTGAAGAGTGAAGAATTGGTTTCCCCGTCGACACCCTTCCCGCTCATTTCTTCCACAATGTCCATGAGGCGCTGGCTGCCGAAGTACTCCGTGGCATCCTCGTTGCCCCAGAGGGGGCCGTCCTTGCTGCCGCCGTGGCCGCTCCAGAAGACGAACACGTCGCTGTTGGCGTCAGGATGGATGACGTGGGGCAGGCGTTCGCTCTGCCGCCCCAGCATGATGTTGGCCAGGTCCTCCGGCCGCAGGTCGGTGAAGCGGTAGTCCACTACGGCGTCCTTGCGGACGTCATTGCCGGCAGATTCGGAATTTCCGGCCTCTTTGGGATCCTCCACGAAGATCTTTCCGGGGTAGACGTTGTTCGTGTCGAAGGCCAGGTTGTCCTCAACTATGAGCACGATGTGGGCGTCGTCGTAGCCGTGCCGGCGCAGCAGCTGGTACATGGCGAAGGCATCGGCCTGGTGACGGTAGTTGATCCAGGTGGTGGAAGGGCTGATGACCACGGCCCAGCGGTCGGTCAGCTCGGGCAGCGGCTTTTTCGGAACATAGTCGTCCTGGAATTCCTGTATGAACGTCTTGTCCATTTTCCAAATCTCCTTGGTCGAGGCCTCGCTGGAGGTGCCGGCGGTGGAGAGGTAGATGATGGGTTGGACGTTGTTTAGGCTGTATACATCTGTCGTCTCACCCTTCAATGTCCAAAGCATATAGGTGGTGTTCAGCACCTTGGTCTGTGTCTCATCGTCCACAAACAGCATACCGGTGGCACCGCTGATGTCGACGCTGCGTCCGGCGGCCAGCTCACTGAAGGCGGTTGACAGTCCGGCGGCATCCCACTGTGTCGACACACCTTCCCAAGAACATATCACGGAACGCATGTGGTCGGTCAGTCCCGGCTCGTAGGGGGGCTCGCTGTAGACCACCGGCTGACCATAGAGCAGGCATTCGTTAGGGTTGGCTGCGCGGTGGGCGGCACCGAGGGCTATGAGGGTGAGCGCGTCGTACATCTGCGCCTCGCCGCCGATTGGTTTCTTGAAGAAGCGACCTTCGTAGGTCTGGTTGAATCCGTAGTTCATGCTGCCCACGGGGCTTACGCCGAATACCAGGTACTTGTAGATGTCGGTCGCCAGCAGCTGCTGGTCGTATGAGGTGCTGGCGCAGAGCGTTTGTATCACGACAATCTTGTCGGTTCGGTAGGCAGCGAGACACTGTTCGCACACATCCCTGTAGTCCATGGCATCGCTCAGCGCGATGTTCATGTACAGGCTGTTCCCTTTACACTCGCTGAGCACCTCGTCCATGAAAGCTGAGAGGTCCTGTCCTTTCTTGTACGGCTCTAAGCCGCCGGCAATGTGTATGCCCTGCTCGGCGGCATAGAAGGCGAACCAGTCGCGGAACGAGTGCCCGTAGGCGTCGTCCGAATAGACCAGTGCCACGTCGGTAGCCTTCATGGCCTTGGCGGCAGAGACCATGATCTCGCACTGGGTGATGTCGCTCTCGGTGATGAACCAGGCGTAGGTGTTGCGGGCGTTGATGCGCTGCAGCTCCGCGCTGGAGCATGTGGGCATGACAACGGGCAGACGGTCCGTGCGGGCATGGGCCAGCAGGCTCATGGCGTGGTCGTCGTGGTAGGGGCCGATGATGGCGTGGCAGGTGTCGTCGCCCTTGGCGGGGTGGGTGAGGCGGCGGCCCAGTTCGTCTAAGTCCTCCGTGTCCTCGTCGTGGTAGCGCAGGTTCAGCTTCACCTGGCGGTTCAGCTTCTGCTGGGCGATGGCGATGTTCGACAAGGCCCAGTCGGTGGCGTCCTCCCACTGCTTCTGTATCGAGGCGGGCAGCACCACGTCCACGTTCACGGTGATGGTGTCGACGGGGAAACCGTCGACCACTGGGCTGACGATAACCTGCTCGTCAGCGCAAGAAGCGAGAAGAAAAAGACCCACAACATGCAGACCCACAACATGCAGACCCACCCCCAAGCCCCTCCCTATAAGGGAGGGGAGTATATGGTTCTTCCGCTTGGCTTTTTTCATCTCAATCTCCTTTTGCTTCTTTATTTCAATACCTCCTTGTTCCTTTATTTCACTATAATTCTGTTTTTAATCATTTCCCCTTTTGTTCTATCTACTCCCCTCCCTAAGGGAGGGGCCGGGGGAGGGTCTGTCTGTCCGCGTCAGCCCATTTATCATTTATCATTTATCATTTAGGGCGAAGCCCGTTAGATGGGAATATTATCTATGCAGTATTCATAGGTGTAGCCGGTACCGTTGTCTTCCCTGTCAAAGATCATGAAGGCGGGCATGGTGCCGGCAGGCTCCTTCATCCATGAGGGGACCCAGTCTATGAGGGCGGAGTCAAATTGCCGGGTGATGTAGTACCGGTTGAATATTGGTGACTCGTTGCCGTCGAGGACCAACGTCTGGAAAGTCTCTTCTCCTGTCGTGCCGTGTCCTAAGAGCCAGTAGTCCCACCCGGCATTGCCTGAGCCGAGGTCGATGATGGCGTAGCCACATCCGAGGCCCTCGTAGACCGTCTGCCATGCGTCTGCCCAGACGTAGGCAAACTGGTAGACGGTGTACTGGCCATCGGGCGTGACGATGCCTTGGTGCTTCTCGTTGCTGAATGCCAAGGGAGCGATGGTCGTGCTATCGCCTAACTCCTCGATCAGTGTCTCTACGACGCTGTCACGGTAGACCATGAAGTCCTTGTCGTAGAGCCGATGGACGGGCAGGGTGTTGTAGTTGAGCCGCTTGCCACTGTCTTTCGCATAACCTACCTCTCTTTTCATATACTGGCAGAAACGGCGTATGCTGGGCGCAGCGGAGATGTTCAGGCCGTGAAGCCTGTTACCTAAGCCGCTTTTCTCGGCAGCCTGCTTCACGTCGTCCTCGTTCACCTTCATCACCAACACCTCGTCGGTGGGCCGCAGCAGCGTATTCATGCTGTCAATGTAGTTTACCATGTAAGGCTCGGTGAGCACCAGCAGGCGACGCTTGTAGCTGTCGTCTACGAAGGGGTTGGCGGCATTCTTTGCCCACACCTCGATGCTCTGCTGCAGGTCGTCCATGCTGTAGGGAGAGATGAAGCGCACATTGAATTGCACATCCAACGTGTCTGCAAACATGTCGGCAAAGCGCGACAGCATATTCACGCCCGACAGCACGTTGTCGGCATAGCCCCGGTCGCCCAACTGCCCCGGGGCGAACGCCACCATCACCTCGTAAGGCACGCCTTTCTTGGCAATGACCACTGGCTCCGGCTCAATGTCAACATCATCCCTGCACGACAGCAAACTCATGCTGAATATAATGCATAATGCATAATGCATAATGCATAATTGGCTGCGCCAGGGAAAATGCTTAATGCATAATGCATAATGCATAATGCATAATGGGCTGCGCCAGGTCCAGTGGTTCTTCCTCATTTCGTTAATTGTTCGCTGCCGCGGGAAACCCCGCGGCAGCGTTCATTATCATTTATCATTTAGGCCAGCGGCACGCGTGCCGCTGTGCCGCTTAGTCATCTATGTTGCAGTAGAACGCAATGAACGGACGGGTATAGATGAGGCTGCCAGTAGTGATAGAGAAGGCCTGGAAGTTGGTCTTGTTGGTACCCCATATCCACGCTCTGCCTTTGGACTGCGTTGTCGAGGTCCAGTAGAGGCCGTCTTTGGGCTTCTCGAATCCTGCATTGGTGAAGAGCTCACTTAGCTTCTTGGTCATCTCATCACTTTCGTTCTTGATGATGACATCTGAGTCAATGTCCAATTTTGCCATCATCAGTGCCCACTGTCCTACGCTGGGCAGGAAGAAGGTGCTGTATTTTTCGGCCTTACCGGTCTTGGTGATACCTGGCATGGCTTGGCTCTCATGGGCTGCAGGGAAGCTGAGACCCTGTTCGCTTTCGAGGGCTATGAGGTGTTTGGTCTGCTGCAAGCCGTCATCGACTTTGACGGCATCCTTCACCTTGTCGGCCACCGTCGTATAGGTTACATCCTCACGATCGTCTGTACACCACGCCTTGTTTTCTATGATGTTGGTCGAGACGGCCAGTCCGTTGTAGTCATCGCTGGAGCTATCCGCGTCATTTTTATTACTGAGGTATACCACGATGGCTATCGGGGTCTGGTTAGCGGCTTCGGCCTTCGACTTGTTGGGGAAGAAATTGCCTTCGTTAGTGAGCACGTAGCCAAGTTCAGCGGGATACGTGGTAATTTTAGGATTCACCGCTGCGGGATCCTGGGTGCCACCATTGCCGTACTTGAACGCCAGCATCGGAAGCGTAAGACTGGTCTCGCCTTTCTTGGCTTCGGTGCTGAACCTTATAAATCCTTGTATGGTATTGTATTGCATAATGAACACTTTGTCGTATGTGTTCTCGGTCGTGGTGAAGAAATCTCCATGGATGTTGGGATCTTTCAATCCTGCTTTCTCTGCCAGTTGTACCAGCTTTCCAGAGTAGGTGTAATTGTTACCCTCCTTTATCTCGCCAATGCCCTCAAGGGTCAACACCCACTGTCCGATGCTGGGCACGAACCACTTGCTGAAGCCCTCAGGCAGATTGGCTACAAGGTCGGTCTTCCAGTTGTTCAGCTGCTTGGCGGCAGGATGCTCGTGATGTTCATGGCAAGTGCCGTCTTTCAGTTTCTGTGTGCAGGCAATGCCGTCGAGCACGTTGGCATACTCCTCAGGATTTGTGACCTGCGACGAGCAGAACGTGTTACGGGTGTCTGTGCTGCTCCAGGTGGAGTTTAGGGTCATGTTGGTGCCGTCCCGTGAGGCATAGTCGAGGGCGATGGCCAGGCCGTTGTAGTTGCTGCCTTTCTCCACGCGCTTGTCGCCGCCGAGGTAGGTCACCATGGCTATACCCTCGGTGCCATATTCCTTGGCACTCTTCAGGTCGGCGTAGAAATTGCCGTCCTTGCCGATGATGCAGCCCACGACAGGTGTGTTCAGCATGCTGTAGGCGGGCGTGATGTCAGGATCACCGTAGTCGTTCACAGGGATGTTGTTCACTTGGTTGTAGCAGTAGACGTCTTTAATGGTGACACCGTTCTTGGTGCCTGCAATGCTGCTATGGACATTCGGGGTGACGCCGCAGAGGTCCTTACCCGTGGCATGGCGGATAGCATAGCGCGGGCATTTGTTGCCGAAGAATGCCTCAGACACCAAGTAGTTGTAGTTCTTGGTGTACTGGCCCGTGAAGTCCAGGTCCTTGATTTCCTTCACGTTCTTCTCGATGGCCCTGTAGGTCTCCTTGTGCATATTGGCCTCTGCGCCGGTGCCGTTGGAGTAGTTGTACTCATACAGGGTGAGGTCCCAACTGAAAGTCGTCCACCAGCTGTAGCCCTTGGCGAGCAGGTTCAGACCGTAGGTATTGAAATACTGCTTGAACTGTGTGTCGTTCATGCCGAACACCTTGCCGAAGATATCGTATTGCGGATCGACCCAGTGGCGGTACACACGTTCGAAGAAGTATTCGTTGTTGTACTGATAGCGTTCGGGCTTGAAGTCGTGCCACATCTTGGGATGGGGCAGACGTTCGTTGCTGTTGAGGTTCAGTCCCCATTCATGGGGATTGATGATGGCGTACATCAGCTCGGCGAAGTTCTGCATGTGCTCGGTGTTGGTGCTGATGCCCTTGGGCACGGCGTAGTGGGCGCCGTTGCTGCCATTGTGCTCGAAGCGGTTGTTCTTAGGCAGGGGGCTGAGCGAGATCCAGTGGGTGGTCTCCTTGCCGGCAGGGCCGCAGGCAGCGCGCACGCACACCCAGTAGTCGGTCAGCATCTTGTTGTTGTCATTCTTGTCCGGGTATTCGCGGCTGATGACGTCGCCGAAGCGATACCAGGCATTGCCGCGGAATTCACCGTTTACGCCCATCTGCTCAGGAGTGCAGTAGACAATCTTCTGCAGGCCGGGCAGCTGCTTGATGTTCACGTCGACGGTGGCCAGCGAGCTGCCGTCGGTGGTCTTGGTGTAGCTCAGCGTACCCACGGCGTCGTTCTTGTACTCAAACGACGGGGTGTTCTCGTTGATGCTACTGTTGCCAATGAGGTTACCAAAGCGCCAGGCGGCTGTCGCCATGTCGCCCGTGCTCACGATGCGCACGGTGGGATTGTTCGAAGAGGGCTGACCGATGGTGGCCTCGAAGGTCTTGTCCTTGTAGTCCTCCGTGTAGTTCTCAACGCTGGTGAGCTGTCCCACCACGTCCCAGAATATGTCCTCGGCCTGCTTGGCCTCTTCCTGCCTCTGTTGTTCACTCTTGTTGTCGTCGTCGTCATCGTCGCTACAGGCAATGATGGTTGTGCCAAGGCCCACTACTATTGAGGCCATCAGCATCCAGTTAAATACTTTCTTCATCATATTGTCTTTTCTTTTTGAAGTTAGAGTTCTTCTAGTTTTTGCGTGCAAAGGTACACATTTTCTGCGAATTACACGCGTTTTGCCCTTTTTTTTGCTTTTTACTTGCGACAGAAGCCAAAAAAAGCGACAAATCGGGCCTATCGGACCCGATTTTGTCGCATTATCAATAACCCAAGGTTATTTCCGAATAACCCAAGGTTATTTCCAAATAACCCATGGTTATTTCCATGCTGTCTTCCAGGAGGGCAGGTGCCAAACCTTGCCATCGAGGAGGTTGGATGTCTTTTCGGGCGTGAAGCACGCCATGAGGGTGTTAAGCGTTGCGTAAATGGTATTGTAATTATCATCCACTTTTCCTTCCTCATCCACTTCTTTATCATAAAAAAACACATCGCTCCGTGAGACCCGTGTCAGCGTGTGGCCGTCGACGGTGATGGTGGCATGGTCGCAGGAGCCGCGGTCGTAGATGCGGGTTATGCGGAAGAAAAGAACCGGCGCGTTCCACATATCAAGGGGATAGGTGAAGCTTCTCCATTTGGCACAGTTGTACAGGAAGTTGGAAACGTCCTTGGCCACAGGGTCGGCCTTACGGGACGTACGTGGGGTCTTACCATCGCCGCCCGACCAATTAATCAATGGCTGTGTGGCGTAGAAGTCTTTCGCATACTGCTCGACCTTGTCCTGGTTGGCCACGTCCTGCAGGTAGATGATGTTGTCGCTGAAATCGTAGTCGCGATAGTCCTCCGTAAAGTAGTCTGCTTTCTTCACATAGTGGTCGTGGAAACGGTAGGGCGTCGCCTCATTGTCAATGTCTATGGGACGGAGGAAGCGTATGAGCGGCTGGGCGTTGGCAGTAACCGTGCGGTAGCCTATGCTGGCGTGCTGGCTATGGTTGCGCGCGTAGCCGCTCTTTGACTTGACCACTTGGAAGAGGTTACGCGCATCCACACTGTCTTTGCCGGTATGGTTCATGATATGGAGGACAATCTTTGTAGAAGGTCTAATAGTCAGTTCGGCATTATCTTTACCCACACAGGAACTGAACAGGCTCCACAGCCACATGGCTCCTCGCAGGGCCTGGTCGTGGGTGGGCAGGTTGGTGATATACTGCTTGTTCTCGGAAACGGCAAGCCCGTCGAAAGTGACCAGCTCCGCGTAGGGCGACGGCTCCAAATTTTTAAGCACATCATGAACAGGCTCCTTCTCGTTGGTGGTCTTCTTTGGATTGAGATTTTTTGGGTTATAATCGTCGCGTCCCGCTACATTGACCACAAACCACCGGTGGCCGTTCTCGTCTCGATAGACGTCGCCCAAGCTGTATTCGCCGCGGCCGTAGAACTCGCGGATGTCCTGCTTGTCAGGGTCGTTGGTGACGGGGTGGAAAACCTTGACCGAGTCGTCTTCTATGACGTCATTATGTACTTGGTCACCGCTCTTCTTGTTGTAGACGTAGATATCGTCACAGCCGTTCAGCGCCTCGTAGGGCGAGTACTTGCCTTGGGCCATCAGGTCTTCGCCTTTCTTGTACTCCGTCACCCAGTAGTAGTGGCCATCGGTGAACTGGCGGGGCGAGCCTTCTATCAGGTCGTTGGCCTTCGGGTCGCTGCAGTAGCGGCGGATGTCGTAGCCCTGGCCGCCGAAGTCATAGAGCTTCTTGTCGTCGCTCTCGCTGCCGGGCGTACACCTCATGAACACGTCAGACCGTTTGGCGGTAAACTCCCACACGTAGCCCGTGCTGCCCACGCGCCACTGATAGCCCTTGTAGAGGAAGGTCAGTTCTTGCAGGTCATTGGCCATCTGCTTGTAGCTCCGGTTGAACAGGATCTTCCAGATGTCGTTGCCATTCGCCAACGGCTCACTCCAGCAGTCGGCGACGTTCTTGAGGAAGTTGATGCCGTGGAACTCGTAGCTGAAGCCGCCCAAGGCATTCTTGAAACCCTTGAGGCTCACCTTGGCGGCATAGAGGTCGCGTTCGAGCAGGGCGAAGATCAGGTTGGAGAAGTTGTTCAGGTGGTTACGGTCGTACTTCAGCTGCGTGGGCAGCATGATGGTGTGGTAATCGTATTTCTTCACCTGGTTGTACTTGTCGTAGATGTTACTCTGGGGCAGTCCGCCGTCTATGGGCTGGTTGAAGACGTGGATCCAGTGGCTGTCGCCCTTATCGTTCTGCCAGAAGGCGGGGCGTACGCACACCCAGTATTTCTTCGTGGCTTTCTCATACACCACGTCGCCCAGGCGGTAGTAGGCTATGCCGTCGCAGCTCTCGCTGAAGAGTCCGTTCAGTCCGGTCTGCTCCTGCAGGCAGTAGACAATCTTCGACAGGTGGGGAATGAGCTTCGTGTCGACCTCCACCTCGGCCAGGTTCTGTGCGCCGGCAGGCGAGGGCGTCCACGTAAGCTTGCCCACGCCGTCCTGGCTCACGGTGACCTCGCTGCCGAGCCTGTCGGTGGTCACGTCGGCAATGTTGGCGAAGTTTGTCTTAGCCTCGTCCACGTCGCTCACCACGACGATGCGTGTCTGGGCGTTCTGCTCAGAGACGGTGCCGATGGTAGGCTCGTAGGTCTTCTTTGCCCAGCCTGCGTCTAATGAATCCGCGTCGGTCAGCGCACAGAGCCAGCGCCACGCCGTCTGTGCCTCGTCGGTGTCCATCGGGTCGCCCGTCACGTTCTCCGGGGTCTTCCCATCATCATCGTCCTTGTCGTCATCGTCCTTACAGCTCACGGTGAGGCCACTCAGCAACATAATGCATAATGCATAATGCATAATGCATAATGAGCTGCGCCAGTTAAATCGTTTCGTCTTCATTATCATTTATCAATTATCATTTATCATTTAGGCCGCAGGCCGCTTATTATCATTTATCATTTATCATTTATCAATTGACTTCGTCGACTTCCCTCACGCTCGGCCATTTCTTGCGTCCCTTCGGTAGCAAGCGGCAGAGCCGAGCGGAGAGCAAGCTCTCATGGCTCTCGCTTACTCGGGAAGTTAGGCCTGCGGCCGTTCGGCCGCTGGCCGCCCTGCCGCTTACTTCACTATCTCGTGTTTGTCGTCGACATACACCGACTGCTCCTTGTTGATGATCGAGTTGAAAGCCCAGATGTGACTATAATTACTGCTGGCGAACGCATTGTCAGTCTGGTGGCACAATACCTTCAGCTTGTGGCCTTCGGGGCTGGTTTCATTGGGCTTGCCTTTGTCCCTCAGCCTCATGATGCGCATGAAGAGCACGGGTTCGTTGTACATGCCGGTGCTGTTGGTGGCGAAGGTGCCGTTGTTCAGGAAGTAGTTGCTCGGGGTCTTGGCATTGCCGTCGGCGGCTGTGCGCGGCTTGCCGCGCTCTAACTGGCCATGCAATGGCAGCACCACCCACTTGTCCTGGTTGTACTCGTTGACCAGCTGCTGGTCGGCCACGTCCTGCAGGCAGATCTTGCGATTGTCGATGACCCAGGGCAGCACCCACTTCGACCATCCGGTCCACGAGAGCTTCGCGGTTTCCTCTTTGGTATAAGGACGGTTGGGGTCGTATTTCATGTAGTGCTTGTAGAAGCGCCAGTACATCATTTCGTCTAGCTCGTCGGCAGTGCGGTACTTTCCTGCACGTGTCAGGTCATAGACCACGCGCAAGAGTGGCTGCTTGTCGGTGCTGCCGTCGTCATAGGCCACGTTGAAGAATGTTGAGGTAGAGTTGCTGTTCAGGATTTCTTCACCATTTTTCCCAGTCACGGGCTTTCCATTCTTGTCGACGATGATATATACCGAGTCACGCTTAATGGTCAAGCTTCTCAAGTCAAGATTCATGTATTTCTGGACAGAGTCGCAGATTATGGGCCTGACAGCCGAAGCGCCTGTAGTCATATCCTCATAGAATTGGATGAAGTAGAACATATCATGTACAAAGTTGTTGTCGTCCTTGACGATGTTCGTGGCCACGTTGCCGTTGATGGCGATTTTGTCGAACGACACGAAGAGGGCCTCTTCCTCGGTGTCCATAAGAGGCTGGCTGGAGCCGCGGAAGCAGAGCCAGCGGCTCTCATCGGTCTCGTCGAGCAGTATGTCGCCCGTCTGGTAGTAAGGCGATTTGGCGGAGGGCTCGCCGGGTTTTGCTTCGGTGCGCTGTTTGTAGATCTTCTCGGTACACTCTTCGGGGTCCCACTGCGTACCTACTCCCATGTTGTAGTAATCGTTGTAGCGGTAATAGTCCTCAAGTCCGTTAGTCGGACTGACGATGGAGGTGTAGACGTCGGGCTCCTTGCCGCAGAGGTCCTCGCCGGTGGCGTGGCGGACGATGTAGCGCGGATATAAGTCGCCGAAAAATTCTTCTGACTGTATGTAAGGATGCTCTTGGGTGTAGTCTTCGTAGATGTTGATGCTGGATTTGAAATTCTCAACGTCCTTCTTCACAGTGCTATAGACGGCCTTGTGGAAGTTCCTTTCCTTGCCGTTGCCAGTGCTATAGGCGGCCTCATAGAGAGAGGCTTTCCAGCTGACCGATGTCCACCAGGAGTAGCCGTCGTAGAGCAGCTTAGGACCGGTATATCCAACTTTCTGCTCTAACTCAGCGCTGCTATAGCCGAAGAGGGTGGCGAAGAGGCTTCTTCTTTCCTCGGTCTTGCTGCCGCCTTCAGCCCATGCATGGGCCACACACATGAAGAACCATTTGTTGTTCAGTTTATAGCGCTCGGGCTTGAAGTCATACCACATCTTGGGATTCGGGCTGTCCTTGGGATCCAGGTTATCTGACCACTTGTTGGGGTACATCAAGGCGTAGAGCAGCTCGGCCAGGTTCTGCATGTGCTCCTTGTTGGTACCTATGCCTGTGGGCAGCGACCACTGACGGTCATGGCTGTCCTTAAACGGGATGGGGTCACCAACATACGGCCAGATGTTCTTCCTCGGTGGCGGGCTGACGGTCACCCAGTGGCTCGTTTTCTTGCCGGCGGGACCTACTGCCGGACGCACGCAGATCCAGTACTCCACTTTCTGCTTGTTGTTGTCATCGGGATCGTTGTAGGTGCGCTTCACCACGTCGCCGAAGCGGTAGTAGGCGGTGCCGTCGAAGGTGCCGTTGGCGCCAGTCTGCTCCTGAGTGCGGTAGACAATCTTCTGCAGGCCGGGCATCTGCTTGATATTCACGTCGACGGTGGCCAACGACAGGCCGTCGGTCGACTTGTGGTAGGTCAGCGTGCCCACGGCGTCGTGCTTCCACGTGTACTCCTGGGTGTCGACGTTGAAGCCGTCGCCCATGGTCAGGCCCACGAGGTTGGCGAAGCGCTCGGCAGCGGCCTCCATGTCGCCGGTGGCCACCGCACGAATGGTGGAGTTGCCGTCAAGAGGTTCGCCGATGGTGGGTGCGAAGGTCTTGCCCTCGTAATCGGCACTCACGTTGACGGTGCTGGTGAGCTGGCCTACGACACTCCAGAACACGTTGTAAGCGTTCTGTGCATCTTCGTTCTGCTCTTCATTGTTCTGTTCGTTTCCGTTCTTCTCGTCGTCGTCATCCTTACATGAGGTGACGCTCATGCTTAAGCCGCACAGCAATACAATGCATAACATTCCGATTAAGCGAGCGGCATGAGAGCTTGCTCTCAGATGCCCGAGCGTGAGGAATGTCGGCAACGCCAATGCATAATGCATAATGCTTAATGGGCTGCGCCAATTAAAATCTTTCTGTTTCATTTTCATTGTTTTTTTGTTTATTTCGTTATGTCATCGCGTTATATCGTTATAACGTTATTACGTTATTCTGCTCTTCCCACCAGGCCACCCGCGGCGGCCGCCATTATCATTTATCATTTATCATTTATCATTTAGGGCTTCGCCCGCTTTTTTGCCTGCAAATTTACGCTTTTTTCACCATTCACGCAAGAAAAGTGACACTTTTCGTTATGAAAATGTGCGACAATGACCATTTATTGCGACAAATCGCCCACATAAACCCTCATTCCTGTCGCACCCGCAGGCTTTGCTCATTATTTCTTCGAAATCCTGAGTTTGGAAAGAAATTATCAAAAATTAGAAGAAATTACATCCAGAAATAATCATAACATATCATTTCTGGATGTAATTTTTGGACATTTCTTCTAATTTCTTTCCGAAAACAAAAGACCTTTGAGCTTTGCTCTTAGGTACTTTCGCTCGAAAATGAAAAGAAAAGCGAGCTTTCCTTTTACATTTCCCTCGCTTATTCGTACCTTCAGGTCCTGCTGTGCGCAGCCACTATCAATTATCCATTATCCATTATCAATTAGGGCGAAGCCCGCCGCCCGCCATTTATGACCGATTAAGCGAGATTATTGGCTATAAACGCTCAATTGTGACCGCATAAGTTAATTATTCTTTAATTATTGTCGGGATTATTGCAGATTTGGGAATAATTACCTAAATTTGCACCCATGAACGGAAGGCTTGACCCACAGAATCAGTCGCCAGCAAGAATCATCGTTCTTCTTGGACAGCGATACAAGGAAACCCGTATAGCGCTTCAGATCACCCAGAAGGAGGTATCGGAGCAGACGGGTATCAGCATGAGTACCATCCGAAGGTTTGAGAATGGCACCACCTTCAACCTGACGCTGGCCAACTTCATTTCCCTATTGAAAGTTATCGGCTATGCAGATAATCTGGAAGACTTGATTCCTGAAGTGCTGCAAGACCCTAACGTTCTTTTTAAGCAACAGGAAAAGAAACGAATGAGAGCCAGTCATGGAAAACGTAGTAAGGATTAAGATCTGGGGACGGACGGTAGGAACCATCATGTGGGATTTCCGTCGTAAGCGTGCCATTTGCAGTTACGACAAGGATTTTCTCAGTCAGGGGATTGACATCGCCCCTCTGACTGCTTCCATCCATAATCCCAGATACAAGCTGCCGTTCTGGGGCGAGGCCGACCGTGACATCTTTTCCGGGTTGCCCGCCTTTGTCTCCGACTCCCTGCCTGGCGGATGGGGTAATGCCGTGTACCAGTCATGGGTGGCGGAACATCATCTGAGCTCATCGCAGGTGACCCCTGTCGACAAACTGGCATTCATCGGCAAGCGAGGTATGGGAGCCTTGGAGTTTGAGCCGGCCATTCCCATAGAGGAAAGCAGGGACATCGCCCTGCGCGACCTCTACCTACGTGCCCAGGAGATTCTCGCAAACAGAGAGGCCTCCATTGCCACTGCGCAACAGGTAAACATGGATGTGCTCTATGAGGTAGGCACATCGGCAGGCGGCAATCATGCCAAGGCCATCATTGCCAGGAACAACAAGACAGGGGAAATACGGTCTGGACAGGTGGAGCAATCGGAAGACTACACCTACTACCTGCTGAAATTTGCCGAGTCCAGACTCTATCCGCTCACCCAGTTTGAAATGGTGTATTATGAAATGGCAAAGACCTGTTCCATCCACATGATGCCTTCCCGGCTCATCGACATTGACGGCCAGAGCCATTTCCTGACGGAACGCTATGACCGTCAGAACGGCCAGAAATACCATACCCAGTCGTTGGCGGCCATGATGCCCGAAGCCTCGTCGTATGAAGATCTGATGGATGTGTGTATGCGGCTGCACCTGCCATACGCGGAGTTAGAGGAGACATATCGCCGGGCGGTGTTCAATATCCTGACTACGAATGTGGATGCACACATCAAGAACTTCTCGTTCTTCATGAAAGAAGGAGGCAACTGGCATATCACCCCTGCCTACGACCTGACCTTTTCCTGTTTCAACCCCGGCAACAAGTTTGACCCTGCCCATTACCTCAGCCTGAACGGGAAGACGATGAACCTCAACAAAAACGACCTGCTGACCTTTGGACGCTTATACAACATCAAGAATCCGAACGGTATCATTGCAGAGTGCATCGAGGCGGTCATGCAGTTCCGAGACATTGCGGAGAGATACGGCATCTCTTTGCAATGGATAGACAGGGTGGAGCGTCATTTCGCGGAGATGACGCCTGACCTGTTGGCGGGGCTGAGCGGGTACAAGCCTGGTGTGTTCAGCTATATCCTGCAGCCCAGCGGCGTGCATGTAGAGGAGGCGCAATGGCAGGAGATGGGCAACGGTGCCTTCCGGCTGACGGCACGGCTCAACGGCGTGGAGCAGCGCATCACCGTCAGTCCGAAGTCGGAGCTGGGGCGCCGCATTGCCGACAGCGGAGGCGTAAAAATGGGCGAGGAGGCGCAACGCCGCTTCGTGGAGGAACTGCTCCTGCCTCGCGTTGCCCGCTAATACACTCCTGACTTCGTCGATTTTTGTCAATTAAAATTTTGACATCTGATTATCAGTATGTTATAAAATAATTTTCGGGTGATTTGGGTGACGCACGGATTTTTCGTACCTTTGCAGCGTCCAAGTAGAGGCTATGCCTGCTACTGTAAATCGGACAAATAACTTTTAGTTATATAGAAGCATGTTCGTACGAAAGAAGAAAAACCGTTCTGGTTCTGTCAGCGTCGTAGTAGTTGACAAGAGCCATGGTCGTTTCAGCGAAATCCGCCAGTTTGGCGTTGCCCATACTGAGGCAGAGGCCGACGCTCTCGTCAGTCAGGCCCGGCGGTGGATACTGCGCTATGGCGGTCAGCAGCAGATAGATTTCGATGGTGAGGCAGTTAGTACAGCCTCCGATGTGGATAGTTTTGTCGAGCGGATAGGTGGACTTTCAATAAACGGCACCTATCTACTGCTCTCACAGGTGTATGACCGCATCGGATTTGCCGTCATCAAAGATGAGGTTCTCCGGCATCTGGTCATTGCTCGCATCAGCCAGCCATCGAGTAAGCTGGCAACAGTGGCCTATCTGCGCTCTTATTATAAGGAAGACATAGATCTGAGTCGCATCTACCGCTACATGGATAAACTCTACAACAGCCAGATGGAACTGTTGCAGGAGATCAGCATCCACCATACACGCAGGATACTCGGCGGCAATATCGGATTGCTGTTCTATGATGTCACTACACTTTATTTTGAGACGGCTCCCAAGGACGACATGCGTCAGGCAGGATTCTCCAAGGATGGTAAGACGAGTGAGGCTCAGGTAGTGCTGGGACTTCTGGTCAGCCAGGACGGATATCCGCTGTCCTATTCCATATTCAACGGAAGCCAGTATGAGGGCTACACGATGATTCCGATAGTAGATGATTTCGTACGGCGATTCTCGCTGAAGGACTTTGTCATCGTGGCCGATTCCGGCCTGATGAATGCCAAGAATATGAAATTGCTCCGCTCTGCCGGATACAAGTACATCGTGGGAGCAAGAATCAAGACGGAAAAGACGGAGGTGCGAGACTGGATCATGTCGCTGGAGAAGAAGAACGGTGCTGTCTATGAGCATCGGAAAGACGATGGCAACAGGCTTGTGGTAAGCTACTCTACAGCGAGGGCAGCCAATGATGCCAAGAACAGGGACAAGGGTGTGGCTAGGCTGGAGAAGTCATACAAGACGGGCAGGCTTACCAAAGACAAGATCAACAAACGTGGCTACAACAAGTTCCTGGAAATCAGCAAGGACGTACAGGTCACCATCAGTCAGGAGAGGATTGCGGAAGACGAGAAGTGGGATGGGCTGAAGGGCTACATCACCAACACTGGTCTTGAGCCAGAAGAAGTCATCAGCCAGTATCACGGACTTTGGGTGGTTGAGAAGGCTTTCAGGATCAGCAAGGGTAATCTTGAGATGCGGCCGATGTTCCACTTTACGGAACGGAGGATAGAGGCCCATGTCTGTATCTGCTTCATCGCATACAAGGTCTATAAGGAACTGGAACGTATTATTAGAATTTCAAGAATCAACCTCAGCGTGGACAAGGTGTTGGATATAGCAAAGACAATAGCAACTATTGACATCAAGACTGGCGGAGTACCTGGGGGCTCTAAGAGAACACTTTTCCTCACAGAAGAGCAGATGAACATCAAACCACTCTTCGACCTGAAAGGGCTGCTTGGCGATTAGGGTGACGCATCGACGAAGTCAGGAAATGGGCGAGGAGGCGCAACGCCGCTTCGTGGAGGAACTGCTCCTGCCTCGCGTTGCCCGCTAATACACTGATTCCTTTTAACGACAACGGATTAAACGGATTCATTTTCTTGCGTCGGACTTTAAGGACTTAAAGGACATGCCCTGCGGAGCAGTGCCGCAGGGCAAAAAAGTTGTCCCAGTTGTCTCAGTTGTCTTTTAAAACTACAACCGTTCTTGTCTTTTTTAACGACAACTGGGACCGCTCGACCTTGGTCGCTTTGCTTGCAAAGAACTAAGACAACAGGAATCGCTTGCGATTCCCAGCTGCGCGCAGCCCATTATCCATTTTCCATTATCCATTATCCATTACGCCAGTGGCCGCTGGCCACCGGCGTAGAGGGTTAATCTAAATCAAGTATTCGGGGGAATTAGCAATTTTTATTCATGCAGCCATTGTTGTGTGAAGGAAAGTTCGTACCTTTGTAGAACTTTTCCCCATTCCGGGGGAAGACTAAACACACACTAAGAAGTCAGGAAATGAAAGAAGGAAAAACGACCAGTAACCAACGAGCACGGGCAGTAATTTTCGACGGCCAGCGACCACGGGCAGTACACGCCATACGAGCGGTCATTGCCGGTCACAGCTACCACCAGCTTCGAGCGGTGGCACTCACCCACACCCCCTATCTTCGTCAGCCGGGAATCCAACAAATCAGCTACTTCCACCATCTGCTATCAAGCCATGCCCACCCAGCAGCTCCAACAGCCCAGCCCCATACCAGAGGGGTTCAACATTGCCGCCGCGGTAATGGACAGAGCGGTGTGGTTCCACCTCGCCAACGGTGGGCCTGCCTCGGCGCGGGAGCACATCAAGACGCTGCGCGACGAGCTTAGCTATTTATACCAGACCGACTGTACGCCCGCCTACACAGCAGCCATGGCCAAGATCGTGGCCGCCGAGGAGGCCGAACGGTTAGAAGCCGAGCAGCGCCACATGGAGCAGCAAAGCCAACTGATGCTCGCCATGGTGAAGGCCATGCAGACCAGTCAGAAGCCGCCCAGGCCAGCGGAGACGCAGCAAGCGGCACCCATGGAGCTGCCGCCCTGCCTCTGCACAGAGGAGGCGATGAAGCTCTGGCAGAAAGCACAGGAAGCAGGCCTCATTGACGACAACTACCAGCCCACCATCTCACGCACCAAAGCCGCCTTGCTGGCCTATGTCATAGCGAAACGACTCGGCATCCAAGACAAGTGGAAAGTGTTCGAAAAGCTTTGGATGCGAAACAACATGCGCAATGACTATAACGACGCACTCTACCAACAACAAACCCTGAAGTTCCAAGAAAAACTAAAAACCATATTCGCTGACTAACAGACAACTACACCATAACGTACCCCCTACGCGTACCCCCTGCGTAGGGGGTTATTGTTTCCATTTCTTCGTACCTTTGCAGCACGAACGGCACTACGTGCCTAAATGATAAATGATAATGGCTGCGCGCAGCTGGGAATCGCTTGCGATTCCAGTTGTCTTAGTTCTTTGCAAGCAAAGCGACCAAGGTCGAGCGGTCCCAGTTGTCGTAAAAAAACAAAAACTGTTGTCGTAAAAAAACAAAATGGATATGGCAGAGGAGAAGAAGAAACGTAAGAAGAAGGGTGACGACGGCGAGCAGAAGGCGCCGAAGGAGCACAAGAAGAACTGGCGGGAGTACACGGCCACGGTGCAGGAGATCGAGACGTTCTTGGCCGACAAGATCTACCTGCGGCACAACGTGATCACCGGACGCGTGGAGTACCGTAACCCGGCATCGGACTATATGGCATCGGATGAACACGGACTAACACGGACGGACGATTTATCAGCATCGGATGAACACGGATGGACACGGATGAACGGTTTATCAGCATCGGATGAACACGGACTAACACGGACGGACGATTTATCAGCATCGGATGAACACGGATGGACACGGATGAACGGTTTACCAGCATCGGATGAACACGGACTAACACGGACAAAAATTATCCGTGAAAATCCGTGTCAATCCGATGCAATAACCCGTGGTTGGCTGCCGATTTCCGACCGCGTGGTGAATTCGCTGTGGGCGGAGCTGTCGCAGACGAAGGTGGTGCGGGTGCAGGACATGTACCGGGTGATAGAGTCGGACTTCGTGCCCGAGTACCACCCCTTCCGCTACTATCTGGAGCACCTGCCGCCGTGGAACGGCGAGAACCATATCCTGGCCATGTCGGTCTCGGTGAATGTAAAGGGCGACGTCGAGGAGCAGATGCTCTTCGCGGAGTACCTGACGAAGTGGCTCGTGGGCATGGTGGCAGGCTGGGTGGACGACACCGTGGTGAACAACGTCATCCTGGTGCTGATAGGCGAGCAGGGGTCGTACAAGACGACGTGGTTCAACTACCTGCTGCCGCCAGAGCTGTCGCAGTACTTCTACACGAAGACGAACGCCCAACGCATGGGACGCGACGACCTGTTGACGCTGGCACAGTACGGCCTGGTGTGCTGCGAGGAGTTGGACACGATGCGCCCGTCGGAGCTGAACCAGCTGAAGGCGGCGGTGACAATGCCATCGATCGACGAGCGTGCGGCGTATGCCCACTTTCACGAGCACCGCAAGCACATCGCCTCGTTCTGCGGCACGGGCAACAACGTGCAGTTCCTGAGTGACCCTACTGGCAACCGCCGCTGGCTGCCCTTCGAGGTGCAGAGCATCATGTCGCCGCGCGAGAACCCGTTCGACTACGTAGGCATCTACTCGCAGGCGTATGCGCTCTACAGGCAGGGGTTCCGCTTCTGGTTCTCGCGTGACGAGATACTGCGGTTGGCCGAACACAACAAACAGTTCGAGACGCCACAGATAGAGCAGGAGCTGGTGGACGTGTTCTTCCGTAAGCCTGTCGGTGAGGAAACGGGTGAGTTCATGCCCGTGAGCCGTGCCATGCAGATCATCTGCGGCAACATCTCGCAGCACGTCCACGTCAGCCGTCTTGGCCAGGCTTTCCAGACTCAGGGCTTCACGTACAAGCGTACGGCGCACTCGCGCGGTTACATCGTGGTGCAGCGCGAACACGACGAGATCAAGTCGCGTCTAAGGCTGCTGGCACTCGCTGACGAAGCGTTCTGAGCCATGACAGATGACAGCCATGACAGATGACAGCTATGACAGCGGTTTTCATGGATCCCACGCGTACTGCACGCCTACATGTACGCATGAGACTTTTTAGAAATATGGTGTCACAGGTGTCATCGTGTCATTAAGACAAACAGATAAAGGACCTCATAACAACAGAACAGATGAAAGCAATGTCGAAACAGCAGTTGGCCGATGCGGCCGGTGTGAGCGTGAAGGTGCTGATGAACTGGTGCCGTCCGTTCAGGAAGGAGTTCGAGGCGATGGGCCTGAAACCGAGGGATCGTGTGCTTCCGCCTCGTCTCGTGAAGTTGATAGCAGAGCGACTCTGCATCGACATCGACGATTAGCCTGCCATATCATGCCTGGCAGGCTTTTTTGTGCCCAGTCTGCCCCAAAGGGAAAGTGCGCTTCCAGGATGTTGTACCTTTGTATCGTCGAAAGGCTCCAAGGGCTGCAGGCGACGTTACCTAAGGTAAGACAGGCCGTTACCTAAAGTAACAACGCACGTTACCTAAGGTAACGCCGGACGACACGACAAGCTTATGTTTAACTAAATTTTTTTACTATCATGGCAAAGAACAAGATTGCAATGGGGATCAATCTCCGAAAGAACAAGAACCAGCAGAACGCCGGTTTCGGCAAGTACTATCCTGAGGTGGATGTGAAGAGCACCCTCTCGCTGAAGGGTTTCGCCCAGCACCTCGTCGACCACGGCTCCACCTACGGCCTTGAGACCGTCGAGGGCGTGCTGAAGAAGATCACGCAGTGCCTGCCCGAGCTGCTGTCGCAGGGCGTGCCGGTGCAGTTGGAACCGCTGGGCACCTTCTACCCCACGGCGAAGAGCAAGAAGGGCGTCGCGCTGAGCGACATGCCTGACTCCAAGCCCGAAGACCTGGTGAAGGGCATCCACATCCGCTTCCTTCCCTACTCGGTGACCGACGAGGACCTGACCTCGCGCCGCTTCATGGAGGACTACTGTACCCTGGAGTTCGCCTACATCATCGAGGCCCGCAAGGTGAGCATGTCCAACGGCAAGAAGCGCAACGTGCAGGACAAGACGCCCTACGACACCTTCATGGTCGACAACTTCGGCTCGGTGCCTGGCAACGACGACAACACCGGCGGCACCACCCCGCCTGACGATGGTCCCGACAACCAGCCCACGGACGGCGATTAGTCTCTAATGTCCCGCAGAAATCGCAGAAATCGCAGAAATGCTGCGCCTTCATAGATAATTCCAATCATTGCTAACAATGACAGTTTCTGCTATTTCCGCTATTTCTGCGGGACACAAGAATCTCAGCGCACATTTTCTGCGATTTCTGCGATTTCTGCGGGACAACCAACTAAACCAAATGTTTCATTAAATATTAGAAAGGATTACGATTATGACAAAAGTAAAGAAGGAACTGCTTAAGTTCGGCATACAGACAGTGATTAACCTCTTAGCCGCCGTGCTCACCGCCCTCGGTGCCACCAGCTGCATGTAAAGCGCGGGCTTCGCCCTAATTGATAACTTCCCGAGTAAGCGAGAGCCATGAGAGCTTGCTCTCAAATGGCCGAGCGTGAGGGAAGTCGACGAAGTCAATTGATAATGGATAATGGCATCGGATGAACACGGACGAACACGGACAAATAACATCCGTGAAAATCCGTGTCAATCCGATGCAAAAAGAACCGATTATGAGAAGTATAACGTTGATAGTGATTCATTGTTCGGCGGTGAAGCCCGACCAGACGAGTTCGGCCGCCCAGATCGACACCTGGCACCGCCAGCGGGGCTGGAAGTTCGGCATCGGCTACCACTACGTGGTTCGCCGTGACGGGACGGTGGAGACGGGTCGTCCGGAGTGGATGGTCGGTGCCCACTGCCAGAACCACAACAAGTACTCGATAGGCGTCTGCTACGAGGGCGGGTTAGACGCGAGCGGCAAGCCCGCCGACACCCGCACCGAGGCGCAGAAGGCCTCGCTCCGCACGCTGCTCGAAGACCTGCACCGGCGCTACCCCCGCGCCGTGATCCTGGGCCACCACGACCTCAACCCCCACAAGGCGTGCCCCTGCATCCCCGATGTCGCCCACGAATACGCGGATCTTGCATCGGATGGACACGGATGAACACGGAATGGTTTTTGTCAAACACGAATGGCCATGAATGGACACGAATGTTTCATGAATAATATTTTGCCATAAGCGGCAATAAAATAGCATTTATGAATAATTCATGTTTATTCGTGGCCATTCTTCGCTCATTGTTTTCTTTTATTGGTGCTTAGGCGAGCAAGCTCGGAGCGTGTTGCGCCGCAGGCCGCTTAGCCCGCGCAGCCCATTATCATTTATCATTTATCATTTAGGCCTGCGGCCGCTGGCCGCTGGCCGCTAAAACGCTACCACCGGGACGGTGTATGCAAATTCCTCTTTTGGATAGCCGTTGTACAGGATCACCTTATCCGGCGCGATGTAGACCACATAGCAGTTCTTGGCATCCTGCTCTGAGACCGTCCAGACATAGCCGTTAGGAACATTCTCTTCGAGGCCGGCACTGGTGTACAGCTCCTTGACGAGCTTGTAGTTTTCGGCAGGATTGTTGTCAAACTGCTTCTTTTCCTTGTTCCACTTCATGCCGAGTCCTTTCTCAAAGATCAGCAACCACTGTGCCGTGGTGGGTATGAACCAGTTGCTGAAGCCCTTCTTCTCGCGAATTCCTTCATCGAAGCCATATTCGCGGGAATAGCAGAAAGAGGCGACGTGATCGTGCTTCAGCCCGCCGCAGCCTTCGCTGAGGAACTTGGTCCACTTCAGGCCTTCATAATACTGGGAGAGGGATTCGGTCTTGACGGTGCAGATCTGGTCTTTTTCTTCGGTAATCCAAGACTGCTTTGCCGGGCTCTGGAGGCTGATGGCCAACCCTCGGTATTGCGTGTTGGTCTCTGCAGTGCCCTTGTCGCCCACGTAGGCGACGACGGCGACAGGGTAGTAGCCGGTGCTGTTGATGGCATCATTTTTGTTGGAATAGAACTGGCCGTCTTTGCCGATAAGGCTTTTCACCACGGGGTCCTTGAGCGGACGGATGGGTGATTCAGGATCCTTGCTTGCGCCGTTGCCGTAAGTGAAGGCCGTCATCTGGCGAACGGGACAAGTGGTGATGTCCTTATAGAGGGGAGAGGCTTCTATGTTGAACTCCCATACCAGTCTGCCCTCGCTTTCCGTGGTTGACCAATAGCCGGAACTACCCAGTTCGGCTTCAGGCACGCCGGCCTCTTTAAACAGCCATTTCCCTTGCTTGACAATCTTACCGTATGTCGCATCCGATTCGAAGTCATATTTGAAGCCCATGCCCGTACCGGCTAAGAACCACTGGCCGATGCTGGGCAGGAACCACTGGCTGCATCCTGGTGCGGGGCTGGCCCCCCAGGCTACTTCGGCAGCAGGATGCTTGTGGTCTTTGTCGCAATTATGATCCTTCAATGCGATGGTTTGAATAAAGCCGTCGAGTCGCAGCGAGGCACAGGATGCTAAGGTGACACTCGTTGAGCAGCAGACCTTCTGCGCATTTTCACTGTTCCATGCAAACTTCTTATTGCCGTCTTTCTCAACATCTTTCAGGGCGATGGCCAGTCCGTTCCAATCCCGGCCTTCCTGTACGCGCGTGTCACCGCCGAGGTAGACCACCATGGCCACTGGCTCGGTTTTGCAGCGTGTGGCGATGGTCTTGTTGGCGTAGAACTTACCGTCGGCACCGATGAGGCAGCCCACTTTCGGCTCATCCAGGGCATCACCGGGCACCTCGATGCTTTTGTCCGTCACCAAGTCGTTGTGGGTTTCCATGCCTGTCTTTTCATTATAGCGGTAGATGTCTGTACAGTTGTTCAGATGCTCGTAGGGCGAGTAGTCGCCCTTATCCATCAGGTCCGCACCAGTCTTGTAACGCACCACCCACGTGCCGACCGTCTTGGAAAACTGTGCCGGGCAGGTGGTGTTGGAGTTTTCGGCACCTGGGGTGCTGCAGTAGCGGCGCACGTCGAAGCCCTCGTCGGCAAACTCCGTCCGCAGCTTGTCATCGTCCTCTTCGCCGGGAGCTACAGCCTTGTGACGGTCATCCCATTTAGCCTCGTACTTCCACACGTAGCCCCAGCGGCCGGTACGCCACTGGTAGCCTTTGTAGAGGAACTTCAGGGAAGTCATGGGTTCCATATCCTCACGCTTGCGGTTGAAGAGCAGCTGCCAGACGGTGAAGCCGTTGGGCGTGGGCTTGTCCCAGTAGTAGGCCACTGTCTGGAGGAAGTTCTCGCCGTGGTACTTGTAGTCGAAGCCGCAGAGGCCGTTGTTATGGAGCTCCTCGCCCGTGCCTGCCTTCTTCGCATAGTCGGCGGGGTGGAGCAGGGCATAGATGAGGTTGCTCAGGTTGTACAGGTGCTCGCGGCTGTACTTCAGCTGCGTGGGCAGCAGGATGGTGTGGTTGCCGTACTTTTCCTTGTTGTCGTACTTGTCGTAGATATTTGCCTTGAGCATGGGCATCGTGTTGCCCTTGGTGCTCCTGCCGGTCTCCGAGGCGTTGTAGATGTTCATCCAGTGGCTCTTGCCCTTGTCGCCCTGCTGGAACGACGGGCGCACGCACACCCAGTAGTAGCCGTCCTTGTCCTCCACCACGTCGCCGAGGCGGTAGAAGGCGGTGCCAGTGACGTTGGCATTGTCGCCCACCTGGTCGTGGGTGCAGTAGACGATCTTCTGCAGCTTGGGAATGAGCTTTGTGTCGACCGCCACCTCGGCGAGGTTCTGTGCACCGGCCTTCGAGGGTGTCCACACCAGCTTACCCACGCCGCTCTGCTTCGCGGTGTATTCGCCGCCCAACAGGTCGGCGCTGACGCCTGCCAAGCTGGCGAACTTCGTCTTGGCCTCGTCGAGGCTGGTCACCACTACGATGCGGGTGTTGGCATTGTTCTCCGAGGGCACGCCCACCGTGGGTTCGTAGGTCTTCTTCGACCAGTCGTTAGTCAGCGTCTCCGTGCTCGTCAGCACGCTGAGCCACCGCCAGGCGGTCTCTGCCTCGTCGGTATCCAACGGGTCAGCGTCATCGTTACGCAGCTCGCTACTGTTCTTATCGTCATCATCGTCCTTACAGGAGCTGATGCTCATGCTGAGACCGCTCAGCATGAGAATGCATAATGCATAAATTCCAATGCTTGATGCATAATGCTTAATGCTTAATTGGCTGCGCCAGGGAAATTGTTTCTTCATCATTTTTGTTATGTCGTTTTTTTTCGTTATTTACGTTTTTTTCGTTGTTCGCTGCCTCGTTGTTCGCTGCCTCGGGCGTTATTACGTTATATCGTTATTACGTTATACCGCCCGTGGCGGCCTCCATTATCATTTATCATTTATCATTTATCATTTATCATTTAGGCACTGCGGCCTAAATGATAAATGATTAGAGCTGGAAGGTGCGCTTCTTCCAGTCAGTCCAGGAGATGGTGTAGCCGTTGCCCTTGTTGTCCTGCACATAGTCGTAGAGCAGGGGCACGAGCCAGCTGGTCTCGGTGAAGAGGTCTACGCGCCAGGGCTGCTCCGTGGGGCGTGTGCCTTGGTAGTACAGACTGGTGCCGCCTAACTCGGTTTGGCGATAGAGAATGTCCTTCAGGGGTACGTCGGGGTTGCGCAGCATGTCGAAGAACGACATGAACGTGGTGGTGCGTCCGCGGCCGGCCTGGCAGTGGAAGTGTACCCATGCATCACGTGGCAGAGAACGGTAGCATTCGAGGAACTGATCGATGATATCGTCGCAGGGGAACACGTGGTCGAGGGCGGTGATACGCCTGTATCCCCAGCCCTGCTTCTTGACGGCCTCGCTCTCGGTCCAGGCACTGTCCACATCGACGGTGATGTCCTGGGCGTCGGTCATCACGTAGTTGTTTGACGAGCTGATCTTGCCCACGGTGATGGTCTGTCCCTTTAGCGAGTGGAACAGCTGCTCCTCCTCATAGAGAATCTGGTCGCGCTTTTTGCCGATGTTCGACCAGTTGATGTAGCCGTACCACGACACATGGTGACCGTTGATGAAGCCGTGAGACTCCTGCCGCAGGTCGATGACGTAACGCGGTATGTCACCCACCTGATGAGTGACCCACGAGGTGAGCGCCTTCAGCTCCTTGTCGGAGAAACGGGCACTGCCGGAGATCATGAGCGTGTTGAGTCCCTGAGTGGTGGGGAGGTAGGTGGGCTCGGGCAACTCCTCGTTCAACCCGTTAGCGTTGAACTCGCCACCGCACCAGCGGAAGTTCTGGGGCAAGGTCACCGTGGTGTTCTTCGACTCCATGCGCCACTCCTTGGCTTCGTAGACCGCGCGTTCTTCCTCAGAGGGGTTCTCGCGCTCGTTGGCCTTGTTCAGGTAATAATACACTTCGGCCGGATAATCCCGGTGGTTGTCCTCTACTACTGGGTTGTCGCCGTAGTCTACGCACGAGACTATTCCCAGCAGTATAATGCTTGATGCAACATGCTTAATGCTTAATTGGCTGCGCCATGTAAATTGTTTTGCTTTCATATTTTTGACTGTAGTTTATGAATTTTGACTGTAGACTTTAGACTGTAGATTTGGACTTTAGACTTTAGACTTTAGACTTTAGACTTTAGATTTTAGTCTGTAGTCTGTAGTCAATCGTCTGTAGTCTGTAGTCATGTGCCTATAGTCTGTAGTCTGTAGTCATTTGCCTGTAGTCTGTAGTCAATCGTCTGTAGTCTGTAGTCATGTGCCTATAGTCTGTAGTCTGTAGTCATTTGCCTATAGTCTATAGTCAATCGCCTGTAGTCAGTTAACGATCGTGATTCTCCCTTGCGACTGCTGGTAGATGTCGGGGACTACGCCATTAAGGGCGTTTTCGAGGTAGTCGGCCAGGGCATCGCGGCTCAGCTGGGTGCTGTTCTCCAAGAGTCGGCAGTCCTGCAGCGTGCGGTAGAAGCCACCCGTGCCGTAATAGTCGGTGGTGCCTATGGTGTACTCTTTCTCCAGGTCGAGCGGCTCGTAGTTGCCCGTCTCGCGGTTCAGCACCTCGACGTCGGTCACCGCGTGGGTCACCGTGTGGATGGTGTACTTCATGCCCGACACCTGTGGGAAGGAGCCGTCCAGCTCAGGACATTTCTCCGTACACTTCTGGAGCATGGCCATGATCTGTGTGCCTGTGGCCGCAATGAGGGCCATGTGGTTGTCGAAGGGCTGCACGGAAATGACATGGCCGAAGTTGATGGTGCCTGTCAGGATGTCGTTGCGCAGGCCGCCGCCGTTGATGAGCCCGATGTCGGCTGTCATCACATGGCGGAAGGCATCGGCCACGAGGTCGCCCATGGGTGCCTCCTCCTTACGCACGAACCACACGCTGTTGGCATCCTTCACTAACAGGTCGAAGGTCACGGAGGCTATCTGTCGGCTCGTCACCTGCTCCATCAGCGCCTTGACGCTGTCGGTCGTGAAGGTGATGCGTGCGTTGGCGTAGGGGTTGTCGGCATCGGCAATGAGCGAGGTGTGGAACGAGCCGTCCTTGGCGACCCACAGCTTGCCGTAGTTGGCGAACTGCGTGCCGGTCTGTGACACGGGCACGGGCTTGCCGTCGAGGTTGTTCACCCAGTCGCAGGGAATGACGGCATGGGTATGTCCGTCGAGCACGGCGTCGATGCCACGGGTGGCAGCCACCAGTCCGTGGGAGTCGATGCCCGTGTCATTGGCGGCCTCGCCCAAGTGCGACAGTACCACCACGTAGTTGGCACCCTCCTGACGGGCCTGGTCTACGGCCGCCTGCACGAGCTGGTAGACATGGTCCGTGCGCAGGTCGTAGAGCTGGTTGCCGTTGTTGTCGAAGAACGAGTAGCCCTCGCTGCGCATGGTCTCTGGCGTAGTGGTGCCGACGAAGGCGATGCGCTTGTCACCGTAACGCTTGATGACATAGCCCGGGAACATGGGCGTGACTGATCCGTACTCAAAGAAGTTCGTCGACACCACGGGGGCTTTGATCTGCGGCAGTAGCTCCATCATGCGGGGCACGCCGTAGTCAAACTCATGGTTGCCCAGGGTGATGGCATCATACCCCATGTTCTTCATGATGTCCACCACATACTGGCCATGGGAGATGGCTCCCGCCAAGGCGCCTTGGAGGAAGTCGCCTGAGCTGACCATGGCCACATAGCTTGTGTCGCTCTGCACGATGGCATCTCTCAGGCCGCGTAGCTTCGTGTAACCGTCGATGCCGCAGTGTACGTCGTTCTCATAGAGGATGACGATGCTCTTCGTCTTCAGCGGCTTCACCACGGAGTTGTCCTCCCGGAAGCAGGAGGTGACGCTCATGCTGAGCGCGCTCAGCATGAGAATGCTTAATGCATAATGCATAATGCATAATTGGCTGCGCCAGGGGAATTGTTTCGTCTTCATTATCATTTATCATTTATCATTTATCATTTAGGCCGCAGGCCGCTGTGCCGCCCTATTTTTCTCCTTCATAGTCCGTCAGGTCACTGCTGTCGGTAGGACCGGTGCCATAGGTGAAGGCAGTGAAGACGGGACGGTGTATTGCAGCATTTTTTTTGTTCATGAGCTTGAAATAGGCCACGTCGTTTTCTACGTAGATACAGACATACTCCTTGTCACTGTACTCCGTGCTGGTCATATAAGCAATCGGCATGAAATGCTGCTTAAGTTCATCTGTGATGAGCTTATACCACGCCGCACCACCTTTCTGACCATTGCCGAAATTGTATTTGCCGCCCTCGGCGGGTTTGCCATCCCAGGTGAAGCCAAAGCTCTCTAACGCCATAATCCACTGACCCACACTGGGCGTAAACCACGGACTGAACTTGGTGGCATTCTCGCCTGCCTTGCTGGGCCATTTATCATCCGGGTCGTTGGTGAAGGGATGGTATGCTTTATGGCCATAGGTCATTTTGGGGTCTTCCTTGCACCCGCCACTCTTGAAGATCTCGTTGATGGCCAAACCGTTGCGTATGCTGGCCCAACGCGACGGATCGCTGTATTTGCGGTAGCAGACCTGATCTGAAATCAGGTCGATGGCATAGTAAGATCCTGTGTATGCTAAATCGCCCAACTTCATGGCCAGGCCATTGTACCTCCAATCCTCTGCACCCGCGTAGACGCGGTTGCTCTCCGCGTATTTGTTGCCTACATAAAGCACCACTGCCTCGGCATTCACCTTCAGCTTCTTTGTTACGCTGAGATCCTTGTAGAACTTTCCGTCACTACCCACGATGCAGCCCACCTTGGGCTCGACCAAAGGTGCGTTCTCGTCCAAAGTGATCTCATTTTCCTCCTCAATGTTGGTTTTTTCTTTCTTGCCCGTCTTCTCGTTGTAGCGGTAGACATCGGTACAGTTGGTCATCGGGGCGAAGTAGTCGTAGTTGCTGAAGATGTCCTTGCCAGTCTTGTAGCGTACCACCCAGTAGCCTTCATACACATCGTCATAAATCGCGGATTTAGCATAATCATTGGGACCCACGAAATAGTCGGCATTGGTACTATGGGCATAGCGGGTAATGTCGAAGCCTTTGGTCATGTCGTATTTCTCCTCGTCCTTCGAGTCGCTGCCCGTGATGGTCTTCTCATAGCCGGTGGAGCGATAGTTCCACAGGGTGGCATTGTTGCCGGAAATCCACGAATAGCCCTGATAGAAGAAGTTCATGGTGGCGAGCTGGCTCATCTCCTGACGGTTGTGGCCGAAGAGCTTCAGCCAGATGCCATTCTCCTCCCAGTAGTCCGAGACCTTCGTGAGGAACTTCTTGCCATGGTACTTGTACTCGAAGTCGCACAGTCCGGGATTGAGGGGCTTGGCATTGCCGTCGACCTTGTTCTCGTAGTCCTGGGGTTTCAGCAGTGCCCAGATGAGGTTGCTCAGGTTGTAGAGGTGCTCGCGGCTGTACTTCAGCTGCGTTGGCAGCAGGATGGTGACATCGTTACCGGCCCATTTCTTGTTCCACTTGCTCTTGATGTTTTTCTCTGGAATGGGAACATAATTACCGTTATATTTTCCATACTCACCGGCATTGAAGATGTTGATCCAGTGGCTCTTGCCCTTGTCGGGTTCGAACGAGGGGCGCACGCACACCCAGTAGTAGCCCTCTTCGTCCTGCACCACGTCGCCCAAGCGGTAGTAGGCGGTGCCAGCAAAGCTGGTGCCGATGAGTCCGTTGAGACCCGTCTGCTCATGGGTGCAGTAGATGATCTTCAGCAGGTGGGGAATGAGCTTCGTGTCGACCGTGACCTCGGCCAGGTTCTGTGCGCCGGCCTTCGAGGGTGTCCACTCCAGTTTGCCCACGCCGGGCTCATTGATGGTCAGCTCTGCATTCAGCCGTGCCGGGTCTACGTCGGCCAGTGCGCTGAATTTCTTTTGGGCCTCTTCAAGGGTGCTAACCACTACGAGGCGTGCGAAGCCGCCATTGTTCTCCGAGGGCACGCCGATGGTGGGCTCGTAGGTCTTCGACTGCCAGTTGTCTGTCAGTTCCTCTGCGCCTGTCAGTACACAGAGCCAGCGCCAGGCAGTATGTGCCTCCTCGGTGTCTAACGGTTCGGCATGTTCGCCACGCTGCTCATTGTTTTTGTCGTCATCATCCTTACAGGAGGTGACGCTCATGCTAAGACCCACTACCATGAGAATGCAAATAATGCTTAATGCATAATGCATAATGCATAATGGGCTACGCCATGTAAATAATTTCTTCATCATAATAATTATCATTTATCATTTATCATTTATCATTTATCATTTAGGCCTTCGGCCGCAGGCCGCTATTTAAAGAGGTCGTTACTATAATTCTCCCACTTATAGACACTGCCGTCCATGAACATCCTGTCTTCAACAAAGATGGCATTGGAATTGTTTTTCCACCAGGTCTGGCAGACCGTTTCCCAGTGATCGTCCTTGCGTATCTTTGAGAAGATATACTTCTTGAACTCATGCTTCCAGAAGGTCTTGGTGGAATAGTTGCCGCCACGGTCGTAAACCTTGTCGATGCGGAACACCAGTACCGGCTCATTCCACATCGACTTGGCGCTGCTCTGCTGGACACCATTCTTCCGTATATAGTTGTTGATATCTAAGGCACGGTTGTCGGTCTCGGTGCGCCAGGTGTGACGTTCCGCCTGGTCATGCCAGGGCAGCACGACCCAGCGGTCGGGGCCATAGCGGTTCACCTTCTCCTGATTGGCGATGTCCTTCAGGTAGATGGGCACATCGGTATTCTCGTACTTGGTGTAGAAGTAGGCGTTCCACAGGCGTTCCTTGGTGTTGTCGTGTGCGCCGTCGTAAACGATGCGCATCACCTGCCAGTTGAGTTTGTCGTCAGTGGGTATGGCCACGTTGGTACAGATGGCCGAGCGTTCCTCTTGTTTCTGAGAACCCTGAATCGTGACGACCGTATCGCGGATGACAACCATGTCCGTCACGTCCAGATTGATGTTCTGCCGGATGTTTTCGGCGAGGACACTATAGACACTATACAAAGATGAAATAGGGTTGATACTATATTCATTAATGAACTGCATAAGGGGTACCATGAGCTTGGGCACGGTGGATGCCTGTGCCACGTCCTTGGCTATATTGCCGTCTTCGTCGACAACATTGTCGAAGCTGATGAAGTAGGAATAAGGGGCTTTGAGGTGTGAAGTCTCAGCATGCGTCATATCAGAGCCGGCATTTATCATGCAGAACCAGCGCGAGCCTTCCTCGTCGATGCATATATCGCCCGTCAGGTAGTGGGAGTCACCTTCATATTCCATCTCGTCCCATCTTGACCGATCGTTGTAATCGATGGTTACCTCGGGTTCCTTAAGGGTGAGGTCGCGGAAGTGCCCGTTCTTGGTGCCATAGTCGGTGCCATAGGGATAGTAGTGGTAGTTGTATACGTAGACGTTTTCCACACCAGTGATAGGCTGCTTGTAGTCCCACTTGCTACCCTTCGCCGTCAGCTCTGCACCTGTGGCGTGGCGGATGATGTAGTATGGGTCACTATCATCGAAGAAAGAGGTATACATCAGGTAGGGTGCTGAAAGCGTATATTCGTCCCTGACATTGAAGCGAAGATCGGTCATATCCTTCTTTATCTCGCGCTTGGTGGCCATGTGGTAGTTCAGCTTATCCACATCCTCATTTTCCAAGGAATTTGCGTATTTGTACTCGTAAATAGTGAGATTGGAAGATACGCTGCTCCACCAGGAGTAGCCGGAGTAAAGCAGGTGCAGGCGACCGGTGTTGTAGTCGTCGGAGAAGATCTTTTGGAATTGTTCATCATCGGAGGTAAAACCGAAGATGGTCTTGAACAGACCAAGCTCGTCCCACGCCCTGCGCACGCGCTGCCAGAAGTACCGGTTGTGGTACTTCACCATGTCTTCGGCGTGGCTAAAGTCATGGAACATACGCAGACCGGTGTAGAAGAGAGTGGGGGCATCGTACTTTTTGACGTTGGTCTCCCACTCATCGGGAGCCATCATGGCAAAAAGCATCTCGGCAAAGTTCTGCATCTGTTCCTCGTTCTTACCCAAGCCCTTGGGCACGTAGTAGTCCTTGCCGTTCTTTGTGATGTGCTCCATGTTTTTCGAGGGTAGCGGGCTGAGCGTCACCCAGTGAGAGTCGCCCTTGCCCTCCTTGCCGAAGGCGGGACGTACGCAGATCCAGTACTCCGGCTTGCCGTCCTCGTTCGTTTTCTTCACTACGTCGCCGAAGCGGTAGTAGGCCGAGCCGTCGAACGAGGCGTTGGTGCCCATCTGTTCTGGTGCCTGATAGATGATCTTCTGCAGGTGGGGCAGCTGTTTGATGCTCACCTCGACCTCGGCCCACGACGAGCCATTGTCGGTCTTGGTATAGGTGAGGGTGCCTATGGCATCGTCCTTCCAGGTGTATGAGGCGGTGGCGACGGGGAAACCGTCGCCCACAGTCAGGCCCACGAGGCTGGCGAAGCGCTGGGCTGCGGAGGCCATGTCGTTGGTGGCCACAACGCGCACGTAGGGGTTGCCTTCGGAGGGCTGGCCGATGGTGGGCTCGAAGGTCTTGTCCTGGTAGTCGGCTGTGTAGTTGTCCATCGTGGTGAGCTGACCCACCACGTCCCAGAACTTCGAGGCGGCCTCCTGGGCCTCCTGCTCTATCTGCTCAGGACTCTTATTGTCATCCTTGTCATCGTCCTTACACGATGCCAACATCATGCTGATGGCGCAAACAAAAACGGCCATCGACATCCAATAAAATGCTCTCTTCTCCATTTTCTCTATATGTTTTTGGGTACAAAGGTACGAATAATAATCAAACCATCAAACAATGTTGCCACTTTTTCGGTGAAAAGTAGCGACAATGGACTTGTTTTTGCGACAGAACAGGCACTTCTACCCCTTCTCTTGTCGCACTCGTGGGGAGCATTTTCGGCCTCGACAACTATGTTGACAGGATCTGGGGAGATGTCAAGGTGAAGCTCAGATTAATAAAAAAAGTGAAAAGAGAAGCGCGTTTTCACTTTTTTTATTACCTTTGCAGGCAATAAAACCAACCAATGAAGTTATGAAAAAGGTTATCTATGCTGTTTTCGGTATCGTATTGTTGTGCGCCTGCTCTGGTGAGCGCGAGTATCCTAACTATCGTGGCATGTCGATGGGAATGCCCTACAAGGCACTATATGACACGCTGCTCATGCAGGGCTATCAGATTGACACGGCCCACTGCTCCATCGACAGTGCAGCCAATGCGGGACTGCTGACCCTGGTGCGCGAGGGACAGACAAACTTCGGACTGAGTGTGAAGTTCCATGCTGACACCATCGATGCCATTCAGGAGAGCTACATCGCCACCTACAACGACTCTACACGTCACCTCTGGCAGAGCATACGCGACAGCCTCGAGAAGACCCTTGATGCGTGGCCCAATGCCCCGCTGCTGAAAGATGACCACAAACTGGCAGAGTTCAAGTACAACGGCGGAAAGATCAGCGTACTGCTCGAGAATACCTATACCCCCACCATGTCCGTTCTCTACGAGACAACGGCTCAGGAATGATGGAGTAGCCCCCTTCTCTTGCTACGCTTTTGAAAGGAGTGCTATGGCCTGTTTGATGCCATCTGCCAACGCCTGGTTGTATGACTTGCGGGTGTGGGTGTCGCGGCTTAATCCGTCAGAGAGCCGGATCAACCGGCAATAGTAATCGCCGGTGTTCTGGAAGAAGGTGTCCCGGTAGATCAAAAGCTCGAGACGCTTCTTGCGGCGCAGCCAGTCTTGGACAGCCGACAGGGTAGGAGCTGAATAGCACCTGGCACCACGTCCGGGTGTCTGCTTGGGTGCATTGTGGTCCTTCAGTGTCAGCTCCTCGCCTTCAGCATTCTGCAGCTTCCCCTCGAGGTCATAGTAGCACAAGGTGGGCTCCTTGAACCCCAGCCTCCACAGTTGTCGGGCCAGTACTTTATCTATTACTACCTGTTTGAGCATGATTCTACTTTAAGAAATCCTCAAAATACTGGGTGATACGTTCATGCAGGTGCACACTTGCATGGCCTCGCATGTTGTGCTCCTCGCCCGGATAGGCGAAAAAGTCGGGATGAGTGCCTGCCTTGATACAGGCGTCGAGGAATGACAGGCAGTGCTGGAGCACCACGGTGTTGTCGTTGTATCCCGTGATGATCTGCAGGCGCCCCTTCAGGTTGCCTGCCTTGTTGATGAGGCTGGTCTTCTCGTAGCCCTCGGGGTTCTGCTGTGGCGTGTCCATGTACCGTTCGCCATACATCACCTCGTACCATTTCCAGTCGATGACGGGACCTCCGGCTACGCCTGCCTTGAACACGTCGGGATAGTTGGTCATGAGCGAGATGGTCATGAAACCTCCGAACGACCAGCCGTGAACACCCAGGCGACTGGCATCGACGTAGGGCAGGCTCTTCAGATAGTCCACACCCTTCATCTGGTCCTGCATCTCAATCTGTCCCAACTGGCGGAAGGTGGCCTGTTCGAAGGCCAGGCCACGGTTCTCTGACCCACGGTTGTCAAGGATGAAGACGATGTAGCCCTTCTGTGCCATATAGGTCTCCCAGGAACGGCTGCTCCAGTGCCAGGAGGCATCCACATTGTGGGCATGAGGACCGCCGTAGACATAGACCACGGTAGGATATTTCTTTGTAGGGTCGAAGTCGTGGGGCTTCACCATGCGGAAATACAGGTCGGTAGTGCCATCGGCAGCCTTCAGGGTGCCGTTCTCAAAGAGGGGCTGCTGGTAGTCCTTCCACGGGTCCTCGGAAGTGAGCAGACGCAGACTCTTGTTCTTGGATGTCGTCAAGAGGTCGATGTTGCGGGGTACGTCGGGCTCTGTATATCTGTCGTAAAGCAGTGCCCCGGATGCGGAAAGGGTAGCGCGATGGACTCCCTTGCCATGGTCCAACAGGGTACGGTGGCCCGTCTTGATGTCAACGGCAAAGAGGTTGCGCTGGAGAGGGTTCAGCTCGTTGCTGGCAATGATGACGGACTGGGTCTTGCGGTTGAAGCCCAGCACGTCGAGCACTACCCATGGACCACTGGTGAGCTGGCGCAGCTGCTCACCCTTGAGATTGTGCAGGTAGAGGTGGTTGTAGCCGTCCTGCTGGCTCTGGCGGATGAAAAGACCGTCATTCCAGGGCAGGAACACGATGGGGTGGAGAGGCTCCACGTATTTGTCGGAGGTCTCTCGGCAGAGCTCCTGCAGGCGTTGCCCGGTGGCAGCATCGTAGCTGACAAGGCGACAGTCGTTCTGGTCGCGGTTCAGTTCGTAGAGATAGACGGTCTTGGCGTCAGGGCTCCAGGCGATGTTTGAGAAGTATATGGGGGTGGAGCTGGGAGCATCGTCCCCACTGATGGAACCGACGGGTGTCTTCAGGTAGACGGTCTTTCCTGTCGACAGGTCATAGACACCAATGGTCACTACGTGGCTGTTCATGCCAGCCATGGGATATTTGTCGGGCTCATAGGTGGCCTCGCGGGGGAAAATGTCTACCTGCGGATAGTCGGTCACCATGCTCTGGTCCATGCGGTAGAAGGCGAGACGCTGGCCGTCGGGACTCCAGAAGGTACCTTTGTCAATGCCGAACTCATTGCGGTGGACACTCTGTCCATATACGATCTCACGGCTGCCATCGGTGGTCAGCTGGTGTTTTTTCCCCTGACCATCGGCAATGTACAGCTGGTGGTCTTCCACATAGGCCGTAGCCCGGGAGGCGCTGCTCCAGTCGTAGGCGGTCTGTCCGGCAATGCTGTCTTGCCACACCACCTGGTGCTTCTTGAAATCGACAAGCAGTACAGCATGGCGGTTGCCAACCTGCACCAAGGGCTTGTCGGGGTAGGGGAAGGTGACGTTCATCAGGTGGCGTACATAGCGTTCCTCATCACTTCCCACCCACTGGTTGATCTGCTCGAGGGTGAAGAGCTGTTTCTTCTTGCCTGTCTTGGCATCGATGGTGTTGCACTCCTCCACGTCGGTCTGTATCAGCTGGTCGCCCCACCATGTGAGCCACATGTTCTTGGGCTGCATGTTGTGGTAGTTGGTTCCACCGAAGTTCAGGTCTTCGAGTGTGAAGAGTTTTTGCTGGGCTGTCATAGGGAGGGCTGTTGCCAAAAGCACTGCGCAGATGGCGCAGCGCAGAATGAATATCGTTTTAATCTTCATCGTCGTCGAAATGATGGTTCTGTTTGCCAAAGTTACGTTTGCCCGTAGTCTTCCCCTTGCCAGGTCCCTTACCGAATCCCGGTTTCCCGAACCCTCTCTTGTCGGGGCGTTGGCTGCGGTCGAACCGCTTTCCTCCGTCACGGCGGTCCTTGGAGCCTGGTTTCCCGTCGCGTCGTTCTCCGCGGCTGAAGCCTCCGGGACGGTCGGAACGCTTGAACTCTCTTCTCTCGTCCCTGGCCTCTCTTCTCTCGCCTCTTGCTTCCCGCCGTTCTCCTTTCATGTCGTGGCGATGGAAGGTGAAGGAACGGATGTCGCCTTCCTCATTGGCCTCCTGCTCCTCAAGGCGCTGCTTGAACTCACGGTTTTTCTTGAAGCGGTGCTTCTCGGCCATCAGACGTTTCTCCTCTTCGGTCTTCACGGTGTTGCCTTCCTGGGTGAACACCTTCATCTTGCCTTCGAACATCTGGTACTTGCGCAGCTCGCACTCCAGCGAACCGTTGTAGAGCGGGGTCTTCAGGCTGGGTTTCAGGCCTATCTGGTCGAAGCACTCCTCACGATAGGAGAGCACCCAGGCATCATTCCCCTGGAACTCGTGCTTGAACCGTTCTCCCATCATCTTATAGGTGCCCAGGAGGTCGGGTGTGGAGATACGTTCGCCATAGGGTGGGTTGGTGACGATGATGCTTTTCTCTGCGGGGTGGGTGAAGTCCTTGAAGTCCTTCTGGTCAATGGTGATGCAGTCGCTGAGTCCGGTAGCCTTCACATTGAGACGGGCGGTGTTCACTGCCTTCATCTCGATGTCGTAGCCGTAGATGTGGTGGGTGAACTCCCTTTCCTGAGAGTCGTCATTATAGATGCGGTCGAAAAGCTCGGCATCGAAGTCGGGCCATTTCTCGAAGGCAAACTCCTTGCGGAACAGGCCTGGTGCCATGTTACGGGCAATGAGGGCAGCCTCGATGGGCAGGGTGCCTGAGCCGCACATCGGGTCGATGAAGTCACATTCGCCCTCCCAACCTGTCATGAGGATGATGCCCGCAGCCAACACTTCGTTGAGGGGGGCCTCGACCGATTCCTGACGGTAGCCACGACGGTGCAGCGACTCTCCGCTGGAGTCGAGGCAGAGGGTGCACGAGCTCTCGCCAGGCGCTACGTCAGCAATGTGGATGTGGAGCCTGAGGTCGGGGTTGCTGACGGAGATGTTGGGGCGTTTGCCCGTCTTCTCGCGGAACTGGTCGACGATGGCATCCTTCACTTTGTAACTGACGAACTTCGAATGACGGAACTCTTCAGAGAAGACCACAGCGTCTACAGCAAAGGTCTTGTCGAGGTCGAGGTACTGACTCCAGTCCATCTTCATCACCTCGTTGTACACGTCCTCGGCAGAGAGGGCGCGGAAATGGGCGATGGGCTTGAGAATGCGGATGGCAGTATGGAGTTGGAAGTTAGCACGATAAAGCAGTTCCTTGTCGCCGGTGAACGACACCATGCGTCTGCCTATCTGTACGTCGTTAGCCCCCAATTGGGTCAGTTCCTTCGCCAAAACGGGCTCAAGTCCCATAAAGGTCTTGGCGATGATTTCAAATGTCTGTTCCATTATGTAATAAAAATACGTATTTCGGCTGCAAAGGTACGAATAAGCGAGCGAAACACCAAATAAATTTGAGTGTTTCTGAGCGAAAGTACTTTCGAACGCAGTTCAGAGGTACCAATAAGCGAGCAAAAAGCCAAATAAAATTTGTACTTTTTCGAGCGTGAGTACCTAAGACCGAAGGTCAAAGGTACGAAAAAAGTGAGCAAAATACCAAATATTTATAAAAATATTTCGAAATATGGAAAATAATGTGTAATTTTGCGCTGATGTTAGGATTACTATTAGCCATAGAAGTACAAATGAATCTCACTGCCATCATCATTTGGGTGTTGGCGGGGTTGGCTGTGTTGGGTTCAATACTGCTTATTTTCCTGCAGCAGCGCACCAAGAAAGAACTGAAATATGAACTGTCGCAGTTGTCCAAGATGAATGAGAACAACGTGGAGTTCGAATTCATCCTGAAGGCGCTGCAGCTGGCTACATGGCATGTCAACGTTGAAAGCAGGACCTTGGTCTATGACTATGACTTCCGCAAGAAAAATACGGAATGGGCAGCACTGGTCGATGGGTCTCCCATGTCCGAGGGAACAAAGCTGCTGGTAGATGAGGATGCCCCACGCATCACCAAGGCATTGGAGGATATCTGTACAGGCAAGACTGCAGAGTATCATCAGGAATACCGTGTGAAGATACCCCATACATCGAGTTTCTACTGGGAGGAGAGCACAGCCATCGTTGCTGAACGCGACATTGACGGGCATCCGCTGAGGCTGGTGGGTACCTCCATGCGAATCGATGAACGGAAACGCATGGAGGAAGCGTTGGTCAATGCGCGTAATCAGGCAGAGGAGAGCAACCACCTGAAGTCGGCCTTCATTGCCAACATGAGTCACGAGATACGGACCCCGCTCAATGCCATCATAGGATTCACCAGCCTGTTGCCCGATGTGTCGGGTGATGAGGAACGCAAGGAGCTGATAGACCTGATCCAGGAGAACAACCAGAAGCTGCTGCAGATCATTGACGATGTGATGAACATCTCGAAGATTGAGTCTGGCGATTCGGTTCCTGTCATGTCGATGGTGGAGTTGAACATGACGCTGACAAGTGTGATAGACCGCCTGAAGGTACGTATAAAGAAAGGTGTGAGCCTTGTCACCCAGTTCCCCAAGCCCGAACAGTACATAACGACGGATGTCAACCACCTGATGGAAATGGTGAAACACCTGCTGCTGAATGCCTTGAAGTTTACCGAAAAGGGAAGTGTTGTCGTGGGCTATGACCAGCCTGTTGACAAACATATACGTATCTGGGTGAAAGATACGGGAAAGGGAATACCACAAGATCAGTTCGAACGGATCTTTGAACGCTTCTACAAGATTGACGAGTTCGTCCCAGGTGCCGGGTTGGGACTTCCCATCTGCCGGACAATGGCACAGTCACTGGGAGGAAAGATAACCGTGGAGTCTGCTCCGGGAGAAGGGGCCTGCTTCACGATAGAGATTCCCTGCTAGCACCGGTTCATTGAAGAAAGAAAACTTAAAACGACTATGGATGACGAAATAAAAGACCAGAATAGCCTGGAGAATCCGGAAGAAACAGACAATACGCTTACCCAGGATACCCCAGACTCCCAAGAAGCCCATTCCGACTATAAGCCCGTCAACCGTTTTGACGCTGCTGTTGTCCATCACCTCAGCGGTATGTATCAGAACTGGTTCCTCGACTATGCCAGCTACGTAATCCTGGAACGTGCAGTGCCCAACATCGAGGATGGCTTCAAACCTGTGCAGCGACGTATCATGCACTCCATGAAACGCATGGACGATGGACGGTATAACAAAGTGGCCAATATCGTGGGACATACCATGCAGTTCCATCCCCACGGCGATGCCTCCATTGGCGACGCACTGGTGCAGCTGGGACAGAAGGACCTGCTGGTGGATACGCAGGGAAACTGGGGAAACATCCTGACAGGCGACCGGGCTGCCGCTCCACGATATATCGAAGCAAGGCTATCGAAGTTTGCCCTGGATACCGTGTTCAACCCCAAGACCACGGAGTGGCAGCTGAGCTACGACGGACGTAACAAGGAACCCATCACGTTGCCGGTGAAGTTCCCCTTGCTGCTGGCACAGGGAGCAGAGGGTATTGCCGTGGGACTGAGCTCGAAGATCATGCCTCATAACTTCAACGAGATCTGCGATGCTGCCATCCAGTACCTGCATGGCGAGGATTTCCAACTCTATCCCGACTTCCAGACCGGCGGGTCCATCGACGTGACGAAATACAACGACGGACAGCGGGGAGGTGTGCTGAAGGTAAGGGCAAAAATAGAGAAGCTGGACCAGAAGACGCTTGTCATCCGCGAGTTGCCTTTCTCGAAAACGGTGAGCACCCTCTGCGAAAGCATCACCAAGGCCATTGAGAAGGGTAAGATCAAGGCACGCCGTGTGGATGACCTGACCTCGGCGCAGGTGGAGATCCTGGTACATCTGGCTCCCGGCGTCTCGTCGGACAAGACACTCGACGCACTCTATGCCTTTACTGACTGCGAGATCAACATATCGCCCAACTGCTGTGTCATCGACGGACAACGGCCTCAGTTCCTGACAGTGTCTGATGTGCTGCGCCACAGCGTGGAACGAACCAAGGACCTGATCCGGCAGGAACTCGAGATACGCAAGGGCGAACTGCTGGAGCAGTATCATTTCTGCTCGCTCGAGAAGATCTTCATCGAGGAGCGTATCTACAAGGATAAGAAGTTTGAGCAGGCTCCCACCATCGATGCTGTCTGCGAACATATCGACGAACGGCTCACTCCCTATTATCCCAGTCTGGTGCGCGAAGTGACGAAGGATGACATCCTGAAGCTGCTGGAGATCAAGATGCAACGCATCCTGAAGTTCAACAAGGACAAGGCCGATGAGCTGATGGCACGGATCAAGGCTGAAATAGAAGACATTGACCGTGACCTGGCCAACATGGTGGAAGTCACCGCATCGTGGTTCCAGTTCCTCAAGGACAAATACGGCAAGGATCATCCGCGGTTGACGGAAATACGCAACTTTGACACGATTGAAGCCACCAAGGTGGCCGAGGCCAACCAGAAACTATACATCAACCGTCAGGACGGATTCATAGGAACAGGCCTGAAGAAAGATGAGTTCGTGTGCAACTGCTCCGACATCGACGATATCATCATCTTCTACAAGGAAGGAAAGTACAAGGTGATACGTGTGGCCGAAAAGATTTTTGTGGGAAAGAATGTGCTGCATGTCCAGGTGTTCAAGAAGAACGATACACGTACCATCTATAATGTGGTCTACCGTGACGGAAAGAAGGGCTCCTATTTCATCAAGCGTTTCAATGTGACCAGTATGACACGTGACAAGGAGTATGACCTGACCCAGGGCACGCCGGGGTCCAAGGTGATGTACTTCACGGCCAATCCCAATGGCGAGGCCGAGGTGATCAAGGTGACTCTCGACCCCAACCCCAAGCTCAAGAAGATTTTCATAGACAAGGACTTCTCGGAAGTCATGATCAAGGGACGTGCCTCGAAGGGCAATCTGCTGACGAAGAACTCTGTCCACCGCATCGGACTGAAGAGCCGTGGACACTCCACCCTGGGAGGGCGCAAGGTGTGGTACGACCCTGACGTGAACCGACTGAACTACGATGAACACGGACAGCTGCTCGGTGAGTTCTTTGACGAGGACCAGATCCTGGTAGTACTCGACAACGGAGATTTCTACCTGACCAACTTCGATGTGAACAACCACTATGAGACCAACATCCTGCGTATTGAGAAATGGAAACAGGACAAGGTGTGGAGTGCTGTGCTGTGGGATGCCGATAACCAGGGCTACCCCTATCTCAAGCGGTTCCTCATGGAGGCTGTCAGACGCAAGCAGAACTTCCTGGGTGACAATCCCGCTTCGAAGCTCATCCTACTCACCGACCAGGTCTACCCACGACTGCAGGTCACCTATGGCGGTGCCGATGAGTTCCGTGGCAGCGAAGAGATTGATGCCGAGCAGTTCATCACCGTCAAGGGTTTCAAGGCCAAAGGAAAACGAATCAGCACATGGCAGATAGAGAGCATCACCGAACTGGAACCTGTCCGTTTCCCGGAGGAACCTGCCGAACCTGCAGACCAGGGGGATGACGAAGAGACAGAAGAGAATCTCGATCCCGATGCAGGCAAGTCCGAACAGCAGATCATCGATGAGATAACAGGGCAGACCAGCCTGTTCTCTGACGAAGACTTTTAGCGGCCTGCGGCCTAAATGATAATTGATAAATGATAAATGATAATGGCGGGCTTCGCCCTAACTTCCCGAGTAAGCGAGAGCCATGAGAGCTTGCTCTCAAATGGCCGAGCGTGAGGGAAGTCGACGAAGTCAATTGATAATTGATAATGCAATGAAAAGTAAGAACATAGGAACCAAGAGTAAATGGTGGCTGATAAGTTTATCATTTATCATTTATCATTTATCATTTAGCCCCGTAGGGGCGCAAGAGTTGCCACGTTCCACGGTGGCCTACTTCCTGGGAATGGGTCCCACCAACGTACTCGACACCTATCTGTCACAGGAGAAGTTCTCCGGTTCGGGACTGAGCTTGCTGGCAACGGTGGAACGACAGGAACCCGGGAGTCACTGGACCTCGCGCTTTGAGCATCAGGTGAACTATTCCAACGTGGCTGACCGCACTGACACACGCGGTGAACTGCAAGGTGACTATACCTTCCTGACCGGTCGGCTCTATCGTTGGGACCTTTCCCACAAATGGGATGTGCAGGTGGGAGGAATGGCCTCAGGCAACATCGGATTCATCTACAATACCGCCAACTCCAACAATCCGGCACAGGGACGTATCTCTGCCAACCTGATGCCTACAGCCACTGTCAGCAAGTCGTTCCGCCTCTGGCGCAAGAGCTGGCTCACCCGCTACCAGCTGAACCTACCTTTGGTGGGTGTCATGTTCAGCCCCAACTACGGACAGTCCTATTACGAGATCTTCTCGCTGGGTAATTATGATCATAACGTCGTGGTCACCACGTTTGTCTCAGCACCTTCGATGCGCCATGAGTTCACGCTCGGCTGTGCCCTACGTCCCTATTCCATGCTGACCATAGGCTACCTGGGCGACTACCAGCAGGCCAAGGTGAATAATCTGAAGTCTCACATCTACAGCCATCGGGTGATGATAGGGTTCGTACGCCAGTTCTCCATCATCCGACACAAGCTGTAGCGGGCTTCGCCCTAAATGATAAATGATAATTGATAATTGATAAAAAAGGTTGAAGCAATGGAAAAGACGAGCAAACAGAGAAAGCGCAAATGGTGGCTGATAAGTTTATCATTTATCATTTATCATTTATCATTTAGCGTAGCGCTCACCTCCTGTGTCGACGAGGACGAGTTCGACAACACGCCCCAGGGAAACTTCGAGGCGCTATGGAAAATCATTGACGAGCACTATTGCTTCTTCGACTACAAACAGCACGAATACGGGCTGGACTGGCAGGAAGTATATAATAAATATAAGGTACGCGTGAATGGGAATATGACCACAATGCAGCTTTTCGAGGTGCTGGGCAATATGCTCGACGAGCTCCGCGATGGCCATGTGAACCTCAGCGCCTCGCACGACTACGCCCGTAACTGGACTTGGCAGGAGAACTACCCCGCCAACTACAGCGACTCCTTGGAACGCCGCTATCTGGGAACCGACTACCGTATAGCCGCAGGCCTGAGGTACCGCATACTCGACGACAACATCGGCTACATACGCTACAGCTCCTTCCAGAGCGGGTTTGGCGAGGGCAATCTCGATGAGGTGCTGTCCTATCTCCTGGTCTGCAGGGGTCTCATCATCGACATACGCAGCAATGGTGGCGGTGACTTGAGCAATGCCGATGGACTGGCTTCACGGTTCTGCCAGAAAGAGACCCTTGTGGCATATACGCAGCATAAGACCGGACGTGGCCATAGTGAGTTCTCCGACATGGAAGCCAAGTACCTTCACCCCTCCAGCAACCTGCGCTGGCACAAACCGGTCTGTGTGCTCACCAACAGGGGCGTGTTCTCAGCAGCTAATGAGTTTACGTCTTATATGAAGGCCATGCCACAGGTGAAGGTCGTTGGCGACCATACCGGTGGCGGAGCAGGCATGCCCTTCAGCTCGTCATTGCCCAACGGCTGGACCGTACGCTTCTCTGCCGTTCCCATGTACAATGCACAAAAGCAGTCCATCGAGTTCGGTATAGAGCCCGACTACAATGTGCAGCTCACTGAAGCCGATGTCCTGCAAGGCCGTGACACCATCATTGAGTTCGCCCGTAGACTTCTCTCCAAGTAACACTCCGGAAGAATCATACACCCGTTCACAGGGCGTTGACCTGCTGCTCCTGCAGCCTCTTCTGGTGTTGGCAGACACAAAGACAGTTGTTTTTTTTACTTTTTGGGGAGAAAATTTGGTGGTTTCACTTTTATTTCGTACTTTTGCACCCGCAAACGCTAAAACGCGCATCGTACAGGCGCCTGTGGCGGAATTGGTAGACGCGTCAGACTTAGGATCTGGTGTCTCACGACGTGCAGGTTCGAGTCCTGTCAGGCGCACAAAGCGGTCATGCGTTCAAGTTGTCGGCATAGCTCAGTTGGTTAGAGTATCACCTTGACATGGTGGGGGTCCTTGGTCCGAATCCAAGTGTCGACACAACGAGAAAGTGGTTGAAAAATCAGCCACTTATTTTTTTGCTTTAATCTCAACGCCAAATTTTGCTACATTTTTTATTTGGCGGTTTAAAATATATTGCTCACCTTTCGCAGAAGGTCACTTTCTAATCAAGAATTTGAGAGATTTGTCGAAGACCCACTGACCGTAAGGGAGGTAATGAGAGAATGATGTCAAATTTGAACAAATGACACAAATACTTTTGTAAGATTTGAGAAGATTTGTAAGATTTCTGCCTCGAAGAGACACTATGTATCGATGCTTTAGCACATGCGAAAGTTGTATACCTTTTATTTCATGACAAAAGAATTGAGTCCTATATCCCCCTCTCTGCCCAGTCGCCTCGGTCAAGGTTGCGATAACCGATGGCTTCGGCTATATGCATGGTCTGAACCCTTTCTGCACCTGCGAGGTCAGCGATGGTTCTTGCCACCTTCAAGATACGGCTGTAGGCACGGGCAGAGAGCTTGAGGCGTTCCATGGCTATGCGGAGCATGTCGAGGCTCTCGTTATCGGGCTCGGCAAACTCATGGATCATCTTCTCGCTCATCATGGCGTTGCAGTGGATACCCTTATAGGTCTTGAAACGCTCCTCCTGTATTTTGCGTGCAGCTATCACACGCTGACGGATGTTGGCAGAAGGCTCGCCGGGCTGCATCTGGGATAGCTGCGCAAAGGGCACTGCCTGTATCTCGCAGTGGATGTCGATGCGGTCGAGTAGGGGACCACTGATCTTGTTCATGTAGCGTTGTATCTGTCCCGGGGTGCAGACGCAGTGGTGGGTGGGGTCTCCATAGTAGCCGCAGGGACAGGGGTTCATCGAGGCCACGAACATGAACGAGGCAGGATAGTCGATGGAATACTTGGCGCGGCTGACGGTGATGTGGCGGTCCTCCAGGGGCTGGCGCATCACCTCGAGGACGCTGCGGTGGAACTCCGGCAGCTCGTCGAGGAAGAGCACTCCGTTGTGTGCAAGACTGATCTCGCCTGGCTGCGGGCTCTGTCCTCCCCCCACAAGGGCGGTCTGCGAGATGGTATGATGGGGTGAACGGTAGGGGCGCTGTGAGATGAGGCTGGTGTCACGGCTGAGCTTCCCGGCGATGGAGTGGATCTGTGTGGTCTCCAGGCTCTCCGCCAGTGTCAGTGGCGGAAGGATGGACGGGAGTCGTTTGGCCATCATGCTCTTACCGCTGCCCGGCGGGCCTATCATGATGAGGTTGTGTCCTCCTGCTGCAGCGACCTCCAGGGCTCGCTTCACGCTCTCCTGTCCGCGCACATCGGCGTAGTCGAGGTCGAACTCGCTTTGGTGTTCATAGAACTCCTTGCGGGTGTCAACCCTGGTGGGCTGGAACATCGTGAAGCAGTCGGAGCCTTCCTCACTGCTGTCATTCTTCCCCTGGTTGAGGAATGTGATGACATCCACCAGTGACTCCATGCCGTAGACATCGAGCTGGTTGACGACAGCCGCCTCGCGGACGTTCTGCACAGGGACGATCAGACCCTTGAACTTGTCCGCACGTGCCCGGATGGCAATGGGTAATGCACCCCGTATAGGCTGTAGCTTGCCATCAAGGCCTATCTCGCCAACCATCATGTAGTCATTGAGCATGGAGCTGTCTATTAGGTTGTCCGCTGCCAAGATACCAATGGCCAGTGGCAGGTCGTAGCCACTGCCTTCCTTGCGCATGTCTGCAGGCGAGAGGTTAATGGTAATCTCTGCTATGGGCATACGGTAACCGTTGTTCTGGATGGCTGCCTTGATGCGGTCGTAGCTCTCCTTCACGGACGTGTCTGCCAGTCCGGTCATACGCAGTTCCTTTCCTTTGGTCATACTCGTCTCGATGGTTACCGTGATGGCCTCGAGACCTGTAACAGCTGCACAGTAGGTTTTAACTAACATAGTTGTCTTATTTTCTTTTTGCAAAGGTACGAATAAGTGAGCGAAAAGCAAAATTTTTTTTGCTTTTTCGAACGGGAGTACCTAAGACCGAAGGTCAAAGGTACGAATAAGCGAGCGAAAAGCAAAAGGAAAACTTGTTTTTCTTTTCATTTCCGAGCGAAAGTACTTTCGAACGAAGTTCAAAGGTACGAAAAATTCGGTTAAGCGAGAACAAATAAATGCATTTATTATGTCGAGCGTGAGAATTTTATCCAATAAGTGAGCGAAAAGCCAAATTAAATTTGGACTTTTTCGAGCGGGAGTACTTTCGAGCGCAGCTCAGAGGTACGAATAAGCGAGCGAAATACCAAATTTATTTGAGTATTTCCGAGCGAAAGTACTTTCGAGCGCAGACTTTTTCCCTGTAGGGCGTATTGTGCTGTCATACCTGCTAGCGACACTCAGACAATCATTTCTGGATGAATTATTCTAATTATTCTAATTTCTTTCCTAACCAACCTGTCCTCGTGATTCTTTGCATCGGACTTTGCGGACTATCACGGACTATTTAAAAGCTTTTTCCCTGTAGGGGTTAGTTTTCTGTCATACCTGCTAGCGACACTCAGACAATCATTTCTGGATGAATTATTCTAATTATTCTAATTTCTTTCCTAACCAACCTGTCCCCGTGATTCTTTGCATCGGACTTTACGGACTATCACGGACTATTTAAAAGCTTTTTCCCCTGTAGGGCGTATTTTGCTGTCAAACCTGCTATCGACACTCAGACAATCATTTCTGGATGAATTATTCTAATTATTCTAATTTCTTTCCTAACCAACCTGTCCCGTGATTCTTTGCATCGGACTTTGCGGACTATCACGGACTATTTAAGAGTTTTTTCCCCTGTAGGGCGTTGGTTTGCTGTCATATCTTCCCACAAGGCGCTACCTTGGGCTGGTTGCTGCTGCCCCGTAGGGGCGTTTGGGGTCTATTTCTATGTCATTGCAAAAAAAAAGGCTGCCATCTGTAATAATTATCAAATATCAATTCTCAATTCTCAATTATTTTGTACCTTTGTAGCCATGATGAAGAACATAAGAGTAGTGGCATTTGATGCTGACGATACATTGTGGGACTGTCAGTCACACTTTGAGCAGGTGGAGGAACACCTGTACGAACTGATTTCACCCTACTGTGAGAACCCCAAGCAGGAGCTGTTTCTTACGGAGAGTGGCAATATGGCAGACTTGGGATACGGCTGTAAGGCTTTCACCATCAGTATCATGGAGACAGCACTGCGGCTGGGGGGCTCACACCTTTCGTCGCAGCAGCTATGGGAGCTGTTGGAACACAGCAAGGCGTTATTGCATCTGCCTGCCACGCCCTTGCCAGGGGTAGAGGATACGCTGCGTGAGCTGAGGGAGAGAAATGAAACGTTCCGTATGGTGTGCTTCACGAAAGGAGAGCTGCAGGACCAGGAGAACAAACTGCGGCGGTCGGGACTGCTGAAGTATTTCGATGATGTGGAGATCACGTCAGACAAGACCCAGGCGGAGTTCCTGGCCCTCTGCGAACATCAGGATGTCCATCCTTCCCAGCTGCTGATGGTGGGCAACTCCCTGAAGAGCGACATAGCCCCGGCGTTGGCCGTGGGTACATGGGCTGTCTACATCCCGTTCTACGTGACCTGGCAGCTGGAGCATTACGAGGCATTTGACCATGAACGGATGTTCAAGATCAACCGGTTTAGCGAACTGCTTCAGTTGTTGGATTGACAGGTCCGGGACCTGGCGTTTGCTGTCAGGGGTTACAACTCATCGCTGAACGGCTCTGCACCGACACACTTCAGGTTCTTTGCGAGCTGTTCCGTTGAACTGGCTCCTACGAGAACGGAGGTCACCCCGCGCTGGTGGAGAATCCATGCCAGGGCCATCTCTGCCAATGACTCACCACGCTTCTGGGCAGCATCGTTATAGCGCTGCAGACGGGTCAGCAGTTCGGGCGTGAGCATGTCCTTCGTCAGGAACTTCCCTTTTGACATCCGCGAGTCTTCAGGAATGCCGTGTAGGTAACGGTCGGTCAGTAGTCCTTGTGCCAGTGGGGAGAAGGAGATGAATCCTATGCCATTGTCTGCACAGAAGTCCATGATGCCTTCTTCCTGGGGTTCGCGGTCAAGCATGTTCAGACGTCCCTGGTAGATGAGCAGCGGTACGTCGCGCTCTTTTAAATAATGGTACGCGAAGCGCGTGGCCTCCAGTGGCCAGCGTGAGATGCCTACATAGAGTGCCTTTCCTTGGCGGACTATGTCGACCAGTGCCTGCAGGGTTTCCTCAAGTGGCGTGTCAGGATCGTAGCGGTGACTGTAGAAAAGGTCTACATAGTCCAGCTTCATGCGCAGGAGCGACTGGTCGAGTGATGCCATCAGGTATTTCCGCGACCCCCAGTTACCATAAGGGCCGGGCCACATGTCATAGCCTGCTTTCGAAGAGATGAACAGCTCGTCGCGGAAAGGACGGAAGTCCTCGTCCATGAGGCGTCCCATGGTCTCTTCGGCAGATCCGTAGGGCGGACCGTAGTTGTTGGCGAGGTCGAAATGGGTGACACCGTGGTCGAAGGCATAATGGGTGATGGCACGGCTGCGTTCATAGGGGTCTACGCCACCGAAGTTGTGCCAGAAACCTAAACTGACCTTGGGCAGCAGTATGCCCGAATGGCCGCAACGGGCATATTCCATTCCGTTGTCGTAGCGAGTGGGGGAGGGGGAGTACATGGAGTTCATAGTTCAAAGTTCATAGTTCATAATTCATAATTCATAGTTCATAGTTCAGAGTTACAAGAGCATAGTTCTGCATAGTTCAAAGTTCTTGCCTTGCAAGCGACCAAGGTCGAGCGCATAATTCATAGTTCAAAGTTCTTGCCTTGCAAGCGACCAAGGTCGAGCGCAAAGTTCTGCTGAGTTCAGAGTTATCGTCCGAGCCATTTCTCGGGGTTGAGCTTGGAGGTCTCGCGTCTCAGCTGGAACTGTAGGATGTTTTCGCTGGTGAGTGAACCCAGGACCTGGCGGGTGCTGACCTTCTGTCCGCGGCTGACACTGACGGAGGCCAGATTACAGTAGACGGAGATATAGCTGCCGTGGCGTACCATGACCACTTTCGTGTTTCCGAAACCGAAGACTGCTGACACTTCACCGTCGAAGATGCTTCGTGCCTTCGCACCTGCCTGTCCTTTCAGGTTGATGCCTTTGTTGTCCAGGGTAACGCCTTTCAGTCCTTCAACATTATACTGGCCGAAGTGACTGACAATGCGGTAAGGACCGGTGATGGGCATGGGCAGTCGTCCACGGTTACTCTCGAAGTTTCCGCTGAGACGACGGTCTTCCGATGATACCGTGAAGACCTCGGTGGAGGAACGCTTGGCTTCAGCTATTTCCTTCTCGCGTGCCTTGGCTTCCTGTTCTGCACGGCGTTCTGCATTGCGTCGTTCCTTTTCTGCAGCCCGTGCAGCTCTTTCTGCGCGGGCTTTTTCCGCAGCACTCTTGCGGGCAGCTGCCTTTGCCTCTTCCTTCAGTTTCGCTTCACGGGCCTTGGCTTCGGCTATGCGTCGTGCGTTCTCACGGGCAGCAGCTTCTGCGGCAGCCTTCTTGCGTGCCAGCTCCTCGGCACGTTTCCTGGCTGCTTCCTCAGCGGCCTTCCGTTTGGCTTCTGCCTCGGCACGGGCGCGTGCCTTGGCTACCTCCTCTGCTATCAGCCGGTCTATCTGAGCATTGAGGGCAGCATCTTTCTTCCGTTGGTCTGCAATCAGTGCCTGAATGGTCTTCTGCTCTTTCTGCAGGGTGTTGACCACCTGCTGCTGCTCGGTCTGTTTGCCTTCCAGCTGCTGGTGCTCCTGTATGCCTCTGTAGAGCAGGTCATCCTTCTGGTGCTTGGCCTTCAGCAGCTCGTTGGCTTTCAGGCTTACCTCTTCCTGCTTCACCTTCACTGCCTCTCCCTGGGCCCGCTGGTAGGCAGCATATTCCCTGACGAATCGCTGTCGCCGATACATCTGGGTGAAGTTCTTCGCACTGAAGATGAACATCAGCTTGCTCTCGGCATTGCGGTTGCGTCGCATGTAGCCCAGCGACTTCTTGTAACTCTGCTTGCGCTCGGTGAGCTGTTGCTGCAGGGTGTCGAGCTCTGCATTCAGCCGTGTGATGTCCCCGTCGAGGATGTTGATGTCGTGGCGGATGGTGTCAATGGTCTTCCGCTTGTCGGCAATCTCATTGTTGAGCATCATCAGACTGTGCAGGCGCTGCTTCACGTTCCGCTCGTTTTCACGCAGGCGGGACTCCTGTTCGCGGAGGTTCTTCTGTATCTGCTGGCGCTCGTTCTGCAGCTTCTTGATCGACGGGGCCTGGGCTGCCTGTGCCTTCTCTGCCTTGGAAGGAGCCTTCTTGGCGCCCTTGCTCTTGGTGCTCTGAGTCTTGCTCTTGGTGCTCTGAGTCTTGCTCTTGGTGCTCTGTGCCTTTGGCTTTGAGCTTTGGACCTTACGCTGGCTTTGGGACTTGGCATTCTGCCCATAGGCACTGAAGCCCAAGCTTCCTATCAGGATTCCGATGATTGCCAGAAATCTAATCATAAAGGTCAAAGCTCAAAGTATGAAGGAATCAGTCTTACAGTGCCATGAAACGCTTGAGCATATCGTCAATGCTTACCTCGCGGTATTTGTTGGATACCTCGGTATGCTCCTCCCATCCTTGTGCCTCGTCAATGTAGTTCAGCTTCATGCGGAGCTTCACTTCCTTGCTGTCAGCAGTGTTCAGCGACATGTTCATGAGGGTGGGGAATAGTCTGGCGTTGGCTCCCGTTCCAATGGTCTCGAAATCCTGATAGTCCCAGGTGATCTGTGAGGTGCCGTTGGTGAGACGGTCACGGTAGAGGATGTTGGCCATGCCGATGCGTGCGTCGAGCTGACGGATCAGCCAGCTGTAGTTCATCTTGCCATCAGGCGACTCTAGGCCGAGGACAGCTTCGCTGCCATCGGGCGTGATGTTGTATTTCACAAGGTCTTCCACCCTCACCCCATTGCTGTTGGGCATGAACAACTCGTTCCAGAACAGAGCCTGCAGGGTGTAGAAATTGATACCGCTGTTGCGCAGGAAATCCACATGCATATAGGGCTGCATGATGTATTGCTTGTTGATGCGGTCCATGATGAGGACATAGTCCTTGGTGAACTCCAGGCGTGCAGCCTCCACGAATCCGAATGCCATCAGCTGCAGGCGGATGATGTCATCCCGTTTCATTCTGAGGTTTCCTGTCAGCGTGAGGTTCTGCTCGCCGTATTCCACGGTGAACTTCACCTTCGACGTCAGGAACCTGTTGGCCTTCACGCTGTCCTTGATGTTCTGCTCTACCTTCTCCATGATGGCCTTTTCATTCTGGGGGAGGTTCGCAATCTTTTCCTTTGCCAAAGCAGCAGTCTGTTGCTCCGTCACATGCTTCTTCGATCCGCAAGAAGCAAATACCAGTGGTATTGCCAGGAAGGCAATCTTCAAAATGCTTGATGTCTTCATTCTTTTACGTATTTTTTTAGTTTGATTTTTCTGATAAGTACTTTCTCTTCTGGTCGGGTGCTCAGGGCTTCTTGCCAGAATTGTAGTGCATGCTCCGTGTCACCGTTCTGTGCACAGATGTCACCAGCATGCTCCAGGATGACAGAGTTGTCCACGGAGTCTTCCTTGTTCTGTAGAGCCTGTTCAATGTATATCTTTGCCTCGGCATACCGTTGCTGCATGAAGAGTATCCATGCATAGGTGTCAAGGTAAGTGGCGTTCTTGGGTTCTGCCTTGATGGTCTTCTCGCTCATCTGCTCGGCTTGGTCGAGCCGTTCGCCGCGCTCGCTGAGATAGTAGGCATAGTTGTTCAGACACATGATGTTGTCATCCTTCCATACCAGGCAGGAGTCATAGGCCGCGAAAGCCTCCTGTGCCATTCCCTTCTGGTGGAGCAGGTCACCCATCACTGCATAGAAGTCGCTGACAATGTTCGGGTTGCTGTCCTCGTTGATGACGCCGATGCCGTTCTGGAATGCACTCAGTGCCTCGTCTTTCTCGTCCTTCTGATAGTAGGCCATGCCCTGATAGTAGTAGAAAGCCATCTCGTCGGGGTTGTACTGACGGGCCTGCTTGCAGAGGCTGATGATGCGGTCCATGTCTTTCTCGTCCCATGCGAAGCTGACCAGTTGTAACCGGGCCGATGCATTGTCGGGTTGTGCCTCAAGGATGTGCTCCAGGACGGGGCGTATGCTGTCGTGGGGCATGTCCTTCAAGTCCATATAGGCCACGCAGAGTGAGGCGATGTCAATGTCCAGTGGCTGGGGCTTCATCAGCTTGCGGAACAGCGAGAGTATCTGGGTGCTGTCACCGCCCTGGTCCTCGTTCTCTGATATCTTCTGACGCAGCAGGTAGGTCTTCTGCTGGGGTGTCGTGTTCTTGTTCGTCAGCAGGCGCTCGGTCATCTCTTCCACTGCCGTGGAGTCCTTCTGCACCTGGTAGTAGGTCAGCATGGAGGCCTGCGCACGTACATTGTCGGGCTCTTCGTTGAGGATGCGGTTGTATATTTCCACAGCACGCTTCTCCTGGTCGTTCATCAGGAGCATATCGGCATAGCGGCCCAGGTAGTTCAGGTCGTTGGGATATTGCTTGGCAAGGGCTTCCATCTCGTGGATGGCTGCCTTCCGGTTCCCCATGGCAGTATAGATGTCGCTCTTGGCGAACGACAGCCGTTCGTTCTTCCCTCCGATGTTTTCCAGGATCTCAAGGGTGTGGATGGCCTCGTCATAGCGTTTCTGTTCCTGATACAACTGAAAGAGTGTCTCCAGCAGGTCATCACGGTCCTTGTGGTGGGCATAGAGCTGCTCTACGGCCTCTGTTGCTTTGTCGTACTCCTTCTTGCCGATGTACAACTGGGCCAGCGTCTCCAGGAAGATAGGCTCGTCAGGGTCAAGCTCTGCGGCGCGCTTGACATATTCCAAGGAACGGTCCTGGTCTTTGAGGGCCGAATAGTACTGTGCCAGGTAATAATACACCTCTGGTGCTTCGGGGTTGAGCTGCAGGCAGTGGCGCAGCAGGTCGAAGGCTGCATCGTCATTGCCCTGCTGGCGTTGCACCATGGCTTCGAGGAAGAAATAGTCGTAGCTGTCCTGGGGGGCAGCAGGCGAAAGGACAGAGTCAGGGGAATAGACACGAAGGGCCTGAGCCGTATCGGTGAGGCTAAACATCAAGATCAGTACAAACAGCCTGGTCCGATTCATGTGTCGTGCTATTCTCTTCACTTTTTTTACTCGCCTAATCCTAATTGATTCTTCCTTCTCACTTCACTCCTGTGTGCCCATAGCCTCCTTCGCCTCTTTCGGTTTCGTCGAGCACGTCCACCTCTGTGAGTTCTCCTTGCTCATGACGGGCGATGACCATCTGGGCAATGCGCTCTCCGTCGTTGATGACAAACTCTTCCTGTGAGAGGTTGATCAGCAGCACACCTATTTCTCCACGGTAGTCAGCATCGATGGTACCCGGTGAGTTGAGTACGGTGATGCCCCGTTTCAAGGCGAGTCCGCTGCGTGGTCGTATCTGTGCTTCATAGCCTTCGGGCAATGCGATGTGAAGACCCGTGGGAACGAGACATCGCTCCAATGGGCGCAACGTAACAGGTTCGTCCAAATTGGCACGCAGATCCATACCAGCACTTTGGACGGTTGCATACTGCGGCAAGGGCTGGTGGCCCTTGTTAACAACATTAATCTTTAACATAATTGACAATTACGGTGCAAAGTTACTCAATTCTCATGAAATATCCATATTTTTCCTCAGAAAAAGTTGCAAATTCAACTATTTTCACTACTTTTGCACTCAATTATGATGAATTGGCAACAATTGATATCCAACAAGCGGCTCGGACAGGAACACCGTCATCCTGAGCGCCATGATGACCGCACGGAGTTCAAACGCGACTACGACCGGCTGATTTTCTCGGCTCCTTTCCGACGCTTGCAGAACAAGACTCAGGTGTTCCCCCTGCCGGGAAGCATCTTTGTGCACAACCGCCTGACCCATTCCCTGGAAGTGGCCAGCGTGGGTATGTCGCTGGGTAATGATGTGGCACACTCGCTGTTGAAGAGACACCCCGAACTGGGCACCACGCTGTTCCCTGAGATCGGACAGATCGTGGCCACGGCCTGCCTCGCCCACGACATGGGCAATCCTCCTTTCGGACACTCCGGCGAGAAAGCCATCCAGACCTTCTTCACCGAGGGACCGGGCAGCGACCTGCAACGGCTGGTGAGCCATCAGTTCTGGGATGACATCACCCATTTTGAGGGTAATGCCAATGCGTTCCGTCTCCTCACCCATCAGTTCGAGGGCAGGCGACAGGGTGGGTTTGTCATGACCTATTCCACCTTGGCCAGCATCGTGAAATATCCTTATTCCTCTTCGGCTGCATCGAAGAAGGGGAAGTTCGGATTCTTCAATTCCGAGAAGGATATCTTCCGGAGAATAGCCGACGAGCTGGGCATCATCTGTACCTCCGAGCCCGGCGAGCCTCTACGGTTCACACGCCATCCGCTGGTCTATCTCGTGGAGGCTGCCGATGACATCTGCTATGAGATCATGGACATCGAGGATGCCCATAAGCTGAAGATCCTGTCCTATGAGGAGACAGCCCGACTGTTCATGGACTTCTTCGATGAGGACACCCGGCAGCGTATGATGCAACGCATTGTGGATGAGGGACTGACAGACGACAACGAGAAAATCGTCTATATGCGGGCCTGCGTCATCGGGAAGCTGGAGAACGAATGCGCCCGGGCGTTTGTGGACCATGAGGAGCAGATCCTCAGCGGACAGTTTACGGGGGCACTGATAGACCATATCTCCGAACTGCCGTGCCATGCCTACAAGCACTGTACCGACCTTTCCCGGCGACTGATCTACCGCAGTAAGCCTGTGCTCGATGTGGAGCTGTCCGGCTATAAGATCATGGAGACGCTGATGCGGCTGATGGTCGATGCCATGATGCATCCCGACCGCTTCTATTCACAGCAGCTGATCAGCCGTGTCAGCAGCCAGTATGCTGTAGGCTCCCCTGATCTGGAGACACGCGTGATGGCCATCATTGACTATATCTCCGGCATGACCGATGTGTATGCCTTGGATGAGTACCAGAAGATATGCGGCTTGTCGCTGCCCATTGTCTAGGGTAGGGGCTTGCCTGCGTTCTTACGCTCCAAGGGGGCTCAGACGCTTCACAGAGGCCTTGAAACGAACTGCAGAGAAATATAACTATTGAAACATTGAAGAATATGAAGAAAAAAATACTGTTAGCACTGATTACCTTTCACTTTTCACTTCTCACTTCCCACGCCCAGTATTATGTTGGTGGCGATATCTCCATGCTGCCCAGGTATGAAGCAGCAGGGGTTGTGTATAAAGACAGAAGTGGCAACACGGTGTCCGATGCCATCGGCTTCTTCCGTCAGGAGGGACAGAATGCCATGCGTGTCCGTCTGTTTGTAGACCCTTCTAAGAGCGGCGACAAGGCTGTCTGCCAGGACCTGGCATACGTGAAACAGCTGGGCAAACGCATCAAGGATGCAGGCCTGCAGCTGTTGCTCGACTTCCACTACAGCGATACATGGGCCGATCCTGCCAAGCAGTGGACACCCGACGCATGGAAGTCTCTGACAGATAGCCAGCTGAATGACAAGATATATGAGTATACCAGGGACTGCCTGCAACAGATGGCTGACGCTGGCGCCAAGCCCGATTTCATCCAGACCGGCAACGAGATATCCTACGGGATGCTCTGGGGAACAGAGGCTGCCGTGAAGAACAATCAGACAAACCGCTGCTTCACGAACTCTTCCGCCTCCAACTGGTCACGTTTCATCACGCTGCTGAAACAGGCGGGGAAGGCCTGCCGTGACGTTTGTCCCGAGGCAGGGATCATCCTGCATAGTGAACGTACCCCCAAGCCTGATGTGCTGACAGATTTCTTCGACCGTATGGCAACAGCAGCAGTGGATTACGACATCATAGGACTGAGCTACTACCCTGAGCACCACGGGAGCATCGCCACATTGGAGACTGCTCTGAACGCAGTGGAGAAGAAGTCGTATGGCAAGAAGATCATGATTGTAGAGACGGGCTATAGCTATGCGTGGTCCATCGGCGGTACCTACGATTACACCAAGACCTATCCCTACAGTGAACAGGGACAACGGCAATTCACGGCCGATCTCATCGCGATGCTGAAGAAACACGACACCGTGAACGGCCTGTTCTGGTGGTGGCCTGAGGACAACGGGACAAAGAACGTTACCAATAAATGGTGGAATGCAGCCCTGTACGACCATAACACCGGAAAGCCCTATGCCGCTTTCTACGAACTGAAAGGGTTCCTGGACCGTGGCGCTTCTTCCGTGCATACAGTGCGGATGGGTGCCCCGAAAGATGCTGTCTACACCCTGACGGGACAGCACATCCATGCCCTGCCACATCATCCCGGACTGTACATCAAAAACGGCAGGAAATACCTGTACCGCAACAATTCAACAACGAACTGATGATTACGACTACATATTGCACTCATTATTTTAAGCACCGGACTCTACGGACTGCACGGACTGATTTTTACGACTACTAATTGCACTAATTATATTAAAGCAGCGGACTCTACGGACTGCACGGACTGATTTTTACGACCACTAATTGCACTAATTATATCATCCCAAAATCCCGAAATATAACCATAAATAGGTTTCAAGTTGCAGGCACCTCGTCTGTTCTTTCATTGTCGTGAGTTGTGCTATGATCGGCATCTACCTTTTGTGACTCCTTCTTTGGAGGCATGTTG
>JAEEQB010000092.1 GCA_016285075.1 Prevotella sp.
CGCAAAGTCTGAGCTGGCCATGCTCTACTTTCCCGACAGCGATCCGCACGTGGCCACCAACCACCTGATGCAGTGGATCAAGCGTTGTCCGCCGCTGATGGACGCCCTTGCCAGCTGCTACCAGAGCCGCCACGCCAAGTTCTTCTCTCCTCAGGCCGTCCGCCACATCGTCGAGTTCCTCGGCGAGCCGTAGAAAGGGAGCCGTTAAATGTTGTCACTTTTTCGGCGCAAGCGTTCCTCATCGAGTTCTACGATGTGGAGCACTTGCAGTCGATGGACGAGATTATACCGCTAGCCTCGTGCTGTCGTACACGTAGTTGCGGAAAAGCCAGTCCTTACTTTGCTCTGTCGGGGCGACGTCAATGCTCTGGAGGGGCGAGAAAGCCAAGAGGTTGTTGGAATAACGCGTCAGGTAGTTAACGTCCTCTACCGTATTCACCCGCTTGTTACGCTTCATCTGACTTACGACACGCGACACGAAACGGTATTCCTTCTCTGGGAACAGGCCCTGAAGGGCATTTAGTTTCTGGCGGGAATAGCGCACGTCCACCTGCTCACCATCGACGATGATGAGTCCTACGCTGACCTGCTCCGAAATCTCGGGACGGATTACTGCATAAATGATGCTATATCTCAGATTACCCATTGCTTATATTTTCGTTTAGACATTCCACAAAATTATCCCACACGCCCGTAGTCCATTGCTCGTCGAACAACTGCTGCAGCTTCTCTTCTACCACTTTGCCAGGTACGCCCCATTCCTTTAGCCATGAGCGAGCCTATCAGTTCGCAGGCCAACTTATAGGCAGCAGCCGACGAGCGCATATATTTGCAGATGTATGCGTTCATGTCGGAGCACATCACCAGCACTGGTTCCTCGCCCGTGCGGTACTGCTGTTCAATCGCCTTTACGCTTTCTAAAACAGGAATAGCCATAGTCAACGTTTTCAATAAACCGCTGCAAAGATACACATTTTTTGCTATATTCTGTCATTATTTCTTTTTTTTCCTTGAAATTGTTTTATTTTTATGTTTATAGCATCGTAACGTATGGGTGCGCATGATGTGCACGATTGGCGGTGTTGGGATGTTGTACCTTCGTGTCGTCGAAAGGCTCCAAGGGCTGCAGGCGACGTTACCTAAGGTAAGACAGGCCGTTACCTAAAGTAACAACGCACGTTACCTAAGGTAACGCCGGACGGCAGGACAAGCTTATGTTTAACTAAATTTTTTACTATCATGGCAAAGAACAAGATTGCAATGGGGATCAATCTCCGAAAGAACAAGAACCAGCAGAACGCTGGATTCGGAAGATCATGGGGACAGGTTTTTGAATGAATTCACCGAATTCATTCAAAAACCTGTCCCCATGATCTCCCTACTTGGCTATCCGCTCCAATTGGTGATAGTTCTCCATCAGCCCAGGGCATCGCCCTGGGTATATGCACCCGGAAGCCATCGCCCTGAAAGGGCAAAAGCCAAACTGCTGCAATGATTCTTCTTCCCTTGCAGGACGTTATCCGCGCCATACCTATACCCAGGGCGATGCCTTGGGCTTACTGCTGTTGCCCCTTCGGGGTGTTTGTGGTCAAATAAAATATAATTATCAAAAATTTGGTGCTTTGTGCAAATTTCATTATCTTTGCACCGTCCGAGCAGAGGATGTTCCTGCTGAAGTGAAGCGGACTAATTATTCTTGAATTAATTGAATATATTATGTCAAAAACAGTATATACAGTGCTCCTTGTACTGGTCACGCTGGCCTCCTGTTCAAGCGGGGGTCAGTACAATGAGATGCGTCAGCGGCTTGATGCGCTGAATGCGCTGAACCGAGCCGACTCCGTGCTCACCGCCACGGAGCGCGACGAGGCGCAGGCCCTCACCGATTATTTCGACAGCCACGGCACGCCCAACGACCAGATGCTGGCATACTACTTGCTGGGGCGTGCTTTTTATGACTGCAGTGAGTTACCCGATGCTCTTGAGGCCTACCACTCTGCTGCTGCCTGCGCCGACACCACACACGATGACTGCGATTACCGCACCTTATGTCGTGTGCATGCCCAGATGGCAGAAATCTTTCACCAGCACTATCAACCACGGACAGCGATAGCGGAGTTGTTGGAAGCTCAACGGATGGCTTATAAAGACAAGGACACATTGATGGCGATAGAGTGCTTCCTCGACCAGTCGAATGAATATGAACGTCTGGGAGAGGCTGATACAGCGTATGCCATAGCCACAGAGGCCGCAAGGTTCTTTGCAGCCATGGGCCAAGTCGACCGCGCTGCTGCCGCAAAAAACTCAACTATCCTTGTGCTTTTGGATAAGCACCGCACGAAGGAAGCAAAGGTCGCCATCAATGCTTTCCTGGAATCAGCTTATATAGACAGTCTTGGCAATGTCAGTCCTGGTCGCGAGATATTCTACTACAAGTGTGGACTATACTATTTGCAAGTCAATCAATACGATTCTGCCGAATACTACTTCCGTAAGGAACTACGCGACGGCCGCGACATTAATAACCAGATAGCAGGCCGTAAGGGTCTGCAACTGCTCTACGAGAAGCTGGGCAAGGCCGACTCCGTGGCCAAATATGCTGTAGAAGGCTATTACATGAGCGACTCAGTCTATGTGATCTCGGAGTCGCAGAACGTTCAGTCGTTACAGGCTATGTTCGACTACACCCACAAACAGTTGATGGTGGAACAGAAAACCAACGAACTCAGGAAAACCAGACTCTACATGGTTATTTCTATCATTTCGCTGCTACTGGTCATAATCATAGTGGTATATATAGCACAGAGACGCGAGAAGCAACATGCCATTGCGGCTGCCAACTACCAGTCTACTATCAAAGAGCTGTCGCTCGACGATATCCTTATCAGTTCTCCTATAGCCACTCACCTGCAAGATTTGGCAAACGCGAATCCACCAAAAATCGCTGATTCCAGTGATATAAAGTCGTTGAGAACACTCGTCAGTGACCATATACCATCTTTCTTCAATACGGTCAGCTCTCCACAACAACCTCTCAGCGAGCAGGAGTATGTGGTGTGCCTACTAACACGTCTTGAGTTCCCGTCGGTTAGCATAGACCGTTTGACAGGCGTATCTGAAGGCTACACGTCAAGACTGAAAAGCAGGATCTATAAAAAACTGACAGGCAAAGAAGGAAATGCAAAAGACTTCGAGCACTGGATTATGGCAATAAAGTAGAGCTTTTCTCCGATGGAATCGGCAAAAAAACGAACCGTTCCACTGTTGTCAAGGTGGTTGACATCATTTTGTCGACCATCTTGACAACATATTATTTGGAAGGTAACAGTTTTTTTCGTAACTTTGCACCAAACTTCAAAACGATAATTGCTATGACTAAGAAATTCTTTTTACTTGTTATTGTCATTCTATTGGGAGGCATGACAGCCGTAAAGGCAAAGATAAACTATGTACCTCTTTACATTGTTGATACGCACACAGACGTGAAAGGAGTAAAACACTCGCCTACCATGCCGTTGTTCATTACACAAGATGATCATAAACTCATACTGCCGGATATTGAAGACATTCTGACGTTTATGGTCTACAAAGACAACGACTGCGTACACCAAGAAACCTACAGCAACCATTCGACAATTGTTTTACCATCTTCGCTTATTGGTGACTATGAAGTGAGACTCAGTGGCGATGACTATTATTATTATGGTTACATAACACTGGAAGATCAAAATGGGGGATTCCCAACTGAGAATTCTAATTGGGATAATATCACTCTTCTGGGGAGCAACACCTCACAACAGGAGATCTTACACAATATCATGGGACTGAATGTTGTTGAATACAACATGAAGGCGAATATTAATGAAGAAGACCTTATTTATTTGAGTGAGGAAGACAGGGAAGCCTATATCAAACAGCGTGAAGAGATTCATAATCAGAAACGTATAGGTCTGCTCCCCGAAGAACTCGAATCTATATTCCCTCAACTGGTAACTCATTATCCTGACGGCCAGTTTGGTATAAACTATTTGGATCTCGTCCCCGTCCTAATCAGTTGCATCCAGGAATTGAAGGTTCAGCTTGACACCCGTACAGAGAAGATTGTCGATGTAATGATGGCTCGTAGCTCAGGTACATCAAGCGTTAGCGCTGTCCGCGCCGCCATTGGTAACACACTTCTCTCTACAGCTCCTTCATCTGTCAATGAGCCTGCTCGTGTACGCTTCGTCCTTACCGACAATGTTACCAATGCTTATATAGCTATCAGCGACATGGGAGGCCGCATACTGACAAAAGTACCAGTATCTCCGTCAGAAACAGACACTTATATCGACAGTGGTGTCCTAAGTGAAGGTATTTTCCTTTGCACCCTGTTCGCCAATGGTGAGGCTATCGGCACAAAACGCTTGGTTAAGACAAAGTAAAGCAGACAAATAACTTTAAATATGCAGAGTATTGTTTAAGACAAACTCTCCTGCAGTTTTTACAAATTGTTTGTATATTTGCCCGCAAATCGGAAACTAGGGCCGTCGCATCCAGGGCGATCCGCAAAAGAAGGGCGTCTATATCCGTGGCGGCAGGAAGTACGTGAAAAAGTGAAAAAGTGAAAAGGTGAAAAAGTGAAAAGATCATGGGGGACAGGTTTTTGAATGAATTCACCGAATTCATTCAAAAACCTGTCCCCCATGATCTCTTCGAGATTTTTATATAAATTTGCATAAAGTTCATATTATCAGATTTTCTATGAAAAAAGCTGTATTATCTTTACTTCTTATGGTCACCCTGACGGCTGTGGCCCAGGATGGTTATCGTCCCATGGTGGAGGATGGCAAGGTATGGCTCCACATTGCTGACAGATGGATCGGCGACATCAGCTATTGGT
>JAEEQB010000018.1 GCA_016285075.1 Prevotella sp.
GGATCAAACTCTTCATTGTATAATCTTGTATCTTTGACGACCACCATGCATTACACACGGCGGCACGTACATTCTGTCCCAGAACGACTATCCTATATCGAGTCACAAGCACCTTCTTCATCATCCCTGCAAGACTAATGCAATGCAAGGACTATTGACGGTTCGTTTCTCTATACCCAAGTACTTTTCAAGTACTCGCTTCTTGTACTACTTCTCTGTCTATGTAATCCTTTCAAAGAACTCTTTCTTGTTTTGCGGGTGCAAAGGTACTACTTTTTCTTGAACCACCAAAACTTTTCAAGGAAAAAATTCATTATTTTGATAATAAATTACCATCTCTTGATACATGTCAATTCGACAATTGCCTATACATTATTATAATATATATAAAGGACTAAAAAGTCAATATTAGTGATTGACGCGGCTTCAGCTGCAGATCCTGCGAAAGATCGAAGTAACGCCCTGTCAAGACGTCCTTTGCTTGCTTTGTCTGCCCAATCACTTCCTCATAGCGGTCAACTGGCATGGCAACCGCCTTGGAAGTTCCGTTGAGGATGGTAAGGGCGGTCTTTCCTTGATACTGACGGGCAATCACATAGATACCATTAAAAGGAATAAACTGTATCTGTGTACCGTTGGTAATAACCTTATTGCCCTGCCTCCAATGTAGCAGACGGCTGAGCCAGACGAACATACTCTGTTCTGACTTGCTGCGTCCTTCTTTGGTAAAGCAGTTATGTGTATCTCCAGGGAATCCGCCAGGGAAATCCTTACGTACATTACCATCTGTCACCTCCTTTGTACCGTTCATCAGCACTTCCGTGCCATAATAAAGCTGGGGAATACGGTTAACAGTGAGCAACAAAGCCAGTGCCTGCTTGAGTGCTAAGGTATCACGTCCATTACCAAGGAAACGATCGGTGTCGTGGTTCTCGATGAAAGCCATCACACTGCTGGGATTGGGATAGAGATAGTCATAGACGAAAGAATTGTAGAGCCTATTCAATCCGTTCCACCACCCATCGGTCTCTTCGTTTTTAGCCTGATTAATCTTGTCGAAGAACGAGAAGTCCATCACGGTTTTAAGATAGGAGTTCGAAACCTTCAACTTTGGATCAGAACCGTCAGCACTCAAGGCAAATCCTTTCTGCCAGGCAGCAGTATAAGCCGGTTCAGTGACCCATGTCTCGCCAACGGTATTGAAATTGGGATATTCTGCGTCAAGTTCTTTCATCCATTGAGCCATGGCGTCGGCATATGCATAAGGATAAGTGTCCATACGAATACCATCAATACCGACATTCTCAATCCACCAGAACGAATTCTGGATAAGATACCGCATCAGATGGGGATTCCGCTGATTAAGATCCGGCATTGTCGGTACGAACCATCCTTCTGTTGTTTCCCTCAGATCGGTTTTCGACGCATAGGGATCAAGTACGGGCGTAAGTTTATAGCTGGTCTGCTGGAAATGAGTACCTTCAGGATTGCTACTTCCTTTCGACTCTTCAAGCCAGTTCGGCAGATTCAGCCAGTCTTTTGTAGGCATGTCACTCGTCCAAGGGTGTTCAAAGCCGCTATGGTTGAATATCATATCCATCACCACCTTCAGCCCTTTCGCATGAGCCTCATCCACCAAACGGCGGTAGTCTTCGTTTGTCCCGAAGCGTGGATCAACACGATAATAGTTAGTTGTAGCATACCCATGATAAGTAGAGTATCCGTTTTCATTGTCGGGCGAATCGTTCTCCAAGACCGGCGTCAGCCAAAGTGCGGTTACGCCAAGGTCAACAAAATAGTCCAGGTGTTCGCGTATACCGTTCAAATCGCCACCATGCCGTAGTGAGGGCTGGCTGCGGTCTTCCTTGTAAGAACGCATCCCCTTAACCTGTGGATTGTGGTTGACTCCCTGGGCAAAGCGGTCAGGCATGAGCATATACAGCACATCGGCATTGGTAAAGCCGCGACGTTCTGCTCCGCTCTTCTCACGGGCTTTCAACCGATAGTCCACTTTCTTCTTATCGATCTTCAGCGTCATTGTGCCGGGCTTTGCGTCCTTCAGATTCATGTAAACAAGCAGATAGTTTGGAGAGTCAAGTCTGACGAGACTGTCGATTACTACACCGGGATAATCGGTGGTTACTTTGACAGCATCACGGATACCACGCCCGTAAATCATCAGCTGGACGGTAGGATTCTTCATTCCCACATACCAGTCGGTGGGTTCAATTCGGATAGCCGAGCTTTGCCCGCTCCGTTGCGTGTTGTTCACTTTTTTCTTTGCTGCCATGGTTGTAAGACTGATTGCCACAAGGGCGGTAATAATAATTATTCTTCGCATATTGCATTAGGATTATTTAATTACTGATGGTGCAAAGATAATATTAATTTGGGAGAATCAAAAAAAATTACCAAATTATTTGGCTGTTTCATAAAAAAGTTTTACCTTTGCAAAGTCAAAAAGTAAAATCTAATTACTATCATAAAAGCACACGAGGATGTTCCCTGAGATAGAGAGCATCCTCGCAAACATTTTAGTCCCTTACCGTTTATTTCTTCTTCCGAGGCTTTCTCATAGCCCATCCTTCCTCAGAGAAGTCGGGTTTATCGCCACGTAACGTCCTATTGTTGGAGCTGTTCATCAGCTCGCGCCAGTCATTACGCTTACGAGGCCGTTCCCAGGCCTGATCCTGTCGTAAAGAATCCTTACGTCCCTTATGGTTTTCTGGAGCCTGGTGCCTCTTCGTGGATTGTTCCTGCCCACGGCCTTCCTCAGCATCATTACAACGCACCTGCCGTCCCTTGAACCTTATACCTGTCAACTGGGTCATTACCTTCCTCGCGTCTTTTTCAGGTACTTCGAAATAGGAGATGGTATCCAACAGATCGATGTGCCCCACTTCCTGCCTTCCTCCTACGAAACGGTTCAAGGTCTGCATCAGCTCACCAGGATAGAAGCCATCGCGCTTGCCCAGATTGATGAACAGTCGTTTATATCCAGCCTGCGGTTTGTTCTGCCTCTTCTGTCGGTCGGTCTGCTGTCTGTCCGTTTTTTTCTCTCCTTTCTTATTGATGACGGGTTTCTCTATCTCGGGAGCATCGGCATAATAGGAAAGGAAGCGTCCGAACTCGCGGCTGACAATCTTCTTAATGACATCATCCTTATCCATAAACTCGAAATAACGACTGATGTCCTGCATGAACGGTGCTATCTCATCATCGTTGACGTCGGTCTTCACAATCTGATCCATCACCTTGTAGAGTTGCTTCTTGCATATCTCCTCGGCATTGGGGATATCGGCCTCCACAAACTCCTTGCCAATCACCTTCTCAATGTTACGGATCTTATGTTTTTCCTTCAAATGCACAATACTGATGCTGGTGCCCTTCTTGCCAGCGCGCCCCGTACGTCCTGAACGGTGGGTATAGTTCTCGATGTCATCGGGCAGTCCGTAGTTGATGACATGTGTCAGATCATCCACATCCAGTCCCCGTGCAGCCACATCGGTAGCCACCAAGAGCTGAGTCAGGTGCTGGCGGAACTTCTGCATGGTCAAGTCGCGCTGCTGCTGTGAGAGGTCACCATGCAGCGACTCGGCATTATATCCATCCTTGATCAGTTTATCGGCCACCTCCTGCGTCTCAATCTTCGTACGGCAGAAGATAATGGCGAAAATCTTCGGATAGTAGTCCACAATACGCTTCAGCGCCAAGTACTTGTCCTTCGCGTGTACCATATAATAAACATGGTTCACGTTCTCGGCACCTTCGTTACGGCTGCCCACTACTATTTCCTTGTAGCCATGCAAATAGTTCTTGGCCACCTTTTCCACCTCGCGGCTCATCGTGGCAGAAAACATCAGTGTATGGTGTTCCTCAGGCAATACACCGAAGATGGCATCGATGCTTTCTGAGAATCCCATGTTCAGCATCTCATCGGCCTCATCCAACACAATATTATGGACACCGTCGAGTTTGGCAATGCCTCGGTTGATCATGTCGAGCAGACGTCCAGGCGTGGCCACGATAATCTGTGCACCCTTTTTCAGCGCACGCATCTGCGGCTCTATGGCAGCACCACCATAGACCGCCTCCACATGAATACCGTCCATGTATTTCGCAAAGTCACGGATGTCGTCAGTTATCTGCAGGCAGAGCTCACGAGTCGGCGACAGCACCAAGGCCTGCGTGTCACGCATTGATGTGTCAATGCGCTGCAACAACGGAATGCCGAATGCAGCAGTCTTGCCCGTACCTGTCTGTGCCAAGGCTATCACATCGTCCTGGCTGCCCAACAAATAGGGTATTACTTCCTCCTGTACAGGCATGGGCTGCACAAATCCCAGTTCCTCAATAGCGCATCGTATCTGCTCGCTGACGCCTAACTCTTCGAATGTCTTCATCTTCTTACAGCAATTTGCTTGCAAAGTTACGAAAAAACGAGAGAAATACAAAATGAAAACTCGCTTTTCTTTTCATTTCCTAGTGTATAGTTTGTTCTGCATAGCAAAAGTGACGTAAAAAGCTTGTACAAGCGAAGCAATTGGGGGAAATCGTTGCAGCAAAGCGTATTATTTTAGCCCAAGTGAACACAAGTCGGCCTATGATTACCGATGTTCTTTGCAAGGAAATAGCTTTTTCGTTGCAAATTTGTCGCATTTTTCTTCTTTTTTCATAGTGCTTACGTACATTTCCCCATTTCTTTTTGCATCTTTCAACTAATTTGCGTATCTTTGCCAAAAGAAATAAGAATGATGAAAGTATTACACCGCCTGTTGCTGGCCACCATGGTGCTGAGTCTCGCCATGAACTTCGCCTCGTGTAGTGGCGATGATGACAGCCGTGTGGAGCATGGCAAGAAAAAGTTTGTCATGCCCGACAGTACTTTTTGTGAGGTGACAGTGGCCTTTGCCCCAGGACAGCTGGGCGACAAGGGCTACGCTGACAACGTGATGGAGGGAATCAACAAACTGTCTTACTATGACAACGACAACGATAGCGTTGGCCTGGATGTCCATTTCATTTCGCCCACAAGCTTAAGAAGCTTGTCAAACAGCATCCGCGATTGGGCTCTTAATTCCAGCATCCCATACGCTGATGGCAACTACAGACGCCGTCTGTTGGTGCTCACTGAGCCGTTCATGTTTCCGATGGTTAGTCCCTTAACCGTCCTTAATGAAACCGACGAGGTACTACTGCTGAAGGCCAACGAAGACGATGTGATAACAGTAGCCGAGGAGAACGAAATGGGCAATCGGGTATATGGTTTGAATATCTCTGCCGCCCGCAGCATCCGTCGTTTCTGCCGGTTTATGGAGGAAGAAATCGTCAGGAAGAAGGAACGCTTCAACCGTGATGTCCTCAATAAGCCGCTGAACTACCAGCGTCTTTACGACAGCGAGTTGATAGTCTATCGTGACAGCGTCTACGAGACGCTGGTTGAGGAGTTGGGCGAATCGAACGTTAGCGTTTCAGACATCAGCAGTGAGATGGCCGAAGGGCTTTACAAGAAAGACTTTGGGAACACCGTCGCGGAGTATGCCTATATGATGGCGGGATTAGCACGGACCATTTACAACAGGATGAACATAGGCTTTTACGTCATCGACCTGGGCTCTGGCAATAGTGGATGGGATTACTGGCTCATGGGGATCTCCCAGGATGAGGACATCTACCAGACACTGTTTATCGACAGCAGCGAGTCACCACTCTTCCACCGTTACTACATCAAACGTGAATTCGGCGATGCACTTGTCGAATGGTGCGTCAATTGGGCTAAGCAGGAAAAAGGTACCATGCCTCGCTTCACGCTCAAATATGGTGATGCGTATTGTATAGATAATCTTCCCGTAGCGGAGGAATATTAGCTGGATGTTTAAGTGGAAGTCAAAATGGAAATGAGAAAGGAAGTTCTTTACAAGCTAAGCAAGCAAGCACGAGTGATGTTTCTGCTGGTCGCTATGCTTTTGGTAGGCTGCAAAAGTGACGACAACGAAAACGAACCAGTCATTGACACATCCGGCGTAGAGATTGTCACGGTGAATGTCGATGTGGTGCTGCCCAAACTCATACAGGAGCAGTGGCAGTACGCCACCGAATGGGCTTTGGAGAACATCGAAATAGGCCAGCAGAAGTTGTCGCGACGAGTGAAGCTGAACCTGCGCTACCACGACGAGGACACTGCTGACCTCCAAGATCTGGCTTTTAAGCTGACGCACCCCCAAGCTGGCGAGGACACCTGTCATGCCATCATCGGCCCCTACCACTCTGACAACGCCCAGACATTCCTCAACTATGCAGCCCAAACACGGCTGCCGGTAGTCATGCCCACCTGCACCAGTGCCGAGTTACAGCGTATAAATGCCCGCAACCCCTACGCATGGTTCCTCACCGAGAGCGACATCACTCAGTGTGAGATTATGATGTCTATCGCCCAAGCTTCTTCGGCCTCCGACGTTACCCTTGTCTATAGCGACGACACCTATGGACGCTCATTCCGCGACTGGTTTGCCTACTATGCCGCCGAATTGGACTTACACATCGCCGGCGGCTTCACTAACTATCAAAAGGGTGATGACTTGAAGCACTTCTTCAACGAAACGAAAGCCCAGGCCAATGGCAAGAACGTAAGAGTCCTTGTGGCACTGAGCGATGCCAGCGACTACCTTGACGTGTGCAACCAGATAATGGCGGCTTGCGACCCCAAGGACGGTTTCAGCCTAAAGCCCATCTGTTCCAACACGTCTTGCGACCCGCAGGTGCTCTCCATCAAAGATTTTGACTCTTTCGACATTGGCATCACCTCTACGGCGTGCATGAGTTTCGGTTTCTCACAGGCCTATGCCGGACTATTCGATATGACGCCCCTCAACGGCGAACCACAGATGTACGATGCCCTCACCCTCATCGCTTTGGGTGCTGCTCACCAGCAGGCAAGCCCCGACAGTTGTTATGTCGGATACAAAAAGGTGGTCTATGATGAACCACCCTACGAACCCAGCCTTACTGACTTCATGCGTTCTATCACCGCCAGCGAAGAAGGGGTTCAGACCAAGTGGGATGCAGAAGGTTTGGCTCATGCCTTCAATGAACTGGCAGCACGACGTCCCATCGACATCGTCGGTGCTTCCAGTCCTTTCGACTTCGACTACGAAACCTTCACCAAGGCGCTCAACACTACCTATATGGTCTGGAAACTTGCCCCCTTTAGCCAATCAGCCAAAGAGTCTCCTTACCAGCGTATTGAACCCATCATCAACCTTTCTACCGCGGATACCGACAACCAGGCGTCCTACTATACCATCTGGCAGTTTGAGAAACGTATGCAGCAACAATTCGATAATTCTATTCAAAACGACTCGCTGCTGTCCGACGTCACCGACCACTGGGCTGTGGTCATCAGCCCCTCCACCACATGGGAGAACTACCGCCATCAGGCCGACGCTTTTTCCATGTACCAGCTGTTGCGCCAGTATGGCTACGATGACGACCACATCGTGCTCATCGTCGAGGACAACCTGGCATACTCGCAGGAAAACAAAGATTTGCGTGGACAGATTTTTGTGGAGCGTGGTGATCCCCTATCCTGGGGCTTCATCGGCAAGGACGTCCGCGAGAATGCCGTTGTCGATTACCACTTCAGCCAGCTCACACCTGATGATATCGCTGACATCATGCAGGGCAGGCAGTCAGAACGGCTGCCCCATGTCATCCATCCCGACTCCACCAGCAATGTCTTTTTCTTCTGGAGCGGTCACGGTGGTATGGACGGCGGTCCCTTATGGGGCAACGAGGACTCAAAAGTGTATTTCGGTAAAGATCGTATCCGTAGCATCGTGGAAGAAATGGCAGGAACGGCGGCAGCAAATTCTTCACTCTTCACTCTTCACTCTTCACTTAAAAAGTACCGCCGCATGATGTTTGCCCTCGAAACCTGCTACAGCGGACAGTGGGGCGAGGCACTGACGGGGTTGCCCGACTTGCTGGTGCTCACTGCCGCCAATGCCTATGAGACCTCCAAAGCCGACATCTTCGACCAACAGTTAGGGGTCTATCTCAGCAACGCCTTCTCCCGCACCTTCCGCTCAAAAGTCAGCAAAACTTCGAACGTCACCCTATACGACCTCTACCGTGAACTCTTCAAGACCACCAACGGTTCGCACGTCACTATCTATAACAACGACAAGTACGGTTCTGTCTATACCGAGACCATGGAGGAGTTCTTATAGAACCGCCAGAGCTCTGACAAGAATGTTTCTGAAGTAAGATGAAGATATGTATTTTTTGTTCTGCGAATTGGCAGATAGATCACGACTTTTTCAGAATGGCTGAGGAATTAGGTCAGTGGTCAGCGGAAGAGGGTCACACCATCGTCTATGGCGGTGTGAACCAAGGACTGATGGAGTGCATCGGCAAAGCCGCACACGAGGCTGGCGGCCGGACCATCGGCATCGTGCCGGTTTTGGTGGAACGCCAAGGCAGGGCCAGCCAGTACAACGATGTGGAGATTCCCTGCGACAATCTGAGCGACCGCAAGCAGCTGATGCAGGATCAGAGCGATGTGTTCATCGCCCTACCTGGAGGCATCGGCACCCTCGACGAGATCTTTACTATTGCTGCTTCAGCCACCATCGGCTACCACTCGAAGCCTCTCATACTTTACAATATGAAAGGATTCTGGGATTCTCTTATCCAAATGCTCGACAACCTGGAGACAAAGGGCGTGACACGAAAAAATTGGCGTACCTACATCAAGGTCGCCAATTCGCTAGAGGATATTATAGCATTAATAAGCGGTGAGAAGTAAGCCGATGTGCCAGCCGATGGTAACTACGACTCGCTTGACAGCCTTTCAGCCATAGCCCGTCCCAAAGCCTCACACTGGGCCTTGGTCTCTTCCGTCAGGGCCTGCTTAATCTCCACAGGAGTGCCCACGGCTTCATACTTCAGCTTCTCGTCGTTCCACTTCTGTATTTCTGCCACTGCTTTTGAAGCCCAGCCATAGGAACCGAACCAGCCAAGAAGATGGTTCTTGATATCCTTCTGCGACAGTTCGTCTAGCAGTACGTTCATCTCATGGTATAGTCCAGTGTTGTAGGTAGGAGCACCCACAATCAGGCCACGATAACGGAACACGTCACGGATAATGTAGCTATGATGGGTCTTCGACACATTATACATCACTATGTTCTTGACACCGGCATCTGAGGCAGCACGGGCAATCACCTCAGCAGCACGCTCTGTATTGCCGTACATCGTACCATAGCAGATAACGAGACCCGGTTCCGTCTCATACTTCGACAAACGGTCGTAGATGCCAATGACTTTCTCCACGTTCTCATGCCAAACAGGACCATGCGTGGCACAGAGATAATCCAGTTGAACACCCTGTAGTTTCTTCAGTGCATTCTGCACGGGTGTACCGTATTTTCCGACGATATTGGAATAGTATCTTACCATCTCCAGCCAGAAAGTGTCACAATTGATCTGCGAGTCAATAATACCGCCGTTCAAGGCGCCGAAGCATCCGAAGGCATCACCGCTGAACAATACGTGGCAGGTGGTTTCCAACGTCACCATTGTCTCAGGCCAATGCACCATCGGGGTCATGACAAACTGCAGGACATGGTTGCCTAATTCGATGGAATCGCCGTTTTTTATCTCCAGCAGGCCATCGTTCAGTCCGTAGAAGCCTTCTGCCATTTGGAACGTCTTCTTGTTTCCCACAATCTGGATATCAGGGTAGTACTTCTTGATAAGAGCCAACGAACCACTGTGGTCGGGCTCCATGTGATTCACCACGAGATAGTCTATCTGCCGGTCTCCTATCACCTCTCGGATATTCTCCAAGTACTGTACAAAGAAGTCCACCTCCACGGTATCAATCAGGCACACTTTCTCGTCGTCAATCAGGTATGAGTTATAGCTCACACCGTTGGGCAGTGGCCACAACCCTTCGAAAAGGTTCTTGTTGCGGTCGTTGACACCAACATAATAAATATTGTCTACAATTTTCTTCATACTATAATTACTTATTACTCACTACTCAATAAAGAGGCCTTCATAGTAGCACCGAATTCAGGACTCACCGAATTGTTGATGCTCTGGCAGCACTCAGCAGCAAACAGCTGGGCACAGTGGATCACCTCATCCCACTGCTTTTCTGTCAGTCCCTCATCAATGATATCCCGTGTAATGCCATGTTTGATCAGGCCGAATACAAAGCCAGCATTGAAATTATCGCCGGCTCCAATGGTGCTCACCGTCTCTGTCACAACTACTGGATACTGTTTCTTCAGTCCTCCATCCGCACGCAGCTCTACAGGGTTTGCACCTTGCGTATAGATAAACTTCTTGGTATAGAAAGCTATCTGCGAACGATACACCACATCGGGATCCGTTTTCTTGAACAGGATCTCGAAATCTTCGCATGAGCCACGCACAATGTCGGCAAATTCAAGGTTCTCAAGCAAGTTTGATGTCAGTTTCACCACCTCGTTAGCGTGAGAAGCACGGTAGTTGACATCGTAATAGAGAATGGCACCATGGTTGCGGGCATACTCCAGGAATCCGTGTACCTGAGGGCGAATCACGGGATTCAAGGCATAGTAAGATCCGAACATCACGATATCGTCTTTCTGCACGTCGGGATAGTCAAAGTCCAGCTGGTCATGGGGATGATCCTTATAGAATATGTACTCCGCATCATTCTGCTCGTTGAGGAAAGCCAGCGAGATGGGTGACTTCGACTCTGGATACACATTGATGTTACTGGCATTTACCCCATTGTCCTCTAGGAACTTGACGATATTACGTCCTACCCTGTCATTACCCGTCTCGCTGATGAGTGAGGTAGGAATGCCCGACCGTCCAAGCGAGATGATACCGTTAAATACGGACCCACCCGGCACAGCCTCAATGGGATGATCGTTTTTGAAGATGATGTCGAGAACTGTCTCGCCTATTCCTATTACTTTTCGCATTTTCTCTGTTTGACTTCGTCAGCTATTTCTATGAGTATTCTCTACCTCAGACTACAGCAGCTTACGGATCTCTGCCTCCACATCGTCCATCTGCTGCGAGCGTTTCACCAGGTTGTTTCCCCTGTCTATGAGGAAAAAGTCGGGCAAGGCACGCACATTATAATATATTAGCTTGTGCGACTGTATGCCTTCCTCATCACGTACACTAATCCATGGGAGGGCTGCCGTGGTCTGCTTCCAGAAATGTTCATCGGGATCAAACGATACCTGATAAATCTCCAATCCCTGAGAATGATACTTGTTATAAAGTTCTCTCAGCATAAGGATGCGCTTAGGCGAGTCATCCATACCAAAGAGATGGAAGTCCAGCAGCACCACCTGTCCCTTCAATTCTGACAACCGGCGCTGGCGGCCCTTGTTGTCTGGCAGCTGAATGTCTATAATACCCGACTCCTCTATCTTCTCTGCCGGAACCACATTCTGCTGCTCGGCCTCAATGATACGCACATTCTTCATTCCCTCAATGGCAATATTGTGGAGGTTCTGTCCACGCAGCGCTCCAGGATAATACGTATCCCAGCTGGTAGCCACAGCAGCAAAGGCCTTGATGTCGTCCTTATTGGCCTGTGGGTCAAAGATCAGATAACGGCCCAGGGTCTGGAACAGTGCAAAATAGGCATACGGTTTGTTCGGCTCCTTGAAGATATAGTTGTTCTTCACCTTCTCTTTATAGGCAACTAACAATTGATGAATCGAGTCATTTACCTCATGTACACTGAGATCCGGGGCTCGCTGTAGCTGTATCGCCTGCTGCTGCAGCTGTATCTGCATCAAGGCCAATTCCTTTATCTTCTGGCAGTTGTCCGAACCGCTCACCTCATACTGAGTAGCCATCTGAGGATACTGAGCCTTCACAGTGACGGTCTCTGTCGAGTCAATACTCAGATTGATGATCTGGTCGTCTATCCTCAGCCGGTAGAACTCTGGAGCCTCAGTGGCATTCCCCTTCAGCGTAAACTGCCCGTCAGCACCCAGCTTCACCGAGTCAATCACGTCAATGTCCTCAATACCCACGTTTTCCAAATAGAGAAGCGAATCCTGGGCATTGGTCACTTCACCTGTTACTGTAAATTTCCTGTTATTATCGCACGAAGCAAGGCTCAGCACAGCCGTCATGGCTGCACTTGCCAACATAATTCTGTTTCTTTTCATACGCTTTTTCCTATTTTTGACTGCAAAGGTACGAATAAGCGAGCGAAAAGCCAAATATTCTTTGAGCTTTTTCGGACAAGGGCACTTTTGCGGAAAAATTCGAATATCATAAAAAAATATTCACACACTACAGCAAGGCGCTGTCTATCTCAGATACGGAAAGGCCTGTTGTCTGCGCAACAACCTGTTTATCGACACCTGCCGCCAATAGTTTCTTGGCCATTTCCACCAATGCGGCATTGCGTCCCTGGGCTATACCTTGGGCTATACCTTCTTCGCGTCCCTGGGCTATACCTTGGGCTATACCTTCTTCACGTCCCTGGGCTATACCTTCTTCGCGTCCTTGGGCTATACCTTCTTCACGTCCCTGGGCTATACCCTGGGCTATACCTTCTTCACGTCCCTGGGCAATACCTTCTTCGCGTCCCTGGGCCAGACCCTCCTCGCGGGCTGTGTCTATGACATCGTTCTGGATCATCAGGTTGTCAATATGGCGGTCGTAGGCATGGCGCTCCTCCGGAGTCATGCGAAGGTATGCCAGCTTCTCACGTGCCTCTTGGAGGCCAGGAACCTTTGTGTCCTCCTTGATGTGGTCGTTCTTCAGGTAGTCGAGCCATTCCTCAATGGGTGTCGTGGCCACGTCGTTGAACTCGTTCACACGGATCAGGTAGTATTCCGGGAAAATGTCGGCCGGAGAGCGCATGCTGATGACACCCTTCTCCTTCGTGTTCACTTCAAGGAAGTCACCGGTGTGCACACCGCGGAACTGGGTTGTGCCGTGATAGAGGAAATCCTTGCCACGGCCAAGGTCGAAGTAGAGGATGTTGATGGAGTACACCTTCTTCACCTGATCGTATTTGCTGCCGAGCGAGATGTGCTCGGTGACGGTCTTCGAGACACCATAGAGAATACGCTCCAGGTAATACAGCTCACGGGTGAGCTGCACCTCCACGATGATGATGTCGCCACGACTGTTCTTCGCCTTGATGTCCACACGGTTGAACTTGTCGTCGAAGCCATCCTGGTTTGATTCGCTCTCAAGGATCTCGTCTATGCGAAGGTCCTCGCCGATGAGCACCTTCATCAGGCCCTCCAGCACACCGAAATTCGCCTTGTCACGCAGCATACGCTTCACGGCCCAGTCGAAACGGACTATACGTTTGTCATCATTCATTGTCTGTCTCTCCTTTCTGAAAATAATCTAAATTACAATCTTCTATATAACTAACCCCTGCAAGATGTTATAAAACGCCTCTGCTTTCGGTCAGCCGAAAAGTTGACTGCAAAGGTACGAATAAGCGAGCAAAACACCAAATTTATTTGAGTGTTTTCGAGCGGGAGTACCTTCGAGCATAGCTCAGAGGTACGAATAAGCGAGCAAAACACCAAATTTATTTGAGTGTTTTCGAACCGAAAAAGCAGCGAGTGCCATCAAATATGTTTGAATGGCCGAGTCGCGTTTGAGGAAGACTGTGGTCAGCGGGAGTACCCTCGAGCATAGCTCAGAGGTACGAATAAGCGAGCGAAACACCCAATTTCTTCGCTGTTTTTCTTCTTGCCACTTCTTCAATTTGGATTTGAATAGGAATCGGAATTCTTGACAAATCGGGAAGGCCCGGAAATGGTTATTTTCAATCCAGTTAACTCACTCGATTAATTGAGTTAACTCAAACGATCAATCGAGTTAACTCAAACGACTGATCGAGTTAACTCGCGTTTTTGGGGTGGTTATGCCACTTTCCCTTTTTCATAGAAAAAAGAAAGTAAAATAATTTGACTTTCGCAATTGTGCCCTTGAAGGGTCAGCAGCCGCAAGCTCAAGGCAACGCCTTGGGCTTACAGTTTGCTGACCCTTCAGGCTGTTTCTTACTTGCACAAGTTGAGTTCGTTACAGAGGCTAACAAACCTGCCGTGACATGGAATCAAGCTGTTTGGCAGACACCGTTTATTCCAAATAGTATCTTATGCGAATCCGCTCAGGCACTGAACCTCGTTCACTCCCGTTCTCTCCTCGGTTCACTAGGGATGTTAACGGCAGAGAGAACGTAAGCGGATAAGCGAGAGTGGCAAGGTGAACTAACTCTTCATTCCTTCTCCTTTTCACTTCTTCACCTTTTCACTCTTTTGCCCCTCCTGAGATAACTCAGAACACGGGAACGGTTCCCATTTTTTTTGATTCGGAACCGTTCCCGTGATCATATGCGTTTCTTTAAAGCTAAAGGTTCAGCGTCTGCAAGGCCGGGGTTCTCTACGGCCTCACGTACTTCCTGCCACCGCGGATATAGACGCCCTTCTTTTGCGGTTCGCCCTGGATGCGACGACCCTGGAGGTCGAAAAGATGAGAAGATGTATTGGTTGATTGGGGCTGTTGTAACTCATCAATACTTGTCTGAGTCCGTTCCTCCAACCAATCTGCATACCATTCTAACAGTTCTTGAATTGCCTGTATTTCTCTTTCAAATCCTCCATGATGTTGTCAATGAAAACTACTTCAATCTTTCTTATGCGCGAACCTTATATATATAATAATGATAGTTCGCCCGCAAAGTTACAAACTTTTCTGTAAAAGTGTTGCTTTTCCCGTTTTTTTGTGTTATCTTTGCGCCATAAACCTAAAAGAAGGAACATACCATTCCTGTTTTTATTAACCACTAAACCCACATCGTATGAAGAAGATACTACTATTACTCATAGCGATAACGGCCAGTTCGGTTGCAACGCTGGCAGCCGAGCATCGCGTCAACAAGGCCGCCGATGGCATTCGGAAAGAAATCCATCTTATCAAGGAAATAAAAGGTAAGCGCTTGCGTCACGTCACCCGCGCCAGTGAGGAAGGCAAGGGCGTTGTGTCGACATTGAGGTACGAGCAGCTTCCCGACATGAAGACGCCGCGCCTGTCTCACCAGTCTTTCCCTTCGGGCAATGGCATTGTTGTGGTGGGTGGCCGCACCACAGGCTTCGCACTGACCAACACGGCTGAGATCTATCGGAACGGCAAATGGCAGAGCATCGACATTGCTTCTCCCCACGACGGCGCTTTCTCCGTGGAACTCAACGATGGACGCGTGATGGTAGGTGGTGGCTTCTCGTCGAACAACGGCGTGGGACAAAGCCGCTTCACCGACATCTACGACCCCAAGACCAATCTGTTCAGTGCTGGCCCCAACCTCTCCGTAGCGCGAGCCGAGGCCAAGGCCATCAACCTGAACGGGAAAGTGTACGTCAGCGGTAACTGGTATGCCGACGATACCGTCATTGACTGTTACAATGGTTCCAAGTTCTCTTCCGTGGGTGCGATGAATGGACACTCCAATCCCTATATGCTGACCGATCAAGACGGCAATCTCATCGTCTTGTCATCTTACGACACCAAGGGTCAGAGCACAGGCCTCTACACCGACTACGACGGCACCAAGTACTTTGTAGGAGTAAGCTACAATCCAGCAACAAACCAAGCCAGTCTCTACGGCTTCCCGTCGACTTTCTCGCCTATGGCTCTGACCGATGATGTCCGTACGACTAACTACCAGATGACTCAAGAGGGCGTGAACTACTATATGATACTTTGCAGTCGCAACGGGAAGCCTGTGCTCTATGTCTATGATGGCGATGATATTTACGACATCGGTGTTGACCTTCCTGTGAAGTCCTCCACGGGTGCAACTATTGCCTGGCGCGGCGGCGTGTTTATCAACAAGGCCAAGGAGGAAATCTACATCATAGGTACCAGTGGCACGAACACCAACCAGTCGGTACACATCATCAGCCTGAGCTTCGAGGGAGCATGGACCATTGCCTCCGCATCGGGCTTCAGTCACAATCTGCAGACAGCCTCTTGGACGCTGACGAGCGACGGGCGTCTGGCTTGCACGGGTGGCAGCATCAATGACAACACCGATGCCCAGCGCAAAGCCTATATCTTCGCCCCGCCCACAGCTGGTGAGACCTACAACGACACGCCTGGCCCTGCAGGCAGCGGTCCGCGTCTCGTTGTCTGGAAGAAGTCGGGCGAGAAGGTGACCTACGACCTGCACCATGCACCCATCACCACCTTCTCTAACGACAAGTTGGTCATCCGTACCAACAAGACCACGGTCACCTATTCGCGTAAGGACGTGCTGCGTTACACCTACGAGCAAGTGTCGGCTACCGGCATAGAGCTACAGCCTGGTGAACGTGAGGTACAGGTGAACATCGACGGCGACGAGGTGACCTTCCGTGGCTTGAAAGCCGGAGCCGTGGCCAAGGTCTACGGTGTGAACGGCGTGCTTATCAGCCAGCATACTGCCGTTGCCGGCCAGCCGCTGACTGTCTCTATCAAGAACCGCCCCAGCGGCGTGTATATCGTGAAAGCCGATACGGAAAGCATCAAGCTCATGAAAAAGTAAAAACGGTGTTATTATGAAGCAGATAGGTTTCTCTTATTCAAGGATACAGGCTGTGGCAAGGTGGTTTCTGCCCCTTTGCCTCTTAGCCCTTTTGCCGTTATCGGCCTCAGCCCAAGAGACCATCGAGGGCGGCGAGGCGTTCTACATCTGGCAGAACGACGGACACTTCAATGGTTTCTTCTACGACCAAGTACAGGAAATCAGGTATTCGCGCTTCGATACCCTCAACGTGGAACACGACGACTACGTGTCGCAGGAGGTGGTCACCGCCGACAGCACTTACCGCATCATGCTCACGGCCATCGACTCCGTGAGCTTCGTGCAGCCCGAAATAAAGTTTGCCAAGGCCGTGCGCTTCATGCGCGACGAGGGGATGATGACCTATTACCAGTCTATGGTAAAGACCGACGAGGCGTTCACGCTGACCTTCAGCGGTGATATGCCTTCGGCACTCCGCCCCAAGGTAGGCGACGTGTTGTCCTGTCCCGACCTGCCCGACTATGATGAGGCCTTCGTGGGCAAGGTGAAGCGGGTCAGCGGCTCTGGAGGAGCCATCGTTGTGGAGTGTGGCTATGTTGACAAGCTCAGCGACGTGTTTGAGCAGTTCATCACCATCGAGCAGGTGAGACAGGTGCAGACACCAGAAGGTTCTTCCACGCGCCGCCGCATAGCAGGATTCGATGCGCCAAAGCGCATAGAGGGCAATATTAACGACCTTACACTTTTCAATTTCAGTGCTACTCTTGAGGGCAACATCCTCCTGAGGGAGAAGCTTAGGTTAGGACTGACCCTGAACGTGGGTTTCGGCATGACAGTCTCCGCAGTGTACAAACTGACATGGACCGAGATTTACGTCAAGACGGAGATGAAAGAGCAGGTAGCACTTGGTGCTTCGGTTTCGCTCGACGGCGAGCTGGCCAGTACCGACGACTTGACTGCCCTGCCTGGCGCGGGCGCGCTCGTGAAGCGTTTCTCAAAGGTTCCCTTCCCTGCCCACTTCCCCATACTCTACGTCAATGTGACGCCCACTCCCTTCTCCCGTATAGATGCCCACGTGAAGGCGTCGCTGAATCTTGGCGTACAAGTGAAGTCACTGACCCAGAGCTTTGAGCTTTCGGAAACCTGGCCATACATCAGGATAAAGGTTGGTTTCCTGCCTTTCCCAATCCTGCCACTCTCCTTTGAACCCAGCGGCACATTCAACCTCACTGCCGAGATTAACGGTTTGGCTCAGACGGGCATCAAGTTCCCCTTTGAAATGGGTACAGAGGACTGGACGAAGCTGCTCGCAGAGGCCAAAGGCAGCGTCAACGTGTATGCCGGACCGAAAATCAGCGGAGCACTGACCTTTGATATCGGCAAGTACCTAAAAGAGCATAAGGGAGCGTATGAGAACCTGAAGGACACCAAGGTAGACCTCTCGCTCATGAGTATTGACACGGAGTTCAAGGTCACAGGCTCTGTATTGAAGAAGAAGGCCGAGGTGAAGCATACCCAGTCGGTCGCATACGGCACCTATACGCTTCACCTCTTCCCCGATATTACGGACGTGACGTTCGACGTCTCCGGCAACCTCGGGGACGTGGTGACAGCCAAGTTCAAGACGTCTGGCGACGTGTTCGTGCCGCAGAGCATTGGCTTCGGAATCTATACCCAGGATCAGAATGAGGAGTATACGGTTCTTGGTCGTAGGATGTACCGCGATGAGACCTACTTCCTAAATACCTTCAACGAGGTGGAGCTGACGATGGAGGACATAGCACCGGGTAACTACATGTTGCGCCCCATCATCCTGACGCCCTTTGGCATCGTACCCCTCTACAAGCATGAACAGCCTTTTACCGTTGCTCCGAGAAAGATGGTCATCAACCCCACGGAGGTGACGGCTGAGGAGTCGGGCGGCGAGTTTGTCATAAGTATTCTGAATACCGTTGACATGCCGCTCAGCTGTAGCACCGACGAAAGCTGGATTCATCCCGAAATACAGAACCGGGGTGTTAGCGGCATGGTCATGGTGGTCAAGGTCGACGAGAACAATACCGACCGATACCGCACAGGCACCGTTACCGTGCGCCTGCGCCTTTCCACTACAGACACCGTGGAGAAGGAACTCACCGTACACCAGTATGGCGGCTTGCAAATCTCACCCACTACCCTGAACTTCACTAAGGATGGTGGTGAACAGACGGTTGATGTGCTTACCTCACAACACACCATCACCGTCAACCTCAATGGCGCGGAAAGCTGGCTCAGCTATTTGCCCGACGGTCGTAAGATTATCTTCACCGCCAAGAAGAACGACGGGTTGCCTCGCGCGGCCACCGTTACCATCAGTTCGTACAATCCCAAACACGATGGCATCAACGCCGTAGACCTGAAAGTCAGTCAGGAGGGTGCCGACAACGTTAGTTTGGAAAAGACAGAAGTGACCCTTGAGTCGAGTGGCGTCTCTCAGCGGGTGACCACCACCAACGGCTCCTTCACCCTGAGCGATGCCGTCGTGCGCAAGGAGTCCCAGGACTGGCTCATGGTTGAGAAGCAGGCCAGCGGCGTCATCGTCACCGCCACGCCCAACACCACCAGCCAGCCGCGTATCGGCTACATTGACCTGACCTTCACCAAGACTGGCAGCGACGGGCAGAAATACAAGGTGACGCTCACACTCAAGGTGACACAGAAAGCGGCGGCTGGGCCGAGCGTCAGCCCCACCAGCCTGACCTATGAGGCAGCGGGTGGCACGCAGGTGGTAACGATTACCCCGCAGGGCTATGCCCGCAGGGGTTACATCATTCCCGATGCCGACAAGTCGTGGCTCTCTGGTGAGTTTGGCGACAACAACACCATCAAGTTTACCGCCAAGGCCAACACCACCGGAAAGGATCGCACTACCACCATCCGTTGCTACGTCACCAATGTGCAGAACTCCACAGATGCCCAGCGCGTCTATTTGGACGATGTAAAGGTCTTGCAGAAGGCTGCCCAGCAAAGCGCATTGAAGATTAAGAGCGTGGTACTTTATGTCGGTTATCGGTCTACGACGCCGCAGAGTTTTACGGTAGATTGGAATAAAAATGAAGGTGTGATCCAGGCTGTAGCATCAGGCGGCGGCGTTCATGTGACGTGTACGAACAATCTTAGTTACAACAAATCCACTCTTTCGTTCGACATTGATGACGTAAGCAAGCTGAGTAGCAAAAAGGCAATAATCAGTAATCTCAAGAGTGAGGGAAAAGAATACAGTACGGATAGAACCAGCCAATGGAAAGTAGCGACAAAGAGCAAGGCAAATGATAGCTGCTACGATGGACTTAATGGTAAAACCTGTAATTGGCAATGGGAAAAAGGCGAATTCATAGAATTCGAAAGACAATCAATTCTAAAAGGTGCTACTGAGCCTATATCTTCTATCACACTCTCTGATAATAGTTTAGCTAGCGTAAGTGCAACTCTAACTATAATACTTGAAAAGGAATGAATGTAGCCTCCGCGCTAACATACTTCAACGGTTCCCCGCTGTCACCATCGGACAGCGGGGAACCGTTTTCTTCTACGACCGAAGGCAAGTCCTTTAAGTCCTTCAAGTCCTTAGACCCCAATCATTCCGTAGCTGAAGGCCGTGTTTTCTTATGTGCGAACCATTATTTTAGAGGACAAAAGCCTGGGCATTGGCCCTGATATACTTCATTGCACATGGTTCTATATAGTGCTCGTTGTTAAAGAATACTTTGTCCTCCTCGTCGAAATTATAGTCAAGAGCATCTGTCGCCGCTTCCCTTTCCTTTTGTTCAAAGGGTGGGTGGGGTGTAAACCTGTCACAAGCCTTCTGCAGGTTCTCTGCCAGGCGGGGAACCCTGATGGCCTGAAGACCGGCTATAGCCTCTTTCCAAAGAATGCCAATGGAATTGATAAAGAACTGATAGTGACCTCCGTTACTCACTTCTGAGCTGTACCACTGGACAGCAAAGATATATATCTGCTCCTTCGTAAACCGTGAAGCGTCTTTCTGAAAGGTTTTATAATCATCTAAATTGACGGAATACCAGACTGGGTCGATAATATCCTGTACACAGGCACCCTCTCTAAAGATGTTTTCCTCTGTAACGTGATGGAAGGTCGCCTTTTTTTTATATTCTTCAATGGACATGAACATGCCCTCAACCATTTGCCTTTTGTACTCTTGGTACTCTTTGGTGTACTTCTCCCACAGTCTCTTTTTAGTTCTTTTGTCCCAATAGTATTCCCATAATCCGTAAGTAGCCATTGCCGTAAACGTAAGGATGCCGGCATAGATGCCCCAGGTTTTATAAAATAAGATACACACTATCAGGAACAGCCCCAGTGGTATATAAACATACAGCGAAATCTTATCCTGCTTTTGGGAAATCTTCTTGTATTCCTCCTTAAGACCATCGTTGCAAGCCTGCTTACGTGACACCACAAAGCCACTGCCGTCAGCATTGTGCAACTCTTGGCTACCGCTGATGTTACCGCTGATGTCGAAGTAGGCCAAGTGGAACTCCTTAGCTAGGTTAAAAGCCAATGCACGCGTCTTTTCATAGTCTGTCCACCCAAGCTCGACGTAGATCATGTCCTCAGAAAAAACATACTCTGCTTCAGGGAATTCGCCATTGCCAAGTTCATCGTCAGGTGGAGCGAACTCACCGTTCAGCGGACGTACCTTGTCCTTCATCTTCAGGAACCATTGTTGCAGGCTTGGCGATGCCAACATGTGATCTTCATGCTGCATCGGCCTTTCATGCCTGGAGTCGTACCAAGCCAGAAATTCCCTGCTGTTGCTAAAACGCTGGGGATGGTCAATGATAGCAATATTGTAGCCCATACAGATTATGATTGTTCGCCCGCAAAGTTACACACTTTTCCTGACTCCACCAAATAAGAGCATGAAAATGTAATAGGCCACACACCTCTCGCCGCTCAATGCTACTCCTTCAAGCAATGAATGGCCTTCACTCAAGCAAAAGAGCCCCTCTCTTCAAGCAAGGGACGGGCTTTATTCAAGCAAGGAATAAGTCCCTTCTTTGTGTCACTCTGCACGTCCTGTAGCAACAACGAACGTTACCTAAAGTAACGCAGCACGTTACCTTAGCTAACGGCTCCCGTTACCTTAGGTAATGTCAGACACAGTAAGTACTGGTTTTTGTGTCACCCTTGTGTCACCCTGTGACACCCTTTAAAAGGCTGCACACCCAGTGTTTATCGGCATTGTGTCAGCGTGTCACCCTTCTTTTGTGTATTTTGCAGTATTAAGTAATGATAAAAAATAAGTTGGTATTGTTTTGAAAGAAATCAGAAACAATTAGAATAATTCATCTCAACAATAATTATATTACACGGCTACGCCCGTGTGCATCACTTCGTCATAGAGGGGAGACCAACGGTCTTCGGCCATGAGGACTGGTTCGATGAGGAAACTGACCTCGTCGACATCGTGCCAGAGTTTCTTGGAAATATCTAGCTTGCGCTCACCGTATGTCGGAACAATGACGGCCACATCGATGTCACTGTCGGGATTGGCGTAGCCCTTGCTGTAGGAACCGAACATCATCACCTTCGGCTCGATTTCGAAGTGCGGGCTTATGACTCGCTTGTATCGGCTGACGAGTTCGAGGGCCTCGTCTCGGGTAAGTGTCCTTCTATCCATTGTTGTAGTTGTTTTGTTTCGTTGATAATCTGCCGGCAGGCCGCTTGTGGTTGTGCGTGTAGGGCGGCTCGTCATCGCGCACAGCGTTCCAATAGGCCTTCAGCGTTTTCTCAATGACCTGGTGGCACATGAAAGCAACGTAGAGCCAACGGCCACTGTTGTAGAGTGCCTCGGCGGTGTCGAGGTCGTAGTTGGCGATGTCGAGCCAGTAAGCTACTTTGTCTGTTGCCATATTCGCTGTCGTTTTGTCGTTTATGGGGGCAAAGATACGAAATTTCCGCGAAACTCGTTGCAGTTCCGCGGAAAAAGATGCATTTTTTATGGTCTTGCCCTCGCCCTTAGGTTTCACTTTACATAAATCTTTTGTCCATTAACGATATTCAATCCCTTTTGCAGGGAACTGAGTCGCTGGCCTTGAAGGTTGTAGATAGTTTTGTCATTTATCATTTCTTCTTTGTCATTTAGACGCGCAGCATCGCTGATTCCTGTTGTCTGCGTGTCGAATTCGCCAGTGAAGGACTCCAGGCTATTCTCCACCGTGACGATGTAGCGGCCTGCTGCGTAGGCAGAGATGTCGATGTTGAGGCCAACGATGGTGGCTGCGTTGATGTCTTTCTCGTAGACAGCTTTGCCCGTTTCGTCAGTAATGCGTACCTGATAGGCATCATCGATGGGGTTGAGGTTGATACCCAACAGTTGCTCGTTGTATTCACCATATATCGACAAATCGGCCGCTCTCCTCATCCGCGTACGGGGCTTGATCTTGGTGGTATGGGTGAAGTCGATGCGCTTCTTTCGGGCAGCATCGGGGGTGGCTCCATCCTTATAAGCGTCGTTGAGGTAGATCACTTCATCACCAACGGTACATGACATCAGTAACCATGCAGGATCTGCCATTTCTACATTAAAGACATTTGTTGTCGGGGAACCGTAAACACCTCCGACACCTTCCAACCAAGGGGCACACCGGTAAGTGTTTTCTCCGTTTTCACACTCCCAGACTTCTCTATATACGCCCTTAAAACCGTTTATACCTCCTGTCTGCCTGGGTCCAATCATATAAAGTTGATTATCTATCTCCAGGGTGTTATTGGCATCGATGGAGAAGTCGTACATCAACTTAAACTGATTGATTGTCGTGTCGTATTCGTACACTTTCTGATTCTCTTCGTACCATGCTCCCACATAGCTTAGGGAATTATCTTGTGAAATGAAATTAGATTCAGCATAATCAGGATTGACATACCGCTGGCACATCATCTGCTTGCAGGTCTTTCCGTTAACGATGGTGTCACCATCAAAGTAGTAGTAATCAACCCTCTGCACAGGATGCCCCGAGGTGATATCTCCTACTTTCCATACCTTACCCTCTTCGATGAACGGGCGATAAGCTCTGTTGATGACAGGATCAGGATGGTAAGCCTCCTTCGTGAAGTCATCCAGTGTGAATATACACTCGTCGCCATCGTAGACGGAGAGACATCTACGATCGAAATAATCTACTCCCATTACAGTTGCATGAGGATAATAGAAAGGACCAAACACTACGTTTCCAATCCCTTCAATCCAATCCCTCATTGTTCTTGAATCATAGATTGCACCTGGATATAAATATTCTGAGAAATGATAACGCCGGTAGTACCGTCCATTTACCTGTATGGTATCAATAGTACTAACTATCAAATACTCTATTTCTTTATATGTTTCATCTGGACAGAATGCATCGCCAACCTTCAGACTGAAATCATACATCAGTTCCCACTTGTTATTCTTATACCAGTATACTTTGCCGTCAGCTTCAGAGGCATATTGACCGTCTTTTGTCTTATAGCAGGGTCTGCCGTCAACAATGGTATCGCCAGCTATCTCAAACTTATAGCTGAAGTATGTCGTATCCAATTCAAGCCCATTAGGTGAATAATTTCCCGTGACAGTCATCATGTTCCACGTTCGTCCATCCACCAACATTCGTGGATGTTCGTTCTCGTCTGGTTTAGGCTGTTGCGGTTCCTGAGTATCAGCCTGATACTGTTCTAACGGGAGGACAGTACCTGAGAACACTTTCTTGAACTTATCCACTTCTGACTGCTGAACATACATGACGGTTGACTCTTCCATACAGTCGAACGTATCATAACGTAACCCATTAGGGAATGTGCCCTTGATAACGATGGTATCTATAGGACTCCAACGGAAAACACTTTCAGCAAAGGTCGTAACACTTTCAGGAATTTCAAGGAACTTCAGGCTTGTACATTTCTCAAAAGTGAATGCCTCGATATAAGTGAGGCTTTCAGACAGCATAACCGACTTCAAGTTTGCACAATTACTAAATGCGCCAAAACACATTTGCGTTACACTATTGGGCACCGTCACCGTTTCAAGATAAGGGTTATAGGCAAAAGCATCACCGCCAGTCCATGTTACCCCCTCAGGAAGATCATACCGTTTCTGTTTTTTTCCGGCTGGATAGCAGTATAGCTGCGTCTTGTCCTTACTGAAAAGTACACCGTCAACGGAGCACATGGCAGGGTTGTCCTCGTCTACCTCAATAGACTCCAAGTTGGAACAACCGCGAAAGGGGTTCTTGGCGTCATTGTAACCTGCATAGTGGGTAATGAGAAGAACGGTTTTGGGTATCCTAACCTTGGTCAGCGTATGGCAAAAGTCGAATGCCAACCAGTCAATGGCAATTACTCTATATTCCTCGTCTTTATATGTAATCGTCTCAGGAATAACAAGTTCGCCCGTCCAACTGTTGCCATTTTCTATCACTGCCATATGGCTATCAGTATTCAGGTAATACTTCAATCCGTCAATGGTCACAATCACCTCTTTCTGTGCATCAGCAAGCTGGTAGAGCACTTCATCCCCCTGACGGCATTCATACAACTCTTGCGTAACGCCCGTGAGTCCGCTGACTTCGTATGCCCAGCCTAAAAGACCCCATTTGAGAGAACCAATGCCCTCAATCCAGACATCATTGGCGGAAGGTTTACTTGGAACTTCTACATAAAGGCATTTGCGTACCTTATTATTAATGATAGTGTCCTTTACGGCTTTCACATGAACAGGAACGATACTGCCTTTAGGGCCTATATCAAAATCTTTAGTCTCGCCCTCCTTCATCGTGAAGTCCATAGTTTCGAATATCCTTTCGTTATCCTTCACGTATACCTTGCCACCATCCTCACCAAGGAACAGGTTAGTTGAAGTCCACTTCTCTGGGAAGGGTTCATCATAAAGATTGTGTCTGCTAACGACCTCCCTGAAACGGATGCCATCAATCACCGCTTCTCCCTCCAATTTCATTTCTTCAAAGGCATATTTGACATAACCCCCAGGATCGACCTCTGATGCTATATGTCTAAGCGTCCACACCTTTCCCTCAGTAAGGAAGGAGTCGTACTGGTATGCATTCTCTGATTCTTTCCTATATTCAGACAGTTCTTTCAGTGCAATGGTGGCTCCGCCTCCTTCCATGTGTACGTCGCCTTCATACAAGGTGAGCTCCTCTTTGACCGTCGTACCATTGTCATTCATCTCCACCACCTTATGGTTCAGTCGTATGCGGCTTATCAGGCTTTTTACATTGACAACATTCATTGATAGGTTGGCAAATCGCTCAGAACCTTCAGTTGTACTGCCATCAGTGATGATATCAACGATAAGCGTGCCGTCGGCTGCGAGTCTCGCCTGAGCGTTCAGGTAGGTGTAGTCTTTAGGTAACCGATAGTTAGAATAATGGAAACGTTGTTCCAAAATCTCGTCATTATAGTAGACCTGCAGTTCTGGTTTGCCCTGTCCTGTTCCCCGCTCATACAAATTGAATTTCCCCATCTTTACAGGAAAAGAGAAACCCTCTTCATTGGCCTGTTCAAGCGTGTTGCAGTCAACCTCTACAACAGAATGGTCTGTGAACGACACATAGCCAAGGCTTCTGTCGTTCAGATAGAGGCCATATTGCGTTTCCTTGGCATTGAAGATGGTGAAATAGATGTTGATGGGACATGAGCAGGCGGCTTCACGGCCGTTTGTCTGTTCAGATACAGTGATGTAGAGATTATGATCCTTTCCTTCACAGTCTACCTTGATGTCGCTAAATGCACAATTTGCGTAATAATTGGTCAACTCGCCAACGAGGTTGTCGCCATCCCGTGTCAATTTAATCAATGTATTCCCAATTACGCTTTCACCTCTTGCACGACTATTGCATTCCGTATTCGAGACATCGCCCGTATACAACTCCGTTCCACCGCCTTGGGCAAAGAGGGAGAGATGAACGCTCAGCATAGCCAGGATTATTGGCAATCTGAAAATCATGTGTAATCCATTCGTCTTCATAGGTCTTTTCTATTTAATTGTTTTATAATTCTCCTTTATTATTAATTCTAACTTTTCACTTATCACTTATCACTTAATCATGATCATCTTACCTCCACGTATATACACGCCCTTGCGTACAGGCTTGCCATGGATGCGGCGGCCCTGCAGGTCGAAGAAACTTTCATCATTTATTCTTTCTTCATTTTTATTTAGACGCAAAGCGTCGCTAATTCCCGTCGTTTCTGTATCGAACTCGCCAGTGAAGGACTCATCGTTATTTTCCACCGTGATGGTGTAGCGACCTGCTGCGTAGGCAGAAATGTCGATGTTGAGGCCAACGATGGTGGCTGCGTTGATGTCTTTCTCGTAGACGGCTTTGCCCGTTTCATCGGTTATGCGTACCAGATAGGCATCATCGATCGGGTTGAGGTTGATACCCAACAGTTGCTCGTTGTATTCACCATAGATCGACAGATCGGCATCGCTCTTCTCTTGCTTAATCCGTGCCTTGGGCTTAATCTTAGTGGTATGGGTGAAATCGATGCGCTTTTTTCGGGCAGCATCAGGGGTGGCTTCATCCTCACATTCGTCGTTGAGGTAGATCACTTCATCACCAACGGTACATGACATCAGGAACGCCCCTCCATGGGATTCCTTTCCATAATAGACATTGAATATCGGTCCCTCGATACTTCCCAAACCTTCCAGCCAAGTGGTATTGTATCCAGCGGGTTCTCCCCTCATGACATTTCTATATACACCCTTAAACCCTTTGATACCGCCTGTCTGCCTCGGTCCCACTATGTATGGCGGATCATTTCCGTCTATCACGAAAGTGCCATTGTCATCAAGGGAGAAGTCATACATCATTCGGAACACTTTGTTTGCACCGTCGTAAACGTACACCTTCTTGTCCTCTTCGTACCATGCTCCCACATAACTCAGCAATGGATATTGCATCATAATATCATAATCCGGATAATCAGGGCTGACATACCGCTGGCGCATCATCTGCTTGCAGGTCTTTCCGCCGATAATGGTGTCACCATCGAAATAGTAGTACTCTACCCTCCGCACAGGATTACCCGAGTCAATAGTTCCTACCTTCCACACCTTATCGTCTTCGATGAATGGGCGATACTCGTTCTGTGGTATGATGCCTGTACCATTTATCTCTTTGATGTTGGCGAAACGGCTCCAGCCCGCAGTAGACTCGTAGCGTACTTTGCAACCCTTTGGCACATAGAGGGTAGCAGAAGTCATAGACAAACTGTTTGTCTCTTCGTCGTATAGTTCAAAAACGTCATCCATAATTTCAAAAGGCTCCTCAATCCACGATATGACACTCTCGAGGTCCCGACATCCAAAAAATGCACGGGAGTCAATACTTTTGACGGTAGCGGGAATGGTGACGGTGGTCAGACTGCTACAGTTCCAAAAGGAACCTTCGCCAATACTGGTGACTCCCTCTGGAATGATGATACTGGCCAGACTGCCACAGTTCTGAAAAGCACGTAAGCCAATGCTACTGAGGCTTGTGGGTAAGGAGATGCTGGTAAGCCCGCTGCAATTTCGAAAGGTTTGCTCGCCTATGCTAATAACACCTTCTGGTATGGTGACATTAGATAAATAACTACAGCCGAAGAAAGCGCCATTGCCTATGTTAGTGATCCCGTCAGGGATGGTGAGGTCGGTCACCTCCTTATCATTGAGATAGAGGTGGGCACCATAATAAAGGGGATTCCCAGTCCCGAAGAAAGATATGCCACACCAGACTGCAAGGTCGGAGATATGCACGGTGTCCATTTTTTTGCACCAAATGAAAGCGAAGTCTCCTATTGTAGTCACACTTGGTGGGATGATGACATTAGTCAGGTTTTCACAGCCTCGGAAAGCGCATGCGCCAATATTGGTGACACCATCGGGAATGGTGACCGAAGTCAGGTCAGTAAAGTAATCGAAAGCGAAATTGCCAATGCTGGTGACACCCTCAGGGATGACAAGGTCGGTCACCTCTTTACCGTCAAGATAGAGGTGATGGGCGTAGAATAGTGGATTGGAGCTTTTACTACCGCCCTCATTCTTAAATTCAATACCACACCAGGCTTCAAGATTGGTAATGTGGACGGCGGTCAAGCTGGTACAGTTGTGGAATGCTTCATAATCAACGCATGCAACGCTTTGGGGGACGGTGATGCTGGTCAGGCCATTGCAGTTAAGGAAGGCTTCGTTACCAACGCATGTGGTTCCTTCTTTAATCACCAACTCACCAGTCGGTTTGTCACCTTTATAGCCGAGAAGCAGGGGACCTAAATAAAACGGACCTTCGGGAGCCTTATCATACATTGAAGCGTACCAAGGAGTATTATCAAACGCGCCTTTGCCAGCAAAGGTGAGACTGGCAGGGAGGGTGATACTGGCCAAACTGCTGCATCCGGCAAAAGCACGCATCTCAATTCTGCAGACTGATGGGGGGATGACTACCGACATGAGCTTGTCGCAGCTTAAGAACAAGCAATAAGCTATTTGAGTTAAGCCCTCTGGAAGCTGCACTGCAACCAGGTTGTCGCAATCATGGAAGGCATAATCCCCAATGTCAGTCACTGTATTAGGGATGCTGATGGACTTAATGGTTAAGTTTTCATAGAAGGCACGTTTACCGATGCTCGTTACCACATATTCTTCAGTTCCTACTGTAAATCTGTCAAGGATCATCACATCGCCCGAAGCGTTAGGACTGCCCGGGAAGTAGATGATTTCCTTTTCATAGCCATAGCCCCTGTCTATTACTTCCTCACGTCCAGCCTTGACCGAGGCTGTGGTCTGACCTGGCTCGTAAGTATAGATGACGTTTGTCTGTGGGTCAATGTACTCGTCGGCTGTGGCCACAAGTGCAACAACCGACATCACCAATGATGCCAACATACGTGTCATAAATAATAGTGTCCGTTTCATATCTGTCTGCATTTTATTAATTTTCACTTATCACTTATCACTTTTTACTTATCACTTAATCACGACCTTGCTTCCATTCTTCACGTAGATGCCCTTGCGTGCAGGCTTGCCCTGGATGCGGCGGCCCTGGAGGTCGAAGATGCTCTCATTATTTATTCTTTCTTCATTTTTATTTAGACGCGAAGCGTCGCTAATTCCTGTCGTTTCCGTATCGAACTCGCCAGTGAAGGACTCATCGTTATTTTCCACCGTGATGGTGTAGCGACCTGCTGCGTAGGCAGAAATGTCGATGTTGAGGCCAACGATGGTGGCTGCGTTGATGTTTTTCTCGTAGACAGTTTTGCCCGTTTCGTCAGTAATGCGTACCTGATAGGCATCGTCGATCGGGTTGAGGTTGATACCCAACAGTTGCTCGTTGTATTCACCATAGATCGACAGATCGACATCGCTCTTCTCTTGCTTAATCCGTGCCTTGGGCTTAATCTTAGTGGTATGGGTGAAATCGATGCGCTTTTTTCGGGCAGCATCAGGGGTGGCTCCATCCTCACATTCGTCATCGAGGTAGATGACCTCATCACCAACGGTGCATGACATCAGGAAAAGCGCATGATTTTCTTCCCCAAGGTAGACATTTACTGCCGGACCGTCAATGCCTCCAACACCTTCCAGCCAAGTGGTATTATTATAGTTTTCTTCTCCTCGCATCTTGACATCTCTATGTACACCCTTAAATCCTTTGATACCGCCTGTCTGCCTCGGTCCCACTACGTATGGCGGATTATTTCCGTCTATCACGAAAGTGCCATTGTCATCAAGGGAGAAGTCATACATCATCCGGAACGCTTTGTTTGCATCGTCGTAAACGTACACCTTCTTGTCCTCTTCGTACCATGCTCCCATATAACTCAGCAATGGATATTGCATCATAATATCATAATCCGGATAATCAGGGCTGACATACCGCTGGCGCATCATCTGCTTGCAGGTCTTTCCGCCGATAATGGTGTCACCATCGAAATAGTAGTACTCTACCAGCTGCACAGGATTACCCGAGCCGCTGCCTACCTTCCACACCTTATCGTCTTCGATGAATGGGCGATAAGTCATGTTGATGACAGGATTTATTGCGGTCTTGGCATCGAAGTCATTTGCGGTGAAGATGCACTTGCCATCCTCATAACAGGCCTCGAATTTTAGATAATCACTTTGAAGATATACGAAATTCATGCCAAGAATACCATTGGAATCATATCCCACACCTTCAACGGCCGTTACATAGGTTGAGCCACTTAAGTCTTTATAATTATGACGTGTGAAGAGTCTGTCATTTACCAATATCCTGTCTATATCATCTACGATAATTTCTGGCCAGGAAGTTTCCAAATTGACATCACGAAAATGATATGGATTAAATTCGACATAACGGGCTTCTTTGTCATTCTCAAAGGAATATACAGTAGTCCCTTCTTCTCGCAATGCCAAAATGAAAACTGCAGGTTGGTCTTCTTCCTGCTTATATAACTTTGAATAATGGCGACCATTAATCAGCGTGTCACCGTTGATCGTAAAAGTGACTTTAGTGACGACAAAATCCACATCGTAGGGAATGCCATTATCATCGCATATTTCAGAATAACGATGGCGGCTATACACCCATTGCTTGCCCTCCTTCAACATCTTGTCGGTAAAACCCTCCTGAGTGTAGAGCGCATCTATCATGGCAGCCGTTTCGCTGATTTCTGCTTCTAACTGCTCGTTGGTCAGGTTACAGGCTGCCTCTGTCTCTGCGGCATCAACGCCACAATGCCGGGCCAACAGCTGTGCCTGCTGGCTTCCAGCATAATAAGGTAAAGCAGCCATAGTGCGTCCTCTATAATTCACCAACTTCCATTCCTTCCACAATTCGATGTTCTTCTGCAGAAGTGAGTAGGCACCCTGAATGTCAGCTAAAGCCACATTAGCCTCTTCCTTTGTGGTTGCATGGCGCTGCTTGCAGTATTCGTCCAGATAATACTTAGTATAGAGTGTGCCTGCGTCAACGATTGTCTTATTTATATTCTTTTCCCAGATGTTATCCATATACATCTGATAAGCATCGGCTCCCTGACCGTAATAGGTCAGCGTGAAATCATCGAAAACACTCCAATCACCATTCACCGTCGAATTCTTTCTCACTCCCATGGTCAAGCTTCCGTCTACCATTGCCAGCACCTTATTGTCATAGCAATTTAGCTCATGCATATAACGCTCGGCTGCGGCAAGATTTTTAGGAAAATAATAAGTGAGACCTGTCACTTCGTCATACAGACTCCTTTCGCCAACACAGCCCAAGGGACTCTTTATCTGGTTGTCGAAGACCGAACAGATATCCGTTTCCGCTTGGTATCCGTTGGCCTCGGTATAGAGCTTGGCATAGTGCGCTGCCTCGTCGTTGGCCTTATAGTGATTGAAAGCAATCTGCAACTCTTCGCCTGCAAAGTAGAACGCTTTTACGCCAATGGCATAAATGCCAGCAGGCAGACCCTCAATTATCTGGAAAGCGTTGTAATTGTTGTTATATACCTCGGCATTCTCTTTCGCATTCCAATTGTTTAATCTTGTGCCGCTCCAGCCTGTCGTCACGTCGTTATTGTCAAATCGAGGGTTCACAATTCTCGATGTCATATCGACAGGATGCTGCACAGAGGCATCTCCGCTGTTATTGATATCTGAAGTAAATACGAAGTAATCATTATCAGTAAAGTACAGCCTCAACATATTTCCATCTAACTGGTAGGACTTTATGTCACAGATATGGTCTTCGAAGAAAAGGTTTTCTGTAATACCATATAGGACATGTGTCATAAAACCCCGATTTTCTCCATCAAAGATCATTTCATTTCCATGAAGAGTTAGCAGGCCTACAAAAATTTCGTTGACCATCGAATAGGCCATCACGTAGCCTTCCTTTGGTATTTCAATACTGAGATGCCGATGACCTACATAATTGGTATTGACCTCATACCAATTCCCCCCGTCCTTCCATCCTACAAGCAACCATTCACCATATATCGATTCCTTTTGGTCGGCATTGCCAGAGACATGTGCACTTGCCAACATCGGTAGTAACATCAAAAGTAATGCTATCTTTTTCATATCTGTATGCTTTTTATTAATTCTTACTTTTCACTTATCACTTATCACTTGATGTTTCACATCGAGCCTGCTCACGCTCGGCAATTCAATCAAGCTTGATTGCTCTCGCTTCGCTCGGCTTTGCCGCTTGGCTTGTCCAAGAACCGCAGCCTTCAGTATTTGCTCCAGCGTAACGTCTGGATTGGTTTCTCCAAACACGTCTTTCTTCAGCTTGAGCTTGCGATGCTGGACGGCAGAGATGGTGATGCAGTAGATGTTGCCGATGGTGCGGTTGCTGAGGCCAAGGCGGGTGAGGAGGCACAGGCGGATATCGTCTTCCGTCATATTGGGGAACTGCTCACGGAGGTTGGCAAAGCGGTTGTTGTCGATGGCGTTGAGCGTACGTTCTATCTCGCTCCATTCATGGGGACCGAGATAGATGAGTGAATCGCCGCTTTGGTTGAGTTTCTTCATCACCTCCGTCCGTTCAAGGATGAAGTTCTGTAGGAACGTCACCACTTCGTTGGCCTGATGCAAGAGGGTTGTCTGATGCTCTGCTGCCTGCTGGAGCTGGCGTTTTTCCTGACGTTGTGCCCGCATCCTGTAGCGAACCGTCAGCACCAATGCCAAGATGACCACCATCGCAGCTATGATTGTCATAAGAAATGTACGTGCGTACATCTTTGAGCGGTATTCTAATTGCTGGTTATCCATCTCCTGACGCAGCGTCTCCTGATAGTACTGATCTTTCTGTTCGAGAGCCTTATAGTAGAAGTCCTCCACTTGTTCGAAGGCATCATCGATGTCATCCTCCACCTTCGTGGCGCCCATCCGTCGGAGTGCAATCTTGGCAAGGCTACTTTGCACAATATAGGCCAGATGCACATCCTCGCCAGGCTCAATCTGCCGATAGACAGTCTCTGCCGAGTCGAGCATGTTGAGGCTGAGGTAACTGCGAGCCAGCACTTGAAGGGTGCCAGGCAGCAGATTGGCAAGCTCCTCTGTGTCATCCCCCGAAGGAGGGAGGAGAGATTCAGCCTGATGAGCGTAGTCGAGTGCTTGACGGTAGTCTTCCTTTGCCCAAGCGATGTTTGCAAGGCTGGTTAGCGTTTGACACATCAAGTCAGTCATACGGTTTTTCTTTGCGATATCGTATGCACGATTGGTGAAATCGAGTGCTTCGTCGTAAGATTCCTCTTTGGCGTATGCCACCTGTGCAGCATAAGTGCCTGCATAGTCGAGTAGAATAACCTTATTGCGCTCATCATCAGGATGCTGTTCATAGGTGGTTAGGGCTTTCTTCATCAGTTGCAATGCTTCCTCAGGGTTGCTTTGCGATAATGCTTCCGCCAATCGCTGGTACGCGATATAACAAGTGTGCCAATCCTCTGACTCTTCCGATATTCTTATGGCCTTTCGTAACAGAGTCTCGCCCTGACGGATGCTATCGTTGGCCAAAGCAGCCTCAGCTTCCTCCAGACAACGTGCTGCCGTCTGTGAATCCAGCTGTTGGTGGTGACTGCAAGCAACCATCAGAACGCCTATAATAAATATGTGTAATGCTCTTGTAACCATAGCAACCGGGTTTTCGTTATTTCTCGGTTGCAAAGTTACGACATTATTTCGAAAGTTGTATCACTTGCCTATGGAAAATATGCAAAAAGGCAAGAGTTGGAAACTCTTACAAATCAATGGATTATGAAATGGCATGCGCTTCACCCTATGGAAAACTTCCTGTGAAGGTATGGAAAGAGGAGGCACAGCATCACCTACTGCTCAGAGAAGAGCACCTGTATGAGGGTCTGGCCTACGGCCTGGAGAGTGTGGCGGTCTATGTGCTGCATGTTGTCGTTGACGGTGTGCCACGTGGGACCAAAGGAGCTGGCCTCGCAGTCGGGATAGTAGGGAATGATGTCGATACAGGGAATCTTTGCCTTCTGGTTGACGGGCAGGTGGTCGTCGGTGATGTTGTTGCCCTCGTCCTTGGGAAAGAAACTGGCGAAGCCTGCCACGCGGGCTGCGTCCCATACCTTGCGTACCACCTTGGGAGCATAGTAGAGCGACACACCCTCCTGATAGAAGCGGGCGCCCTCGCCCCCAACCATGTCGAGAAGGATGCCATAGCGGTAGGTTGACGTCGACGTCGACGTTGACGTCAACTGTTGGGCGTATTGCTCAGCCCAATATTGAGAGCCGAGTGCCCAGGTGTCGCCGTCGCTGCCTGCGGTCTCTGCCCACTGGGGCGTGCCCCAGTCCTCAGCATCGAAGCAGACGAAATCTATTCCAAGTTTCAACCCAGAAATCAGCCTTGCTATCTCAAGCATCACGGCAACGCCGCTGGCACCGTCGTTGGCAGCCATCACGGGTTTGTGGTGGTTGGATGAGTCGGGGTCGTTGTCAGCCCAGGGACGGCTGTCCCAGTGGGCGCAGAGCAGGATGCGGTCTGTCGCCTCTGGACGGTAGGTTGCAATGATGTTGGTGCTCTGCAACGGTGTGCCGTCGTAGCCCTTGAGTGTGGCTTTCTGCGTAGTGACGGTCAGCCCGTACTGCTGGAACTTCTGGATGATCCACTGCTCGCATTGGTCGTGGGCAGCACTGTTCATGGTGCGTGGCCCGAACTGGCACTGCTGCTCACAGAACAGATAGGCCGAGTCGGCCACGAACGTAGGACCAACAGGCTGCTGTGCTGCCTCGTTGGCCGAACTGCTCTTGGTGTTGCCACAATTTAAAAGTAAAAAGGTGAAAAATAGCGGCACTATGTGCCTAAATGATAAATGATAAATGATAAATGATAAACCTCTCATCCATCCTTTATCACTCCATACTTTATTGATCGTTTTCATAATTTCTTAATTTCTTTGTTTTTGACGGCGTAGCCAATTATCATTTATCATTTAGGGCTTTAGCCCGCAATGGCGCAGCCTTAATTATCATTTATCAATTATCATTTATCATTTAGGCCTGCGGCCGCTGGCCGCTGGCCGCCTGCACTTGCTTCATGACGCGGAGGAAGTTTCCACCCCAGATCTTCTGGATGTCTCGTTCGCAGTAGTGGCGGGCAAGGAGTTGACGGGTGAAATTGATAAGTTCGGAAGAGTCGGCCAATCCCGGCACACCGCCGTCACCATCAAAGTCCGTACCTATACCCACATGGTCAATGCCCATCACCTTGATGGCGTGCTCCAGGTGTGCCATAGCGTCGACAATAGAGGCTCCACCGTCTTTGCGCAGGAAACCGTCGTAGAGTGTAACCTGCATCACACCTCCCTTGGCAGCAAGGGCACGCATCTGCTCATCGGTGAGGTTGCGTGGATGGTCGCACAGCGAACGGCAACTGGAGTGGCTGCACACGATGGGTGTGCTGCTGATGCTGAGTGCATCGTAGAAGCTCTTCTCTGAGGCGTGGCTCAGGTCGACCATCATGCCTAAGCGGTTCATCTCGCCGATGACCTGCTCGCCAAAGCTGCTCACCCCGTTGTGGGTATGACTGCCTCGGGCAGAGTCACAGATGTCGTTGTCGCCATTATGGCAGAGGGTCATGTAGACCACTCCCCGCTGGGCAAAATGCTGTAGTTGCCGGAGGTCTCCACCCAGTGCCAGGCCATTTTCTATGCCCAGCATTATTGACTTCAAACCGTGGCGTTTGTTGTCGTAGAGGTCGTCAGGGGTCTGGGCCAGACTGAGGTACTGATAGTTCTGATGGACAATCTCCTCGATCTTGTCGAATATCAGGTCAGCATACTCCGTTGGGCCTTTCACATCGAAGGACACCTTTGACGGGAATGACTCTCCCTCCTTGGGTTGAGGCAGATAGGCCACCATGATGGTAGCATCCAGACGTCCTTCCGTCATCTTGTGCAGGTCGACAAGTATACGCGGGTCGCGCTGGTCGAAATGTATGCCCTGAGGGAAGAACATGGGAGTGTCGCAGTGGGTGTCGAGGGTCAGCACGCGGTTGTGCACCTCATGAGCCTGACGATAGGCATTGGCCTCTCCTACGAGCCATTGGAACAAGGGCTGTCCCTCAGCCATGCACTCTGGATGCCACTGCACACCGAGAATGCTTTTGTATTCAGTACTCTCTATTGCCTCAACGACACCGTCAAGAGCCGTTGCCGTGACACGGAACTTGCTGCCAGGATTGCTGACGGCTTGATGGTGGAAGGAGTTGACATGAATTGTCAATTGAGAACCGAGGACTGACAATGGCTGCGTCTTCACATAACTGTTTTGGAGGGAAGAGGGTTGCTGCGCATAAATCCTGGCAAGGACACTATCCTTTTCTACCCTGACGGTATGGGTGGGTTCGGAACGCTCGGCATCCTGTGAATGCTTGATGAGTGGCAACGGCCCACTTGTCAACAAGGAGAGGTCCTGCGCCACAGCTCCTCCTAGAGCGCAAGCCAGGGTCTGAATGCCACGGCAGATGCCAAGGATGGGCATTTGGCGGTTATAGGCCAGACGGGTGATGAGCAATTCGGGCAGGTCACGTTCGCTGTTGATGCCCCGAAGCTGGGGAGCAGGCTCTTCGCCGCTGAAGAGCGGATTGATATCGGCACCGCCGCTGAGAACAAGTGCATCAATGCGGTCGAGCGTGTTGAGCAACACATTCTTGTCGGTACAGGGTGGTATGATCAGTGGGACACCGCCTGCCTGGACAACCGACTTATAATAGCCTTGCCCCAGTGTGGAGGCTACTCCCTCATAGTTGCCAGTAATGCCAATGACAGGCCTGTGCTCTGCAGAGGGGAACTGTGCATAGATGTTGTCCAGTTGCTCTTTTAAGTCAAATCTGTTCATGAAAAGACTGTTTAGGTAATAGGCCTTGGTGTCTATTCTTCATCGATTGAAACAGGTATTTCGCGTTTCAGGCTTTGTTCCAGGGAGATGAGCGTCTCTGTGGCCACCACGCCATGGATCCCCTGCAGACGTCCGTTAAGCAGTTCCATCAGCTGTTCGTTGTCACGGGCATAGAGCTTCACCAGCATGGTGTAGGGACCCGTTGTGAAGTGGCACTCCACCACCTCGGGGATATGCTGCAGCTCTTCCACCACATTCTTGTACATCGAACCCTTCTCCAGGTTAATGCCTACATAGGTACAGGTGGAGTAGCCCAGGCTTTTGGGGTTGACATCGAATCCGCTGCCGGTGATGACATCAGCTTCAATAAGATGCTGCACACGCTGGTGGATGGCAGCTCGCGAGACACCACACTCTGCTGCTACATCCTTGAAGGGAATACGTGCGTTCTTTGATAGAATGCTCAGGATTTTCCGGTCTAATCTGTCAATTTTTTCCATGATTACGTGATTTATGTTGCAATTTGTCAGCAAAAGTAACACTTTTTGTTGAATTGAGCAACTATTTCTCAAGAAAAAACAAAAAAGTGTGCCACTTTTATTACTTTCTGTGGCACACTTGGCTTAGCTTTGGTTCCAAAGCTTTGTCTTACTTCTTCTTGCCTGTTTTCTTTGCCGGCTTCTTTTCTGCAGCTGCGGGTTGTGCAGGCTCTTCTGTCTTGGGCTTATCGATGCCTATCAGCTCAACATCGAAAATCAATGCGCTGTAGGGTTTGATCTGTCCGGCATTGCGTTCGCCATAGGCCAGCTGATAGGGAATGAACAGCTGCCACTTCGAACCGACAGGCATCATAGTCAGCGCTTCCGTCCATCCCTTGATGACCTGGCTGGGCAGGAATTCGGTTGGTTTGTCACCATGCTTGCGGGAAGAGTCGAACACCGTACCGTCAATCAGCCTTCCCTCGTAGTGCACCTGCACCTTGTCGGTCATCTGAGGCACTTCTCCTTCACCCTTCACCAACACCTTGTACTGCAGGCCGCTGGCTGTGGTGATGACACTGTCCTTCTTGGCGTTCTCGGCCAGGAACTTCTGTCCGGCTTCGCGGTTAGGACCGAAGAGACGCTCCTCCTTGATCTTCTTGTCGGCAGCTTCCTTCTCCTTGAAGTAAGCCTCGGCATCCTTGTACTTGAAGTGGGTGCTGTCGTTGGCCAGTGCATCTGTGAAACCACGGAACAACACGCTGGTCAGGATGGTATCGGGTGAAGAGGTGAACTCCTCCACCATGCTGGGCACCATACGAGAGTTCAACTGGTCGGCTATCTGCATACCTGCGATGTAGGCCTTCATCTGCGGATTCTGATCGGCTTTGACAGCTTCCTGTAATCCACGTACGAAGTCGGCCATGTAGGCTGTGTCCACATGCTGTTGCTGAACAAGATAGGGGATGAGTCCGTTGGTGAGCATCATGCCAGCAGCATAGCTCACGGAGTCAGAACTGGTCTTCAGCTCTATGGGCTGGGGAGCAGCCGTCTCGGTCTTCACCACCTTTTTATTCTTCTTGGCAGCGTCGGCTGTATTCAAAGAAGCACCCGCCACAAGGGCGAGTGCTATAATCAATGACTTCTTCATCTTGGCTTATTTAGGATTCACTTCCAGCAGTTCAATCTTGAAGATCAGTGCAGAGAAGGGCTTGATCTCACCCTGCTCACGCTCGCCATAGCCCAGCTCCTGAGGAATATAAACCTCCCATACAGAACCGGCAGGCATGTGCACCATAGCATCGGTCCAACCCTTGATGGTCTGGTTGCAGCGGAGTGTGATGGGCTCACCACGCTTGTAAGAGCTGTCAAACACTTTACCGTCGATGGTCTTACCCTCATAGTGCACCTTCACCATGGAAGAGTCGGTGGGGATAGCGCCCTTACCTTCCTTGATGACCTTGTACTGAACGCCGCTTTCCAGTGTCTTCACACCTTCCTTCTTGGCATTGTCAGCCATGAACTTCACACCCTCAGCCTTGTTGGGGCCATACTCTTTCTCCATGGAACGGGTCTTGATCTTGGTCATGAGGTTCTGGGCAATCACCTGAGCGGTGTCGTTAGTCATCAGACCACCCTTGTTGATAACGCCGCTAACGAAACCGGCCATAAAGTTCTTGAGGGAGATGTTCTGAGTAGAGTCGTTACCGAAGACCTCGTGCTCAATACCCTTCACCATCTGATTGCTGATCTGCTGACCAATCTGAATACCGGCATAGTAGGCTGCCTTCTTCTTGTTGTCGCCAGCGTTGGCACCTTCATTCAGACCCTTGATGAAGTCAGCCATGTAGGCTGTGTCAACACCCATACGGTCAACGAGATATTCCTTCAGACCATTCGTCTGGGCCATACCGATGGCATAGCTCAGAGAGTCAACATCACTCTTCAGGTTTGCCGTCGGAGTGGAATTGCCGCAAGCGGTGAAAGCTGCGGCTGCTGTAGCCATAGCGGCTACTACCATTAACTTTTTCATTTTGCTTTTTCTAAAATAATTAGTTATACTATCTTTTCTTTGCTCTCTCCACAAATCACACTACTTGTATCAGCTCCACGTCGAAGATGAGGGCTGCGAACGGTGGGATGCTGGCACCGGCACCGCCTTCGCCGTAGGCCAGACGATAAGGTATGAAGAAACGGTACTTGGCACCCTCCTGCATCAGCTGCAGGCCTTCGGTCCATCCGGCAATCACCTGCTGCAGAGGGAACGTGGCAGGCTCACCCCGCTGGATGCTGGAGTCGAATACTGTTCCGTCGATGAGGAATCCCTCGTAGTGGCACATTACTGTGTCTTTGGCGCTGGGCTTCTTGCCGTTGCCTTCCCTCAGCACCTGGTACTGCAGACCACTGGGCAGGGTGATAACACCGTCTTTCTTGGCATTCTCGGCCAGGTACTTCTCACCTGCCTCCTTGTGGACCTTGCCCTGCTCGGCACGCTGGGCGTTTATTTTCTGCTCCTGCTGAGCAAAATAATCCTGTACGATGCGCTGGGCATCAGTGTGAGATACTTTCAGTTCGTTACCTGCTATCACATCCTTGATGGCTGCGGCAAAGTCATCGATGTTCAGTTCGGCAGCACCCATTTGTGCCAACTGATGACCTATGCCTAAGCCCAAGGCGTAGCTTACTTTATCCATGTTTTACCTTATTTATAATATAATATTTTCGAAAATCGGGCGCAAAGGTACTCATTTTCTTTGATTTAACAATAATAAATGCGAAAAAAATATGCTTTTTCACATGGATTTAAACTTTCTTTTGGCATTTCTCTGCCAAAGGACAGTTAGAACAGCCACAATTGCAGCCACAGTCACACTCCCTGGATGGGTGCAGCACACGCCACAACCGCCAGCCTGCATAACCCACGCAGGCACCGACAATCAGCCATACAATAATTTCTTCCAAGGGCAGATGATATAAGAGTGTGACTAACAGAACAGCGTTCCTACTTGGTAGACCACGAAGGAGACAATCCATGCCACTGCAGTGGTATAGACAGCAGCAAATGTCGCCCATCGCCACGAGCCGGTCTCGTGCTTGATGGCTACTATGGTGGCTATGCAGGGGAAGTAGAGCAGTATGAAGAGCAGGTAGCAATAAGACACCAGCGGGGTGATGCCCTCGGCCTGCATCTGCTGACGCAGACGGGTGTATTTCTCACTGTCATCGCTAAACGACTCATCGTCAGCAAACGAGTCGTCACCGCTATAGAGCACACCGATGGTTGATGCTACGATCTCCTTGGCTCCGACACCGGCTATAAGGCTCACGTCTAGTTTCCAGTTGAAGCCCTGCGGACTGAACACCGGCTCTATGGTCTTGCCCATCCGGCCTATGTACGACTGCTCTTGCTGCTCCTGCTGTGACAGGTTTTCGTCATGGGGGAAATATCCCAAGGCCCAGACAATGATGCTGGCCACCAGAATCACACCACCCATCTTCTTCAGGTATTCCTTTCCTTTGTCCCATGTGTGTCGGGCTATGGCTTTCGCTGTGGGCCAACGATATGGGGGCAGCTCCATCACAAAAGGCGTGTCCTGTCCCTTCACCACAAGCGCCGAGAACACACGGCTCATTGCAACAGCCATGATGATACCCACGGCATAGAGCGACAGCATGACCCACGAGCGGTATTGCAGGGTGAAGAACGTGCCAGCTATCATGATATAGATTGGCAGGCGAGCCGAACACGACATGAAAGGCAGGATCATCATCGTGACAATCCGCGAGCGACGGCTCTCAATGGTACGGGTGGCCATCACGGCGGGCACGTTGCAACCGAACCCCATGATGAGAGGGATGAACGACTTGCCGTGCAGCCCCATCTTGTGCATCAGTTTATCCATGATGAAGGCTGCTCGTGCCATGTAACCGCAGTCCTCCATGAACGAGATGAAGAAGTAGAGAATGAGTATCTGGGGCAGGAACACTATGACGGCTCCCACACCGCCCACCACACCGTCAACCAGCATGGAACGCAGCGGGCCTTCGGGCAGCGATGAGCCTATCCATTCACCCAGCTTGGCCACACCGGCCTCAATCCAGTCCATAGGGTACTGACCTAAGGAGAAGGTGGTTTGGAACATGACGAAGAGCAGCAGGAAGAAAATAGGGAATCCCCAGTACTTGTGCGACAGGATGGCATCTATCAGGTGTGTTGTATGATAAGTGTCCTCCTTCGTGCCCGTCTTGTAACCGGCCTCTGTCAGCGCACCGTTGATGAATCCGTATTTTGCATCCATGATGGCGGTCTCCGAGTCATCGCCCGTCTCCTCCTTCACTCGCACCGATGCACGGTCGCGGGCTGCTGTCAGGTTCTGGAAGTCCTTCATGCGCTGTTCGCCAGCCATGTGATTGCCCAAGTAGTCCAACACCTGACTATCATGTTCCAACAGTTTGATACTCAGATATCGGGTGGAGTAATGACGGGTAATGTGTTCATCGGCTTTCAGGTATTTCTGTATCTCGCTGATGCCTGCCTCTATCTCATGACCGTAGTTGATGTGGAGGTGGCGCGAGTGCTTGCTGGCACCCTCATACACCTGGATAACGGCACGGAACAGTTCCTTCACACCCATGCCACTCTTGAACGACGTGGGCACCATAGGCACACCGAAAAGCATGCTTAGCCGGTCAAGGTCTACACTATCGCCACGCCTTTCAAACTCATCGTACATATTCAGCGCACATACCATCCGCAGGTTCATGTCTACCAGCTGCGTGGTAAGATAAAGGTTCCGCTCCAGGTTCGAGGCATCCACCACGTTGATCACCACGTCGGGCATCTGTTCTGTCAGATGTTCCCGTACATAGAGCTCCTCGGGTGAATAGCATGACAGGCTATAGGTGCCGGGCAGGTCGGTCAGTTCAAATTCATAGCCGAAGAACTTGGCGTGAGCCTCTGAGGCATCCACTGTCACTCCCGAATAGTTACCCACATGGCCATGGGCACCAGAGGCATAGTTGAACAACGACGTCTTGCCGCAGTTAGGATTACCCACCAAAGCCACCTTAATGTGACGACGCTGGGAGAGTGCCTCATGATGGAGAGAGGCAGATGAAGCGTGGTGATTGGTAACCGGACGGTTTTCTTCCTTGGTCTCGTCTGAAGGAAGAATGGAGGCAACAGACGAAGCGTTCTTCACACTTGTCTCATCGTTCTGCGCAACAATCTCTATCATTTCCGCCTCGTCGTGACGTAACGACACCTCATAGCCCATGAGTTTGTATTTCACAGGATCCTGCAGCGGAGCGTTGAGCAGCACCTCCACCGTCTTGCCCTTGATAAAACCCATCTCTATGATACGTTTGCGGAAGCCGCCGTGACCCAGCACTTTCACAATAACACCGCTTTCACCTGTCTTCAGTTCCGATAATTTCATATTGCCTTCACGCTAAACCTCGGCAAAGTTAGTATTTTTTTCCCGATTTTCTTTGTTTTTTCCAACGAAATTACTAACTTTGTGGTCAAAATACCTAAAAAAGATGAAACGAACCATTTTACTACTGGCCACAATGATGGCTTTGATGATGTCTTCTGCCACTATGGCAAAGAAGGTGAAGAGTGTACAACAGACCGATCGTGAATACTGGTGCTCATTAGCCTACAGGATGGCACAGCCCGTCTTAGAGAACATGGCCAAGGGTGAGCTGCAGAAGAACATGCAGACGGAGTTCTCGCCCTCGTTCGACAACCGCAACCGCAAGGTGGTCTATATGGAGACCTTCGGACGACTCATGGCTGGCGTTGCCCCATGGCTCACGCTGCCCGATGATGATACTACCGAGGGCCAACAGCGCCGACAGCTCAGAGAGTGGGCCCTGCAGTCCTATAAGAATTCTGTTGACCCCGACTCACCTGATTATCTGTGCTGGGGAGTAGCCGGACAGAATCTCGTTGATGCAGCATACATCGCCGAATCGTTCCTCCGTGCCTATGACCAGTTGTGGGTGCCCCTCGACGAGGTGACGAAGCAGCGCTACATCAAGGAGTTCCAGAAGCTGCGCCGCATAGATCCGCCCTACACCAACTGGCTTCTTTTCTCCTCAGTCATTGAGGGCTTCATTGCCAAAGCTGCCGGACAGAGGGAGTACGACGAATACCGCGTCAACTCCGCCTGCCGCAAGATGGAAGAGTGGTATGTAGGTGACGGATGGTTCTCTGACGGACCGGAGTTTGCTTTCAACTACTACAGCAGCTTTGTGTTCCATCCCATGTATCTTGAGACTCTTCAGGCCATGATCGATGCCAAGGTCAACAGTCGTCTGGACTATCAAAAGTACTATGACCGGGAGTTGCGTCGTACACAGAAGTTCTCCATCATTCTCGAACGGTTCATCTCGCCCGAAGGTACTTTTCCCGTCTTCGGCCGAAGCATACCTTACCGCATGGCCTGCCTTCAGCCCTTGGCGCTCATGGCCTGGTACGAGAAACTGCCACAAGACCTTACCAATGGACAGGTGCGCAATGCCCTCACTTCCGTCTTGCACCGCATGTTCGACAAGCAGCAGAACTTTAATGCCGGAGGCTATCTCACCATCGGCTTCTGCGGCTCACAACCCGAGACTGCCGACTGGTACACCAACAACGGCTCGCTCTACATGACAACCCTCTGCTTCATGCCCCTCGGTCTGCCTTCTACCCATCCCTTCTGGGCAGATGCTCCAGAGCCCTGCACCCAGGCCAAGGCATGGAACGGCATGCCCTTCCCCAAGGATCATGACTGGAAGGACGAAATCCGTACTCGCGACAAGTGGTAACACTATAAGAAGCCCAAAAAGCAACTCGAGGTTTACTGACGGTAAACCTCGAGTTTAGTGGCGGTAAAACCTGAGTTTAGTGGCGGTAAAACCTACTTGTTCTTCTGATAGTACTCCAGACCCTTTTGAACGTTCTGGATCATGGCTTCGCTGGTGAAGGTAGCTCCTGTAACACCATCCACCTGTTTCTTGGCAGCCTCTTTTACGGTAAGACCGTCCCAAGCATTCAGGATGGCTTTCTTGACTTTGGCCACATATTTGGGAGTCTCGTTGCTCTTGAGCAACTCCACCTTCTCCACCTTGTTCTTCTTAATGTAGATCTTGAGGGGAACGGGACCGGCATAGCCCTCGATACTCTTGCAGATGGTGGTAGTATTGACCACGGTCCTACCGTCTTCCTTGGTGATAACACCATCGCTATCCTTCTTGCCTGCACTCATCAGAAAAAGTGCCGCCGCAACTAATACAAAATACTTTTTCATACCTTCTTGTTCTCTATACCTTATTAATATGTTACTTTTCTGTTCTTATCGTTGCCACAATATATTCGGACTGAGTGCCGATGCGGAACTTGCCACCCCAGATGCCCATTCCTGATGACACATAGTAGTGTGTATCGCCTTTCTGATAACTGCCCCAGGAACATTCATAAAGCGCATCGGTGATCCAGGAGATGGGCCACACCTGACCTCGATGTGTGTGTCCACTCAATTGGAAATCGATGTGGGCCTGCTCGGCGTGCTCCAAATGATAGGGCTGATGATCGAGAAGAATAGTGTAAGACTCCAACTGTCCACTCGGCAAGAGTGCCGAAGCTTCTGCCGCAAGCTGCCTGACGCTTTTCCGCCGGTAATTGGTGCGGTCGTCGCGACCTATGAGGGTGATGCAGGAGTCTATCATCGTAGCCTCATCGCTCAGCAGGCGTATGTTGGCATCGCGGTAGAACTGCCGTGCCTCGGGTGTTCCGCTGTAATATTCATGATTGCCCAGACAGGCATAGACAGGGCAGTTAAGACGACGGAATTCCGCAGCCATGTCCTCCTCAATGAGCGGCCTGACGCTCTTGTCAATAATATCACCTGCAATGACGATGAAATCGGGCTTTTCTGCTTGTATCAGGTCAATCCATCGGGATAACTCAGCCCTGCGGTTATGATAGCCTAAGTGCAGGTCGCTCAACATCACTACCCGATAGTCGTGCGACAAGGACTTGTGTGTGGTGAGTTGCAGTTCCACACGCTTCTTGTCCTTATAATGAATGTTGCCATAGAGAAAGATGCCAAAGACGAGCACAACGATTCCAGCCGTAGTAACACCATTGTGGAAGAGAAGGGACTTAGGCACCAGATGGAAGAGCCGTCCCAAATCGAGCACCAGGAATAGCATGGTGAGGTAGAGCATGATGAACAGGGTGGAATTGCCTATCTCATAAGTCGTCGTTGCCAGCCACATGGGCATACGGTCGTGGGTACTCGAGAAGTTGACAAACATCAGCAAAAAAGCACCGATGCCCAAGACGAGCACCAGCAACTTCCATGGGAATGTCCAAGGCAGGAGCACCCACACGTGCCAGCTAATGTAGATAATGCCCAGCAAGGGCAGTAGCGTAAAGATTAGCATCCACATATTTTTCATGCTTTGACGGACTCATGTGAATCGGACTGCAAAGGTAATGTTTTTTTTCGGCAATGCAACAAGTGAACTCTCTGTTTTTATAAATCTTTTGTATCCTTTCCGAAAATAGGGGATAAAGTGGGGAAAACTATTAAAAAAGATTAATAGAAATGTATTTTGGTGGAGAATTGTGGGGGAATGTGGAGGAAAATGCATAACTTTGCCCCGAAATAGCTTCAATAACATACACGCATGAGATTCTTAGGCAACATAGAAGCAAAGTTGGACATGAAGGGACGTGTGTTTCTTCCTTCCGTCTTCCGCAAGGTGTTACAGGCATCGGGCGAGGAGAAGCTTGTGCTTCGCAAGGATGTTCACCAGTCCTGTCTGGTGCTTTACCCAGAATCCGTGTGGAACGAACGGATGGATGCGCTGCGTCAGCAGCTAAACATCTGGAACAAAGAACACCAGCAGCTTTTGAGAAAGATGAACTCGGAAGTGGAGGAAGCCAGCCTTGATGGCAACGGGCGCCTGCTCATATCCAAACGGCTGCTGGAAAAAGCCAACATCACACAAGCCATCCGTTTCATCGGCATGGACAACGTCATTGAGATATGGTCACCCGACCTGCTTGATCAGACGCTGGAGAGTGATGAGGACTTCGGGACAGAATTGGAGAAGATCCTGACGATCAGGTTCTAAGAAAAGGATATGATTATCACGGCTGAGGCATATCATGTGCCGGTGCTCTTAGAAGAGAGTATCAGCGGGTTGGCCATCCAACCTGGCGGCACTTACGTGGACGTCACCTTTGGCGGGGGCGGACACAGCCGTGAGATACTACAACGGCTGGGTGCCGGGGGGCACCTCTACAGCTTTGACCAGGATGCAGATGCCGAGAAAAACATCATGGATGATGACAGGTTTACCTTCGTGCGCAGCAACTTCCGATATGTGAAGCAATGGATGCGCTACTATGGTGTGGAACGGGTGGATGGCCTGCTGGCCGACTTGGGAGTGTCCAGTCACCATCTGGACGATGCCACGCGAGGGTTCTCCTTCCGTTTCGAGGATGCGGCACTGGACATGCGAATGAATAAACGGGCTGGGAAGACCGCCGCTGATGTGGTGAACAACTACTCCGAACAGCAGTTGGCCGACATACTATACCTGTACGGAGAACTGAAGCAGGCGCGGAAAATAGCCGGTTCCATCGTAAAAGCCCGTTCCGAGAATCCCATTCTGACAGCCAGCGACCTGATGAAGGCGGCTTTTTCCACCGCACAACTATCGCCGGCAATGAAGAAAGACATGGCCCGCCTTTTCCAGGCTCTTCGCATAGAGGTGAACCATGAGATGGAAGCGCTGAAAGAGATGCTGGACGGTGCCATCAGCGTGTTGGGTGAGGGAGGCCGACTAGTGGTGATAACCTACCATTCGTTGGAAGACCGCATTGTAAAGAACGTGATGAAAGCGGGTAATGCTGAAGGTCGCGTGAGCCAAGACTTCTTCGGACGTACGGAGGCTCCCTTGAAAGCATTGTCGGGGAAAGTGATAACACCGTCGGCAGAAGAGTTGAAACGCAATCCGCGGAGTCGTAGTGCGAAACTGAGAACTGCGGTGAAGTGCTGAATGATAAGTACACAATGGCAGAGAACGATATATATAATAAGGTAGAAGAAGCACCGGAGCCGAACGAAGAGAGTCTGAAGGACGAACTGAAGGCTACGGAGAAGAAGGCACTTGCCAAATTTAAGGAGCTGAAGGAAAACGTGAAGGAGGAAGACTCCACACCCGCAGGAACCCTGACGCTGAAGAAAATCCTGGGCGGTGACTTGTTAGGTGCAGAAATGATGAGAAAGCAGGTGGGCCTCTTCGTGCTCATCGTGGTTTTCGTCATTGCCTACGTAGGGTTCCGCTACCAATGCCAGCAGGACCTTATCAGAATAGATGAGAAGGAGTCGGAACTGAAGGATGCCAAGTACAAGGCTCTCAGCAGCCAAAGCACGCTGACTGAGCGTTGCCGCGAGAGTCAGGTGCTTGAGGCATTGAAACAGCAGAAAGACTCTACGCTGAAAATCAGCGATCAGCCTCCCTATATAATAAAGGTAGAGGAATGAGGAGCCTAAGTGGTTTATATTAATACAATGAGTAACGACATATTAGTAATTAGGAAATGAGCAAATTCAGTAGAGAAAAGGTGATGCCCCGCTACTTTGTGATAGCTGTGGCGTTGACGTTAGCCGGGCTGGCAGTAATCGGCCGGGCACTCTACGTGATGACCGCTCAGAAAGACTATTGGATAAAGGTGCAACAACATCTGTCGCACGACTCTATCCCCATGAAGCCTAACCGAGGCAACATTCTGAGCTGCGACGGTCAGCTCATGGCTAGCAGCATACCGGAATACAAAGTGTTTATGGATTTTCAGGCAAATGCCTTTGAGAATGGTGACTCGCTATGGCTGAGCAAACTGGACAGCATTTGCGAGGGACTGCACGAGATATTTCCACAGAAAAGCGCTGCAGAGTTTAAGCACGACTTGGAGGAAGGACGCCACAAAACAGTTGTGAACAAAAAGGGAGAAAAATCTACTGGTCATCGCCACTGGCCAGTCTGGCGGCGACGCATCAACTATAACACCTTCACGGAGGTTCACAAGCTGCCCTTCTTCAATATGGGTAAGTATAAGAGCGGTTTCCACTGGGACGAGTACAATGCCCGCAACCGTCCCTTCGGTTCGCTGGCACAGCGTACGGTGGGTGTGATGTTTGGCGAGATTGACTCTGCCCGCTGCGGACTGGAACTGTCATTCGACTCACTGCTGCGTGGTAAGAATGGACTGGTGCACCGTCAGAAGGTGCTCAACAAGTTTATGAATATCACGGAAATGGCACCCGAGGACGGCTGCGACATAGTGACCACCATTGATGTGGACATGCAGGATCTGGCTGAACGAGCTCTTTTGGAAGAGATGAAGCTGCCCGACGTGAATGCCGAAATGGGGGTAGCCATCGTGATGGAAGTGAAAACCGGTGACGTGAAGGCCATCGTCAACATGGCACGTATGGGCGATGGCGAATATGCTGAAGCCATCAACTCAGCTATCAGCTACCGTTGTGAGCCTGGATCGGTGTTCAAGGTGGCATCGTTCCTCGTGGCCTTGGACGACGGTGTGGCAGACACCAGCTTTGTCATCAATACCGGGTCAGGCGTGATGCAGATGCATGGTCGCGACATGAAAGACCACAACTGGCGACGCGGCGGCTATGGTTCTATCAACATGGCACGGGCCTTGGAGGTGAGTTCGAACATCGGCGTGAGCTATGTCATTGACCATTTCTACGGTAAGAACCCCACAAAGTATGTAGAAGGCCTTTACCGGGTAGGCATCCATGAAGACCTGCAACTGCCATTGGTGGGTTACCTGCCTCCACGCATCCGCATGCCAAATACCAAGACCACCAACAAGGCCGAATACTGGAGTAAGACCACCCTGCCCTGGATGTCGATAGGCTATGAGACCCAGATAGCACCTATCAACACGCTGACGTTCTATAACGCCATAGCCAACGATGGCAAGATGGTGAAGCCACGTTTCGTGAAAAAACTGATGAAGAACGGGGAGACCATACACGAATATCCTGTGGAGGTGCTAAAAGAGCAAATTGCCCGTCCTGAGGCCATTCATACCATGCAAACCATACTGACCCACGTGGTGAGTCAGGGACTGGGCAAAAAGGCCGGTTCCAAATCATTTAAGGTAGCAGGCAAGACCGGTACCGCACAGGTTTCGCAAGGTAAGGGTGGCTACAAAAGCGGTACGGTGGGCTATTGGCTGAGCTTCGCAGGTTTCTTCCCTGCCGACAATCCCCGCTACAGCTGTATAGTCTGCCTGAAGAAGTGGGGTCTTCCCGCTTCGGGTGGAGGCATGAGTGGCGTAGTGTTCCACAACATTGCCGAGGGCATCATGGCTCAGAACGTGAAGATGCGTGTAGAGGATGCACGTGACGATAGTTTTACCTTGACAGCTGACGTGAAAGAAGGCAATGCCGGGGCTGCCACCTATGTGATGAGTCGGGTGGGAGCACAGGGCGAGGTAAAAGAACCTGTGAAACAAGAACACGGACAAGTGCCCGATGTGAGAGGCATGGGTGCCCGGGATGCTGTCTATCAGATGGAGAGTCGTGGCATCAAGGTGAGGCTTACAGGTCGCGGCACAGTGAAAGAGCAAAGCCTGCCAGCTGGCAGTCAGGTGAAGCCAGGCATGATCTGCGAACTGAGACTCACCACATCACACAAGGACAGGCCAAAAGAAAAGGAGATAGAGATATGAAACTAAGTGAACTGCTGAAGAACATCAAACCGATTTCTACGATAGGCAATACCGACGTAGACATCACAGGTGTGAAGATTGACTCGCGCCAAGTGCAGCCTGGCCACCTCTTTGTGGCCATGAAGGGTACACAGGTGGATGGTCATCGCTTTATTGGCAAGGCCATAGAGCTGGGTGCCAAGGCAGTGATGTGCGAAGACCTGCCGGAAAAACTGGACGATGACATATGCTACGTGCAGGTTGCATCGACAGAAGACTGTGTAGGTCCTGTGGCTACACTATACCACGGAGACCCGACATCGCGTCTGAAACTGGTGGGAGTGACAGGGACAAACGGCAAGACTACCATAGCTACCTTATTATATATAATGTTCCGCAAGATGGGTCACAGGTGCGGACTGCTATCGACGGTGTGCAACTACATCGAAGACCAAGCCGTACCCGCTACCCACACTACGCCTGACGCCATAGAACTGAACGAACTGCTGGAACAGATGGTACTGGCAGGCTGCGAGTATGTGTTTATGGAATGCTCCAGCCATGCCATTGCCCAGAAGCGTATTGGAGGTCTGAAGTTTGCAGGTGGTATGTTCACTAACCTGACGCGCGACCATCTGGATTATCACAAGACCTTTGAGAACTATCGCGATGCCAAGAAAATGTTCTTCGACTCACTCCCCAAGACAGCCTTTGCTATCACCAACCTGGACGACAAGAACGGGCTGTTTATGGTTCAGAACACCAAGGCACAGGTGAAGACCTACAGCCTGCGCCAGCTGGCCGACTTCCGTGCCCGCATCATTGAAAGCCATTTCGAGGGTATGTACATCGACATCAATGGCCATGAGGTGGGCGTGCAGTTCATTGGGAAATTCAATGTGAGCAATCTGCTCTGTGTATATGGCGCAGCAGTAATGTTAGGCAAACAACCCGAAGATATCCTCGTGGTGATGAGCACGCTGAAGAGCGTCAGCGGCAGACTGGAACCAATCCATTCAGCACAGGGGGTCACAGCTGTAGTAGACTATGCCCATACACCCGATGCCCTTGAGAACGTGCTGAGTGCCATCCACGAAGTGTTGAACGGGAAAGGGCAGGTCATTACTGTGTGCGGGGCTGGGGGAAACCGTGATAAAGGCAAACGTCCGCTCATGGCACAGGAGGCTGTACGCCAAAGCGACCGTGTCATCATCACCTCTGACAACCCCCGTTTTGAAGAGCCGATGGATATTATCAACGACATGCTGGCCGGGCTGGATGCCAAGCAGATGAAGAAGGTAATTACCAACCCCGACCGGCGCGAGGCCATCCGTACGGCTGCCATGTTGGCTCAAAAGGGCGATGTCATCCTCATTGCAGGCAAGGGACATGAGGACTACCAGGAGGTGAAAGGAGTGAAACACCACTTCGATGACCGCGAGGTAGTAAGGGAAATCTTTAACTCTTAACGATCTTGACGAAATAACGATATAACGATATAACGATATAACGAAATAACGCATGCTGTACTATTTCTTCCGATTTCTAGAGCAATACGACATACCTGGGTCACATCTCTGGTCCTACATCTCGTTCCGTGCCGTGCTGACGCTGATTCTTGCGCTGATTATCTCGGCATGGTTTGGCGAATACTTCATCAAGTATATGCGCCGCAAGAAAATTTTTGAGACCGAACGCGACCCGGCTATAGACCCTTTCGGAGAGCAAAAGAAAGGTGTTCCTACAATGGGCGGTATCATTATCATTGTATCTATTCTCATACCAGTCCTGCTACTTTGCCGCATCAGGAACATCTATATTATCCTGATGATTGTGACTACCCTGTGGCTCGGTTTTCTGGGATTCTTGGATGACTATATCAAGATCTTCAAGCGCAAGAAGGAAGGACTGAAAGGAAAATACAAGATAGTGGGTCAGGTGAGTATCGGCTTTATCGTAGGCTTGGTACTGTGGCTCAGCCCGGACGCCGTGGTGCGTGAGAACGTTAATGTACGCCAACAGAATCAGGAGATTGTCGTGAAGCACAAGACGGATGCAGTGAAGTCGCTACAGACAACTATCCCATTTGTAAAAAACCACAACCTGAACTATTCGGAGATATTGGGATTCCTTGGTAAATACAAGGTGGCAGCAGGGTGGATCCTCTTCGTACTGATGACCATCCTGGTAGTGACTGCTGTATCAAACGGAGCCAACTTGAACGATGGCATGGATGGCATGTGTGCCGGAAACTCTGCCATAGTTGGTGTGGCACTGCTTATCTTAGCATACGTCTCAGGACATATCGTCTACGCAGCCTATTTTGACATCATGTATATCCCTCATGCTGAGGAGTTGGTGGTATTCCTCTCGGCGTTCATCGGTGCCATGATTGGTTTCCTGTGGTACAATGCTTACCCTGCGCAGGTATTCATGGGTGATACCGGTTCGCTGACCATTGGCGGTATCATCGGCGTGTGTGCCCTGATCATCCATAAGGAATTGCTGTTGGTCATCCTTTGTGGCATATTCTTTATAGAGAGCCTTAGTGTGATCATCCAGACACAATGGTTTAAGCTGATGAAAAAGAAAGGCAAGCGGGTAAGGGTGTTCCGAGCTACACCCATACACGACAATTTCCGTCGTCTGGACTCGCAGCTCGACGCCACCTCTCACTACATATTGCGTGGATGGCCCAAGCGGCAGTTCCATGAATCAAAGATTACATTCCGCTTCTGGATTGTAAGCGTTATCCTGGCGGCTCTGACAATCATTACGCTGAAGATTAGATAGGAAAAATGAAAAAAAGAATCGTTATATTAGGAGCAGGCGAGAGCGGAGCAGGTGCTGCCGTATTAGCTAAGAAGCAGGGCTTTGACGTGTTTGTTTCGGACATGTCTCACATCGCCGACAAATACAAGCAGATGCTTGACGACCGCAACATAGTCTGGGAGGAAGGGCAGCATACAGAAGACAAGATCCTGAATGCCGATGAGATTATCAAGAGTCCAGGGATACCCGAAACAGCCCCGATGGTCAAGAAAGCCATTGCCAAGCAGATACCCATCATTAGCGAGATTGAGTTTGCTGGCCGGTATACCTCGTCGAAGATGATCTGTATCACAGGCTCTAACGGCAAGACCACTACAACGAGCCTTATCTACCACATCTTCCGTCAGGCGGGGTACGACGCCGGACTGGCTGGCAACATTGGCAACTCCCTGGCCCTGCAGGTGGCAGAAGACCCACATGAATACTACATCATTGAGCTTTCATCGTTCCAACTGGACAATATGTACCAGTTCCGTGCCAACATAGCTGTGTTGCTGAACATCACGCCTGACCATCTGGACCGTTACAACAATGAGATGCAGAACTACGTAGATGCCAAGATGCGTATCATCCAGAACCAGACCCCACAAGATGCGTTCATCTATTGGGCTGACGACCCCATCATCTCACGTGAGTTGAGGAAATACGACATCAAAGCCATACAATGTCCCTTCTCCGATGTAAAGAAAAACGGTGTCATCGGCTATATGGAGGCAGGGCAGTATAAGTTGGATTATCCCACTCCGTTTAACATGGAACAGGAGAGTCTGAGCCTGACAGGACGACACAATATATACAATTCACTAGCCGCCGGTCTGGCTGCCAACATCTCTGGAATCAAAAAGGAGAGTATCCGTAAGTCACTCAGCGACTTCCCCGGCGTAGAACACCGGTTGGAGAAGGTGTGTGTCGTCCGTGGTGTCCAGTATATCAACGACTCAAAAGCTACTAATGTAGATGCTTGTTGGTATGCGTTGGAATCCATGAAGACCAAAGTGGTGCTCATCATAGGAGGTAAGGACAAAGGCAACGACTACAGTCCTATCATCCCGCTGGTGAAGCAGAAATGCTCTGCACTGGTTTATCTAGGAGCTGACAATACGAAACTGCACCAGAACTTCGACCAATTGGGCATCACCGTCCGTGACACCCATTCCATGAAAGAATGTATGGAAGCCTGCTACGAGCTTGCCCAGCCCGGTGAAACCGTATTACTCTCTCCCTGCTGTGCTTCGTTCGACTTGTTTAAGAACATGGAAGACCGCGGTGAGCAGTTTAAGGAGTTGGCAAGGAATTTATAGGTTTCCACAAGCGAAGCTTAGCTTAATAATGAGAGTTGAGAATAGAGAATTAAGAGATGACAAAGAAAATAGGCAATATCTTTAAGGGTGACAAGGCCATCTGGATGGTCTTCCTGTTCCTCTGTCTCATCAGTCTGGTGGAGGTTTTCTCTGCTTCCAGCACACTGACCTATAAGAGCCAGAACTATATCGGCCCTATTGTCTACCATGCCGCTATGATTCTGGTGGGCGTGATAGTTGCCATTCTCACCTTGAATGTTCCCTGTCGCTATTTCAAGCTCATGACCCTGCCTATGCTCATCGTCTCGCTCTTTACTCTGGTATGGGTATTGGTAGGAGGTGAAAGCATAAACGGTGCCAATCGCGTCATCTCGCTCATGGGCTTCACCTTCCAGCCTTCAGAACTGGCTAAAGGAACGATGGTGCTCTACACTGCACAGATTCTTAGTGCCACTCAGCGTGAGGATGGAGCCGACAAGATGGCGTTCAAGTGGATTCTTGTTGCACTATGCATTGCCACATTCCTTATTGGTATTGAGAACCTGTCCACAGCAGCCCTGCTCTTTGCAGTCATCTTCCTGATGATGTTTATCGGACGGGTGCCATTGAGCCAGTTAGGCAAGTTGCTGGGTGGGGTTGCAGTTTTGGGTGTTTTGTTCCTGACACTGGTCATGACGCTGGGAAGTATGGACGAGAGTGCCAACGAGAGTATGACAGAAGTCGTGGCCGACAGCCAACAGCCTTCATCTGACAGTGAGGTTGACAAGGATGCCATCAAAGGTGGTGGCGTGTTCCACCGCTTTGCTACTTGGCGAAACCGCATTCTGAAGCACTTCAACAAGGAAGATGTTCCCCCTGAGGAATATAACATGGAAGAGAATTTCCAGGTGGGGCATGCCAACATTGCCATTGTCTCATCAAATGTCATCGGACGCGGACCAGGTAACTCGGTGGAACGTGATTACCTGCCTCAGGCATTCTCCGATTTCATCTACGCCATTATTATTGAGGAAATGGGCATCATTGGGGCTACGGCAGTAGTACTGCTCTACCTCATACTACTCTATCGCACGGCTCGTATCGCCAGTCGCTGTGAGAATAATTTCCCGGCTTTCCTGGCCATGGGGCTGGCCTTGTTGCTGGTCATCCAGGCCATGTTCAACATGCTGGTGGCTGTAGGGCTTGCACCGGTTACCGGACAACCCCTGCCACTGATTTCCAAGGGTGGAACCAGTACAATTATCAATTGTGTCTACATCGGTGCCATCCTGAGTGTGAGCCGTTCGGCAAAAATGAAAAAAGTGATTGCATAAAAGATATGGATAAGGAATTGCGAGTCATCATCAGTGGCGGCGGTACGGGAGGCCACATTTTCCCAGCCGTTTCAATAGCCAATGCCATCAGGGATTTACGTCCCGATGCCAAGATTCTGTTCGTGGGCGCATTAGGCCGGATGGAGATGCAGCGCGTACCTGCTGCTGGTTACAAGATCAAAGGACTGCCTATCCAGGGGTTCGACCGCAAGCATCTTTTGAAGAACGTCGTAGTGCTCTATAAGATATGGAAGAGTCAGCGCATGGCCCGGCGCATCATCAAGGATTTCCGTCCCCAGGTCGCAGTAGGCGTGGGTGGCTACGCCAGCGGCCCTACCCTCAACAAGGCTGCAGCGATGGGCATACCCTGTCTCATTCAAGAGCAGAACAGCTATGCCGGTGTGACCAATAAACTGTTGGCCAAGAAAGCTGCAAAGATATGCGTGGCTTATGAAGGCATGGAACGGTTCTTCCCAAAGGAAAAGATCCTGCTTACAGGCAATCCAGTGCGTCAGGCACTCTTAGAAACAACCATCAGCCGCGATGATGCCATCCGCAGTTTCGGCTTCGACCCATCCAAGAAGACCGTGTTGCTCGTAGGTGGCAGTCTTGGAGCCCGTACCATCAACGAGAGTGTGCTCAAGCATCTCGACCTGGTGAAAGAGAGTGATGTACAGTTCATCTGGCAGACGGGCAAATACTATTATAGCGACATCAGTGAACAACTGAAGCATCAGGACTTGCCCAACCTGAAGGCGATGGACTTCATTACCGACATGGGAACAGCTTATCGGGCTGCCGATCTGGTCATCAGTCGTGCCGGTGCCAGTAGCATTTCGGAATTCTGCCTGATTGGCAAGCCTGTCATCCTGGTGCCCAGTCCCAATGTGGCCGAGGACCACCAGACAAAGAACGCCATGGCACTCTCTACTCGGGATGCTGCCATCTACGTGAAAGACAGTGAGGCTCCTGCTACACTCCTGCAGCTCGCAGTAGACACTGTCCGTAATGAAGGCAAGCTACGGTCGCTTAGCGAGAACGTGCTGAAGCTGGCATTGCCAGACTCTGCAAACATCATAGCCAAGGAGGTCATCTCCTTAGCCCAGTCCTACAAATCCTAACGTATCAGAATATGAACCCAAAAGATATCAAAGCTGTCTACTTCATTGGTGCCGGAGGCATCGGCATGAGTGCCATTGCACGCTACTATCTGAAGCAAGGAATGGTGGTGGGAGGCTACGACAAGACCCCCTCGGTGCTGACGCGCCAATTAGAAAAAGAAGGAATGCTGCTGCACTATGAGGAGAATGTGGAAGAGATTCCCCACGCCTGCAAGAATCCGCAGTCGTGCCTTGTAATCTACACCCCAGCCATTCCTGCTGATCATCAGGAACTGCAATACTTCCGTGAAGGTAACTTTGAGATACAGAAGAGGGCACAGGTACTGGGAACACTGACTCAGGAGAAGAAAGGGCTTTGCGTTGCCGGTACTCACGGAAAGACCACCACCAGCACCATGTGTGCACATATCCTCCACCAGAGCCATGTTGACTGCAATGCCTTCCTTGGCGGTATCTCGAAAAACTACGGTACTAACTATATCCTGTCCGACAGTGAGTACGTAGTGATAGAGGCTGATGAGTTTGACCGCTCTTTCCACTGGCTCCGTCCCTGGATATCGGTTATCACGGCTACCGACCCTGACCATCTGGATATCTACGGCACCAAAGAGGCTTATCTGGAGAGTTTCCGTCATTATTCATCGCTTATCCAGCCAGGCGGAGCTCTTATCATCCATCGTGATCTGGAAATGCAGGAGCAGTTGCAGGAGGGTGTCCGTCGCTATGACTATAGCCTCAACGAAGGTGATTTTCATGCAGAGAACGTTGTGATAGAGAATGGCGAGATTACCTTCGATTTCATCTCGCCCATAGAGACCATCCGTAAAGTACGCCTTGGTCAGCCTATACCTATTAATATAGAGAATGGCATAGCCGCAATGGCAATGGCTCAGTTGGCAGGCTCCAATGCAGAGGAACTGCGATATGGCATGATGACCTTCGCAGGGGCTGAACGCCGTTTCGACTTCAAAATAAAAACGCCACAACTCGTGCTGATCAGTGACTATGCTCATCATCCGAAGGAAATCCTGCAGAGTGCGCGCAGCATTCGTGAACTCTACAAAGACCGTCATATCACAGCCATCTTCCAGCCACATCTCTACACTCGTACCCGCGACTTCTATCAGGAGTTTGCCGAAGCGCTGAGTGTGCTCGACGAAGTGGTGCTGACGGAGATCTATCCGGCACGCGAAGAGCCCATAGAAGGTGTTTCATCGCAGCTCATCTACGACTGTCTGAAACCTGGCGTCAAGAAAGAGATGATCCGTAAGGACGATGTTCTCGAATATGTCAAAAACCGCACCTTCGACGTACTGATCATCCTGGGTGCAGGCGACCTGGATAATATGATGCCGCAGATAGCAGAGAGAATAAAGAAATGAGTATCAACTGGAAAAAGACAACCCTCATCCTGCTGGACATCCTGATTGGAGCCTATCTGGTACTGGCAGTAACCGCGTTCAACAAACCGGACGTGAAAGCCACAGTATGCTCTGAGGTGAAGATCAACTTGGCCAAGGACATCCTGGAGGGGTTCCTCACACCCGACGAGGTGAAGCAGTTGCTACAGAAAAAGCAGCTCTACCCCATTGCCAAGCCTATGAAGGAGATCAACACACGGGCTATTGAGGAGTATCTGAAAGCCAGTCCTTACATTGAGACAGCTGAGTGCTACAAGACGCAGAGCGGACACATATGCATCGACATCCACCAGCGCATGCCAGTGATGCGGGTCCTGGCCGACAACGGCGACAACTACTATCTCGACAATAATGGAAACATCCTGCCAGGCGACTTGCGTTATGCCAACAATACTGTAGTGGCTACAGGGACTATCAGCCGCTCTTATGCAAAGAAGTCACTGACGGAATTAGGTAACATCATAGCTGCAGACCCCTTCTGGCAGAGCCAGATTGTGCAGATCAACGTCACTCATGACGGTGTAGAGATGATACCTCGTGTGGGCAACCACGTCATCTGGATCGGGAAGCCTGTCGATATCGATAGGAAACTGGACCGTCTGCGAAAGTTCTATAAGTACGGACTCAGCCATGCAGGATGGAATAAGTACGAACGCATCAGCGTTGAATTCGACAATCAGATTGTCTGCAAAAAGGTGAGAAATAAAAGGTAAAAAATATAATTGAATTGCAAATCAGTAAATCGTAAATAGATATGGTGTCAGCAAAGGAATTTATCGTAGCCATTGAGCTGGGTTCATCAAAGATGACCGGCATCGCTGGACAGAAGAATCTGGACGGCAGTATCAGCGTGCTGGCTGTCGTGAAAGAGAAATCATCATCGTTCATCCGTAAGGGTGTGGTGTACAACATTGACAAGACTGCACAGTGCATCAGCAGCATTGTCAAAAAGCTGGAAGCACAGCTGAAACGACAGATTACTCAGGTATATGTGGGAGTTGGCGGACAGTCTGTTCGCAGCGTTCGCAACGTCATCTCCAAGGATCTGCCTGCCGATACCATTGTCACAGGGGCTATGGTCGACGAGCTGGTTGATGCCAACCGCAACATGAACTATCCTGAGCAGGAGATTCTCGACGTGGCTGCGCAGGAGTATCGCGTGGACTCCCAGCTGCAGATTGACCCTGTAGGCATCCAGTGTACACGACTTGACGGAAACTACCTGAACATCCTTCAGCGCAAGTCTTTCTGCAAGAACCTGAACATGTGCTTCGAAACGGCTGGCATACCCATAGCCGAGATGCTCAACGCTCCCTTGGTACTGGCCGATGCCGTGCTCACCGAGGCTGAACGCCGCTCCGGCTGTGCCCTCGTCGACATCGGTGCCGATACAACCACAGTTTCTGTCTACTCGAAGAATATCCTGCGCCACCTGGCTGTCATCCCGTTGGGAGGTGCCAACATCACCAAAGATATTGCCACCCTCCAGATTGAGGAGAGCGAGGCAGAACGGATGAAGCTGAAGTATGCCTCTGCCTATACAGACAACAATGATATAGACAACAACCTGAAGTATTCCATCGACCAGGATCGTCAGGTTGAGAGCCGTCGTTTCATTGAGATTGTAGAGGGACGTCTGCAGGAGATCATTGAGAATGTATGGTACCAGATTCCTTCTGAGTATTACGACAAGCTTCTGGGCGGTATCATCCTCACAGGTGGCGGTTCCAACATGAAGAATATTGAGAAGGCCTTCACCAGCCACACTCATGTGGAGAGAATACGTATTGCCAAGTTCCCGCAGCACACCATCAACTCCACCAATGAGGACATCAAGAGCCGCAATGGCATGATGAATACCGTGTTGGGGCTGCTGGCAAAGGGTGACATAAACTGCGCTGGTGTAGAGATCGACCCCCATGGCGACCTATTCGGCACACCCAAGCAGACCGCAGCCGTTGCAGACCGCACCGTACGCAAGGCCTCAGAGATTCCTGCAGGTGTCATTCAGACCGAGGCTGAGAAACAGAAGGCTGAGGAACTGAGAAAACAGAAAGAGGCGGAAGAGAAGGCGAAGAAAGAAGCCGAGGAGAAAGCACGGTTGGAAGAGGAAGAACGCATCCGCAAGGAGAACAGCCTGCTGAATAAATTCAAAAAAGGCTTTGTCAAGTTCGGTAATTCCTTATTTGCCGGAGATGAAGAGTAATTGAGAATTGACAATTGAGTATTGAGAATTAGTAAAAAGTAAATAGTTAAGATCATGGCAGATATAGATATGTCAATGGACATCCTCGACCTGGGAGAACCGGAGAAGGAGCATAGCATCATCAAAGTGATTGGCGTAGGCGGCGGAGGCGGCAACGCAGTGAACCATATGTATCGCGAGGGCATTCACGATGTGACCTTCGTGCTCTGCAACACCGATGCACAGGCACTCAATGATTCGCCCGTGCCTGTTCATCTTCAGTTGGGCAAGGAAGGCCTTGGCGCTGGCAACAAACCCGAGAAAGCCCGTCAGGCAGCCGAGGAAAGCATTGATGACATTAAAAACATGCTTTCCGACGGTACCCGTATGACGTTCATCACCGCTGGTATGGGTGGTGGTACAGGAACAGGTGCAGCACCCGTCATTGCCAAGGTGTCGAAAGACATGGGCATCCTTACCGTAGGCATTGTTACTATTCCTTTCCGCTTTGAGGGAGCGAAGAAGATTGACCAGGCACTCGACGGTGTGGAACGTATGGCTGACAACGTAGACGCCCTGCTTGTCATCAACAATGAACGCCTGCGCGAGATCTATCCCGAACTGTCACTCATCGATGCCTTTGGCAAGGCCGACGACACGCTCTCCGTAGCAGCGAAGTCCATTGCCGAGATTATCACCGTCCATGGACTCATCAACCTCGACTTCAACGATGTGAAGACCGTTTTGAAGGACGGAGGCGTGGCCATCATGTCTACCGGATACGGCGAGGGCGAGGACCGTGTGCGCAAAGCCATCGACGATGCCCTGAATTCACCGCTTCTGAACGACAACGACGTATACAACTCGAAGAAGATACTCCTTTCCATTGCCTTCTCATCGCAGAAGGAGGGCAAGGACAACTTCATGATGGACGAGATGAACTATGTCAACGACTTCATGGATAAGTTCGGTTCTGACTTTGAAATCAAATGGGGTGTGGCTGTTGATCCTGAGTTGGGCAAGAAGGTGAAAGTCACCATCCTGGCAACAGGCTTTGGCATCACCAATGTCGATGGCATGCAGGACCGTCTGGTCAAACAGAGCCGGGAAGAAGCCAGCAGGTTGGCAGAAGAGCAGGAGAAGGCTGCCAAGCGTGAGGAGCGCCGTGAACAGTACTATGGACAGCCCGGCACAACGAAGCGCTACAAGCGCCGTCCAAACATCTACCTCTTCCGTCCTGAGGACTTAGACAACGACGACGTTATCTCTGCTGTGGAGTCCACACCTACCTACAAGCGTACCCGTGAGATTCTTGACAGCATCAACTCTCAAGCCGTGGCACAGGATCCCGTCGAGAAGCCTGACCATCAGCAGCCTGAAGTCATACAAGGGACGATCAAGTTCTGACGGCCTGCGGCCTAAATGATAATTGATAAATGATAAATGATAAAGATATTGAGAGAATAGTTTTAATAAAAGAAAAGAAATGATAAAAACAAGATTAGTGTGTGTATGTTATGAAGATTGGGGTTAAGCGAAACTCCACAACAATTTTTTGGCGGGAACTGTGTCGTGACTTGACACGGTTTCCGTCCTTTTTTCTACCCGAATCGGTCATTAGCGTTATAATGAAAACAGCCTTCATTTTGGAGCATATGTGCTGCTGCTTTGGGTGCGCAATGGCAAAGCCTATGGTCACTTCGTGTAAACCTCTTGTAACACTTGAAGAGAACGGAGTTCGGGGAAATCAGGCAGATGAAGGCGGTAGTAAGTCAAGGCAACATCAAGCAGGCGCTGACGTTCCTGACGGTTCATACGGAACAGGTGCATGGTAGGAAAGTCCATACGCATCATGAGCTGCAGCTTGCCTGCCTCGTCAGGCAGCAGATAATCGCGGTGCAAGGGAGCATGAGGCAGGAATATACTCTCGCGAAGGTCGAAGAAACAGTCAGGAGTATAGTCTTCCAAGTTAGGATAGAAACCAAGGAATCGCGACAGACGCATAAGGAACACCAAGTGGAAGTTGGCAAATCGGTCTTCACATTGGTCGAGCCATTGTAGGCTGCTTTTCACGTAGTCGTACAGTGGTATGTTCTGTTGCTCACCGCGCAGTGCATAGTAGAGGAACTCTGCAATGAAGAGGCTGATGCTCAGTTTGTCGGCTTTGAACGGAATGCTGTGGAACGGAGAGGTCAACCGCACATCAATCAGCTTATGTAACTGTACATGAGGACGCACATCAGTCTCCACGTCGAGCAGCGTCAGAGGCTGGAAAAGCTGTTTCTTCATACGGCCTTTCGATGTCTTGGGCAGGCTGACGATGAACGAAAGCCTCCCATGCTGGCGGGTGAACATATCGATGATGAGCCTTGACTCACCATACTTCAGACTGTGCAGCACTATAGCTTCTGTCTTAATCAGCATCGTTACTTCGCATTTTGGCGGTAAAGATACACAAAAAAAGGCAAATAGTGAGGAAAAAAACAGAAGAAAGTGGATTTTTTTGCGAGAAAATTTGTCTATTTGGAAAAATAGCAGTAATTTTGCACCCGCTTTTGGCAAACAGCCATCAATTACAATCCGTCAATTGGACATTGACAAGTGTCAAAGAGACTATTCATTCGGTCCCTTCGTCTATCGGTTAGGACGAGAGATTTTCATTCTCTAAAGAGGAGTTCGACTCTCCTAGGGACTACAAATCCTTAAATCTGTCATCTGCGCAGCGATGCGTTACCTGTTCTGCCAGGACTGGGAAACGGTGGCAGAGGGCTTCGAGGAAAGATGTTGTCTATTTCATATGGTCAATCATCAACCGAGAATGTCCGCCCAGGGCTGCTTCCGCAAGGAGGTGTAAGACCCATAAGCTTTAAACAATTAACAAATTAAACATTTAAACAAAACAATGGCAAACCACAAATCATCACTGAAGAGAATCCGCCAGACTAAGGCTCGCACTCTTCACAACCGCTATTATGCAAAGACCATGCGCAACGCTGTCCGTAAGCTGCGTGCCATGACCGACAAGGATGAGGCTACAAAGCTGTATCCCTCTATCCAGAAGATGCTTGACAAACTGGCTAAGACCAAAGTCATCCACAAGAACAAGGCCGCTAACCTGAAGTCAAGTCTGGCTAAGCATATCAACAAGCTGGGATAAACAATACGTTCTTTTCTCACGCACATTAATAGCACGAAAGTCGCAGTTCTCAGGAACTGCGACTTTCACTTTTTTGTCTTTTACTCTTTCTTTCAGCAATGCTGCTTTACTTTCTCACTAAATGAGCGGCTTCGTGCTTCACAGCGGAAGCCAGCTTCAGTACTACATAATTGAAGATAATCATAATCTTTGAATGTTTAAATCCTAAAAACCTTTTTACCTTAATATATATCTTTCTATCTTTAGCTCTCTTTGTCTGAAAACCGATGCAAAGGTACAAATGTGTGCGCACACAAGCAAGCTTTCCAGCATAAATCAGTAAAAACAGGACATCCTTTTGACCTAAATCAAAAGGATGTCCTGTTTAGCAATTGCCTCAGTTGATTACTTGATCCTGGGTACCAGTAGAGACGGCTACTTATTCAGTTTCCAAGTGACACCATCCTTGGTGTCCTTCACTTCGAAGCCAGCGGCAGCCAGCTCATCGCGAATCTGGTCGCTCGTAGCCCAGTCCTTGTTTGCCTTGGCCTTGGCACGCAGTGCAAGTACCATGTCCACCACCTTGCCAAAGGCCTCCTCACGGGCTTCCGATCCGTTCTGCATTGAGAATTGTGAATTGTGCAATGACAGTCCGAGGATATCTTCTGCAAAGAGATGCATCGTTTCTTTCAGTTCTTTCAGGCAGTCGCTGCAGATAGTGGCCTTGTGGTCGATGAGTCGGTTCACCACGGTGCATCCCTCAAACAGATGGCTGATGACCTGAGGCGTGGCCAAGTCGTCGTTCATGGCATCGTAGCACTTCTCACGCAGGCCTTTCACCACACGTTCCGTCTCACCGTCACAGCTGGAAGAGGCAGTCACTCGTTCCAGGTCACCCAATGCATTGGTCAGACGCTCCAGTCCCTTCTCGGCAGCCTGCAGTGCCTCGTCGCTGAAGTCCACAGTGCCACGGTAGTGGGCAGAGAGTATGAAGAACCGGATGGTCATGGGGGAATAGGCCTTCGACAGCAGTTCGTGCTTGCCTGTGAAGAACTGCTCCAGCGAGATGAAGTTGCCCAGTGATTTTGCCATCTTCTGCCCGTTGATGGTCAGCATGTTATTGTGCATCCAGTACTTCACTGCCGGATGTCCCATAGAGGCTACCGCCTGCGCTATCTCGCATTCATGGTGTGGGAAGATAAGATCCATGCCACCACCGTGTATGTCGAACTGTTCACCCAGATACTTACGTCCCATAGCGGTGCACTCACAGTGCCATCCGGGGAAGCCGTTGCTCCAAGGAGAGGGCCAGCGCATGATGTGCTCAGGCTGTGCTTTCTTCCACAGGGCGAAGTCGGCCTGATTCTTCTTCTCGCCTACTCCATCCAGATTGTCGCGGCTGGCATCCTTGATGTTCTCCAGGGAACGGCCCGAGAGGATGCCGTACTTGTGTTGCTGATTGTATTTCTCGATGTCGAAATAGATACTTCCATTCGACTCGTAGGCAAAGCCGTTGTCCAGGATCTGCTGTACCAACTGCTGCTGCTCAATGATGTGACCCGTGGCGTGGGGCTCGATACTTGGCCTCAGCACATTCAGCGCATCCATGGCCTGATGGTACCGGTGGGTGTAGTATTCGGCTATCTCCATCGGCTCCAGCTGCTCCAGGCGTGCTTTCTTGGCTATCTTGTCCTCGCCTTCGTCAGCATCGTGCTCCAGATGGCCTACATCGGTAATGTTTCGCACGTACCTTACTTTATAGCCCAAATGGCGTAGGTAGCGGAACACCAGGTCGAACGTGATGGCAGGACGTGCGTGTCCTAGATGGGGGTCACCGTAGACCGTAGGTCCGCAGACATACATGCCCACATGAGGGGCGTTGATTGGCTCGAAGCGCTCTTTCTGACGCGTCAGCGTATTGTAGATAACGAGTTTTGAATCCATGTCTCTTTCAGTTTAACGGCTGCAAAGGTACAAAAAAAAGTGAATAGTGAAGAGCGAAGAACGAAGAAATTGCTGTAGCCAATGAAAATTGTCAATTCTCAATAGTCAAATCTCAATTAAAATGTGTAACTTTGCACGCAAAAACTGAAAAGGAAAGAAAAAAATGGGAAAAGTTATCTTGACTGGCGACCGTCCTACGGGTAAGCTCCATCTGGGGCACTACGTAGGTTCGTTGCGCAGACGTGTAGAGCTGCAGAATGCAGGCAACTACGACAGAATGTTTGTTTTCATGGCCGACGTGCAGGCACTGACCGACAATGCCGACAATCCTGAGAAGATTCGCGAGAACATCATCAATGTAGCACTCGACTATCTGGCTGCCGGGCTGGATCCCGAGAAGTGCATATTGTTCATACAGAGCCATATACCTGAGTTGGCCGAGCTGACCACCTACCTGATGAACCTCATCTCTGTAAGCCGTGTGCAGCGCAATCCCACGGTGAAGACGGAAATCAAGATGCGTGGCTTCGAGGGCGAAAGCATTCCCTTGGGATTCTTCTGCTATCCTGTCAGCCAGGCCGCTGACATTACGCTGTTCAAGGCTACGACTGTTCCCGCAGGAGAAGACCAGGAGCCTATGCTCGAAGTGACACGCGAACTTGTGAACCGCTTCAACAACACCTATGCTCCCGTCCTCGTGGAGCCGCAGATCATGCTGCCCGAGAACCTCACAGCACGCCGTCTGCCAGGAACGGACGGTAAGGAGAAGATGTCGAAGTCGCTGGGCAACTGCATCTATCTCTCCGACTCAAAGGACGATGTGTGGCAGAAGGTACGTTCCATGTACACCGACCCCACACACCTGAATGTCTCCGATCCAGGACATGTTGAAGGCAATGCCGTGTTCACCTATCTCGATGCCTTCTCATGCGACCAGGACTTTGCCGACTTCTGGCCTGAGTATCAGAACCTCGACGAGCTGAAGGAACACTATACCCGTGGCGGACTGGGTGACATGAAGTGCAAGAAATTCCTGAACGAGGTGCTCAACAAGTTCCTTGAGCCGATGCGCCAGCGTCGTCATGAGCTGGAGCAGGATATCCCTGCCATCTATGACATACTGAAAAAAGGTACGGAGCAGGCCCGCGAGGTGGGTGCCCAGACCATGGACGAGGTGCGCCGCGCCATGAGGATTGACTATTTCAACGATACGGAACTGATCCGCCAGCAGGCAGAGAAGTTCAGGCAGAAGTAAACGAACGGTGAGTAGCGAAGAGTGCAGCCAGCTGTTGGCGTCGCATGGCGTGAAGCCTACCGCCAACCGTATTGTGGTGGCAAAGACCTTAGCTGCCGCCGACCGACCCATGTCGCTGACAGAGCTGGAATACAAGATTCTTTCCATTGACAAGAGCGGGGTGTTCCGGTCTCTGTCACTCTTCCGCGAGCACCACCTGGTGCATGTGCTGGAAGACGGTGGCGACGGTGTACGCTACGAGCTGTGCCACAGCCACGACGAACATCAGCAGGACGATGACCAGCACGTACACTTCTACTGCGAGCGGTGTCAACGCACCTTCTGCCTGCCTGCCACGCCTATCCCCTCCGTCCAGCTGCCCGACGGATACCTCATGCAGAGCATCAACTACATGGTAAAGGGCACATGCCCTGAATGTTCAAAGCATTGATGGTGAAATAGCCCCTCCGCTATACCTGTTCCCATCAGGACTATTAGTACACCATGTTCAGCGTTGGATAGAGATACCAGTCGAGGAAGCGGGTATGGTCTTCACACCACTCACCGAAAGAATGGCCCGATGTCATGTAGGCACCGAACATATAGCCCTTCTTCTTGAAACCCAGGTTTGTGCCCTCCAAGGTATGGCGGAATTCGGTATATGGCACTTTCAGCGCCCAGGGCAGGTTCTTGGTGGTGGGCAGCGAGTAACTATACATGCATTGTGCATTCTGGTATTCATTGGTATGAATCTCCAGGCTGCCGTTATTGTAGAATTTCACGACGAAGGGGTCGAGCGTATCCAGGTTGAAGTCGTTGAGACCCTCCTCACTCTTAAAATAAATATGGTATATGATGGTGCGCTCCTTGGTAAACGAAGCCTCGGGAGTGTTGATAGATGTCACATTGAACTTCCTTCGGTTGTAGAGCACGTCGTTCTTGCTCTCGTCGGGCATCATTGACCAGTGGGCATCCTGGAACAGATTGACTATAGCCTCGTCATTACGGCCCTTCAGCAATAAGTTGGTCTTGCCATCGAAAAAGTACTTTGACGTCTTGGGCACATTGTCGTCGAATGTCTCGTCTCCCTCGGTTGTCACCTTGTCTATATCATTATACTTATAGCCAATCAGTCGGATGGCTCCGCCCATCTGCCCGTCGGCTCCTACGGCCGCCAGCGTCACGCTGAGGCTGATGCAGTTCCTGGCAGTCCTCTCCTGTGCTATCTTCATCACCACGTCGTTGTAGTCATAGTCTTTAGGTTCAGGCATGCTTTCCTCGAACAGGTAGAGATAGGCAAAGTCGCGGTGTGACAGTTTCAACGGTGTAGCAGCGTCAGTTACGTCACCGAAGTCCACGTTCTGTGCAGAAGGGCTGAACTGTTTCACGTAGTAATTGCCTGCAGCATCGGCCAGAGCGGCGAAGAGCTGTTCCTGAATACCCGGGATGGAGAGAGTGAGCTTCACCTGCTGTCCGTCGCTGATGTCGGCTCTTCCCACCAGCTGAGCCTTCTTGTTCATTGTAGGGTCCTCCGTAAACACCAGCAGTTCTTTGGCTCCGTGGCTGCCATTCGCCGTGAAGGTATAGCTATGTGTGGTGGTGAGGTTCCAGGTGTGATTGGCATCTACGCTGTCTACGGGTGAAAGAAACTTCACGATGCTGTCGTACTCGTCCGGGTCGAACACGTCCGTGCTGCACGATGTCGTGGTCATCAGCAGGGGTGCCGACAGGATGCCTATTGCTGCCATTGCAGCTTTCTTAATATTACGCATGTACATTTATTTTTTAGAACAATTCATGAATTCCGTGTCAAAATTACATAAAAAAAACGTTTGCAGATAAAAAAGTTTGCTTCGTTTTAGTGATTTTAACATACAAACGTAACTACTTCCCGTTTTTTTAAGTAATTTTGCAGCGGAAAATTATTTTCTGGGATATAAAAGTCAACAAAAGAAGTTACGTAACATTATTAAAATCTTATTTAGCAATGAAAAGGTATTTGATTTCAGGAGCAATGGCACTTGCCTTTTGTAGCATGTTTGTCGGTTGCTCAGACGATGACGAATGGATGTCTTACGCTGATGCCAAAGTGCAGGCTTTTGACGAAGCATTCACAAAGATCTACGGTCAGATTGACCCCAGGCAGGACTGGGGATTCGGTATTGCCAACCAGGCAAATTATACCCGTGAAGTTAATGCAAACGCCAATGAGTGGGCAGATCCCGACAAAGCCTATGGTGGCTTGTTGGTACCGCCTCCATTGACAGATGAGCAGATTGCAGTTGTGAAGGAGTATTTCCAGACGGTTCAATATCCTGATTATGAGGATCCTCACTGGACGAACTATTTCATCCAGCAGGTGTATAAAGGTGGTACTGATGCCAAGACTGGTACTAATCCTGCAACCAATAAGCCTTATTCTCTTGAGAAATATATGGCTGCTGACGGTCAAACATATATTATTGGTTCAAATAATATGGATCATCTTGCAGCGATTCGTTCAGATGTCGTTGACCATAACTATAATTTCAATCACGGTGATTGTAGTTTGAACGAAACTGTATTGGACAATGGCGGTAATGCCAATGACGGTCCTTGGCATTCTGACAAAATCACGTATATGAAAGAATCCACTACAGAATCTTTCGGATATTATAATAGTAATGGTTCTGTTCGCCGTACGGAATACACGGGTCTAGTTAGTTATAAGACGATTATGAACGTTCTTGGTTCTAAGGCAGATTGTCTGGATGACGGTTGGAATCGTTCGTTCATGGGCTTCGACTTCGAACAGATGGTTGGTGATGAAATCTATGCAAAAGTTGGATATGGAGATAATCCCAACGCATGGGCTTACTATACTTATAATGGACAGCAGTATCATTACCTCAATTCAAATATGAATATGTATTGTGGTGATTTGAAAGAGTTCAATGACTTAAATGGTGTAGACATTGCTGGTCTGTTGTCTCAGGGCTATTTGCCAGTTAGCGGTTCTGCTGATAAAAAGTGGGTGAAAGTCGGTGGATGTGCAGACGGATACTACAGTGACTGGATTGTTACATTGACTGAGGCCAAGAGACCAGGTTTGCAGAAAGGAAATGTCCTTCTTGTTAAAGAGGAAGATGGCGAATATACTGGCACAGTGGAATATTGGCGTAAGGGCTCTGTGAAGAGTGGACGTATCTTTGTTGAGGACCTTGCTCGTGCCGATCGCGGTGATATCGACTTCAACGATGCTGTGTTCGACGCTTACATCTATGATGTAGAAGTAACCAAAAAGATGTTTAAGAGCGATGGATCAGAGATAAGGACAATGAGTGAAGGTGCAGACAAGTACACCACTATCGACATGCTCGCCTGCGGTGGTACCCTGCCGCTGACAGTGGCTGGTACTGAGGTTCACTCACTCTATGGCCAAAGCACCACCACCATGATCAATACCATTGGCAACAACTCTGTACTCAACACCTCTCAGGGATATCAGGACCACGAAGTGAAGACCATCGCACATGCTCCCTATTATGAGAGTCTTGCTGCTATTCCTGTAGTAGTGAAGTATGATAAAGATGTTATGGTACTGAACAATTACGAAGACCTCGGTAAGGTGCCTCACATGATTTGTGTTCCCCTTGGCACACCTTGGCCACAGGAGCGTGTCGCAGTAGGTCCTGAGGTGGGCAACAGCAATACCAGCGACTGTGCATTCCCATTGTTCGCTCAATATGTAGGCAATGCAAACATAGATCCGTGGGGTAATTACAACGAGGATAAAGTCTATGAGTGGAACATTACACCAGAGACACCTTCTGATATTGATGAGAGGTATATTCAGAAAGACACTGTCTACACAGGCACCATCGTCAGTGAATATACCGTTGAGGTGGAACAGGCCATTCCAACACCCACAGGAACTCTTGTGGGCAGTGCAGATAAATATCCTCATCAGATGAAGAATGGCAACTGGAGCACCTCCTTGGTTCTTTCTGCTCAAGAATTGCAGAGCGCTGGTGCTGCTGTGGGCAAGAAGCTGCGTATCTATGGTGTAGGTTACAATGGAGAGGATATCAAATGGCAACTGTATATCTCAGGTCTTACTAGTGACTGGATTAAAGCCACCAATACGCCCAGCTTAGCTACGAAAGGATACATTGAATTTGACATAACCGATAGTAACCTCAGTGGTATTACGATTCAAGGAGAGGCCTTTAACATTCTGGCTGTCACCGTGGTTGAAGCCAGTCAACAACAGGGCAGTGGCAGCGGTTCTGGTGAAAGCGGCAGTGGCACTGGCAATGGTGACTCAGGAAGCAGCATCCAGCTCTGGCCTGCTAACGGCGGAACGGGTGAAGCAAATAATGCTCAACAAATACCTACTATTGCTGGCTCCAACTTCAATGATAATATGGTGGGTAAAACACTGAAGATATATGGTAAAGATTTCGGTCAATATTCTTGGTCTTTTTCAATCAGTATCCCTAATAATAATAATCCTTTTGCTGGTTTAGTTGTTGAAGGATGGAATAATTGGGGTAGTCAAATTAATATCGCCCTGGGTAGTCAAAACTATAATGCTGCGGATGGCACATTAAGCTTGTATCTCACAACAGAGCTAATAAACCTCTTTAAGCAAGGCTTTAACATTAGTCAAATCTCAAACCTGACAGTTACTTCTATCAAGGTAGAGTAATTCTCCAAGCAGAATCAAATACATACGCGATAAATAAGATTTTGTACCCGAGGGGGCATCTGCGCGAGCAGGTGTCCCTCTTTTTAGCTCTCTTTTTTAACGAATTATTGAAAAAAATCTAAAAAAGAGACGGCGTATTCATTATTTTTTGTATCTTTGCACCGTATTATACATAATTACAAACGTTTAACACTATTGAAATCAAGTAAGACGATGATGAAACAGTATTTATTAACAGGTATTGCAGCCCTGGCCATCGGCGCTGGCTTTACAGCATGTTCCGACCACGATATTGAAGTAGTGGGTGGCGAGCAGGCTGTTGTGCAGAACTACAACGACGCTTTCATCCGTGTATTCGGTGAGCCTGCACCCAACCACACCTGGGGGTTCTCTTCCACTGAGTTCCCACCCAGAGTAACACGTGGTACATTCCCTAACGCCAATGAATGGGCAGCTTCTTATAAGGTGCCCGATCCCTTGACGGCTGATCAGAAGGACATTGTACGCCAGTTCTTCCAGCAGGTAACAGGCCTCTCCTATCAGGATCCGGGCTGGACGCAGTATTTCATACAGCAGGTGTACAAAGGTGGCACCAAAGCCAAGGGCAGTGGCGATGACAACAGTAAGACGACAGAGAAGTATACGTCTGCCAACAATGGCACCGTGGTCGGCTCTGACCATCTGGATCACCTGGAAGCCGTTTTCCCCGATGATACAGAGGACAGCAGGCACAGGGACCACATTTTCAATTTCAACTTCGGCACTTGTTCCACCAATCCAAATGTGATGGATAACGGCACAGAGATCAACGACGCCAAGCAGCATTCAGACGAGATTCAGCTCATGGTGAACTCTACCACCCACCTCTTCGGCTATTTCAACTCCGAAGGCTCTGTGGGTCACACCGACTTTACCGGCTTGGTACACTGGACCACCATCCGCGACTGGGCAAGATCGAAAAACATCTATAAGGAAGACATTCTCAACGACGGCTGGGACCGCTCGTTCATGGGCTTCGACTTTGAGCAGATTATCGGCGATGATATCTATGTCCATACCGAGGAGGACTCACTGGATGCCAACGGCCAGGTGGTGAAGACCTTCAACAAGAACGGTTATGAAGTGAACCAGAAGAAGCTTCGTTACCTTACTTACGGTGACTTCCCGAGCAAAGACTACGTTTGGGACGGGACGAAAACCATCAAAATGACTGACGAGCTGAGGGCTACTCCCATCATCTACAACGGCAAGTATGTTCCTATGCTTGTAGCTAATACCAATGAGTATTGCGGTATCAATGGTGATATTGACCAGAACGATTACACTATCTATAAGTCTGTGCTTTTGGAGAGTGGACAGAATCAAGACTGGCCCTGCCTCAACTTGACCGTAGCCATGACCAAGCTTGCAGCAGACTACCTGCCCGTAGAAAATAGCGCGGCTTGCAAGTGGGTGAAGGTGCAGGGCGGTCACGACGGCTACTATAGTGACTGGATTGTCACTCTGACCAAGGCAGAGGATGTGCCCACTACAAAAACACCCGATCTCCGCGTTATTGTCGAAGACCTGACTGCCACACAGGCAACAGACTTCGACTTCAACGATGTGGTCTTCGATGTATATTACGGAGAAGCAGGCCAGGCATTCCTGATGGTTCAGGCTGCAGGCGGTACGCTGCCTTTGACAGTGGCAGGCGTAGAAGTTCACCATCTGTTGGGATATGGCACCGACGTAATGATCAACACCAACGCCAGGACGGGTGTCAACGATGTTCCAGCAAAGAAGATTCCTCTGAGCTTCGCTGTCAAATCACCTGAAGAAGTGAGAGACAAGATTGAAATCATTGTCACCAAACGTGTGCTGAACGAGGAGACAGGTGAATACGAGACCAAAGATATTCCCATCACTGCAGCTCAGGGTGAGCCCGCAGCAAAAATCGCCGTTGTAACGAGCTTCCAATGGGTGAATGAGCGGACACCTATGCAGTCTGTTTACTCTGGTTTCCGTAACTATGTACAGGATCCCTCAGCCATTTGGGACGGAAACAGTTTTTAAGCATCATCCTACTACTTGATTAATACAAATTGAATGCGAGCGGGCGGTTACGTGGTGTAACTGCCCGCTTTACTTTTCAGCAGGAACTCGGGCGAACACACCCGACGTTTCTCTTGCTTGGATCGCGACCTTTTATTGTTTGGATCTCAACATTCCTTTGCTTGAAGAGAAACGCTTCCTTAGGCACGGAAGACAGAGCCACTGATTACGTTTTGTCAATATTTCAGCATATAGTAAAAGTCAATTGGTATAACTACCCCAAAAATCTGAGTTAACTCGATTGATTGATCGAGTTAACTCGATCGATGATTTGAGTTAACTCGATGAATCGTGTGAGTTAACTCAGTAAAAGAACACCGTTTCGACGTGTAAAGATTTCAGAATCACGTTCAACGAGGTAATGATTAATAACTGAGTTTCCCACCTTTTATAATAATCAAGAATTAGAGAATTAGAGAACTAGAGAATTTCTCCTTTTGCAGTTTAGTAGAATTATTGGGAATTTGAGAAGAAATGGCAAGTTTTTGGCCTTTCAGGTCGTATCTTACATTCGAAAGTCGAGTTATGATATTATCTTTTCTAAACAATCTGAGTTTTGTGCCATTTCTACTAGCAATGTTTGAAGGCCAATTAGTGAAATTGGCAGTCTGCATATTCAAGGTATCAGGAGTATTTAAGTGTAATGTCAACACAATTTCTTAAAAAAGTAAAAATAATGGCGAAAATATTTGCAGAGTTCAAAAACATTTATTAATTTTGCGGCCAAATACGATTAATAAAACGTTTAACACTAATTAAAATCATTCAAAACAATGAAAAAGTATTTGATGACAGGAGTTGCAGCGCTTGCTCTCTGTGCAGGTTTCACTGCTTGCTCCAGCGATGAGGACTTCTCGTTCAACGAGAATGAGTATGTAGAGTCTCAGAAAGCTTTGATCGAGGCTAAGTATCAGCAGGCATTCGTCAATGCCTTCGGACAGCCGGCTAAAAACCACACCTGGGGATTCGGTAACTACGCAACACGTGGTGTTAACGCCAATGCCAATGAGTGGGCAGATCCCAACAAAAGTTATGGTGGCTTGCTGGTTCCACCTCCCTTGACACTTGAGCAGAAAGCTGTAGTTACGAAGTATTTCCAGATTAATAAAGATATAGCTTATGAGGATCCTAAATGGGAGAATTACTTCATGCAGCAGGTATATAAGGGACACACTTCTCCAAGAGAAGGCTACTCACCTGAAGCTTATTTAGCAGCAAATGGTAGCACCTACCTCTATGCATCTGACTATATGGATCACCTTGCAGCTATTGACGAAAGCAAAAATTTCTTTGATCACAATAACAATTTCAACCACGGTGATTGTAGTTTGAACGAAACTGTATTGGACAATGGCGGTAATGCCAATGACGGCCCGTTCCATAGCGACAAGATTATCTATATGAAGAATTCAACTACAAAGTCTTTCGGATACTATAATAGTAATGGTTCTGTTTGCCGTACTGAGTACACGGGTCTGGTTAGTTATAAGACAATTATGAAGGCTCTTGGTTCTGAGGCCGATTGTCTGGAGGACGGTTGGAACCGTTCGTTCATGGGCTTCGACTTTGAGCAGATGGTAGGTCCTGAGATTTTTGCAAAAGAATTGGACTATAGCGCAGGTTGGAGCGCAGATATTCCTGGTGGTTTCCCCATGAAAGATTATATATGGTTTGAGTGGAAAGGTCAGAAATATCATATGCTCGTCGCTGAACAGAACATGTATTGTGGCACACCGTTAGATATTTCTGATGCTCAAGTGCAAGAAGATGGTTTCATTGACAACTTGCTGGCACAAGGCTATCTGCCTGTAACTGGTGGTGCTAGTAAGAAGTGGGTGAAAGTTGGTGGATGTGCAGACGGTTATTATAGCGACTGGATCGTATGTTTGACTGAGGCAAAGACTGGTGGTGACGTTCCCGAAGTTAAGAAGGTTCGCGTGATTTGCGAGGACATGAATGTTCAGCTTGGTGGTTTCACAGGTGACTTCGACTTCAATGATGCAGTATTCGACCTGTATCTTGATGAGAATGATAAGGTTACAGAGATTGAACTGCTTTGGACTGGTGCACAGTATGACATTGAGGTTGACGGAGTGGAAATTCATGAAGCTTTGGGAGTTCCTACAGGTACATTCAGCACGCAATTAGGCTCTTATAAATTTACGCCCAAAGCTGGTGCTGGTGTAAAATCACCCGAAGAAATTGAAGTAGTAGCTAAACGTTATTGGGAAGAGACTGTTGACGGCCAGAAGAAGCAAATGACAGGTGATCTCACATTGAATGCTCAGCAGGGTAAAGCTCCTGGTAAGATTCTGGTGAAGCCTACATTCCAAATTGTTCCTGAGCGCACAGCTATCGATGAATACTATCCGAAGTTTAAGGAGTATGTAAAAAATCCAACTATTAGTTGGTACGAAGATCCATACGAAGGTGAATAATTAAGACATCAAATACTTAAATACAGTTATACAATGTTTGTTAGAGGGCGGTTGCGTGAGCAATCGCCCTTTTTCTGTGTTCATCCGACATCAGCATCAACTATCGGGTGCAGGTGTCGAGCGCCGGTTTGGAAGTGTTCTGATGCAGCCATGCAGCCATGCAGCCATCACTTTCTATATAGTTATGCAAAAAAGGAATGTATATATATTTAATACATCACCATTTTTGAATAAATCATAAGAATCAATGGCTGCATGGCTGCATGGCTGCATTTCTGTTCCCATTGCTGACGCTGAAACACCAATAGTATGACACTATCGGGCCTTTAGAATGACACTATCGGGCCTTTAGTATGACACTATCGGGCCTTTAGTATGACACTATCGAGCCTTTGGTATGACACTATCGAGCCTTCAGTATGACACTATCGGGCCTTTAGTATGACACTATCGAGCCTTTGGTATGACACTATCGAGCCTTCAGTATGACACTATCATCGTCCTCCTCAGCTGGCTTGGGGTGAGAGGACGGGGCTTAGTTGGTGCAAGGGCTAATGAAAACGGGAGAAAGGTGGAGGATAAAACGCTTTTGTCTATACGCAAAACACCTTGCGCCTTAGCGCAAAACACCTTGCGTCTTTGTGCAAAATCTCCTCGCCTAAACGCAAAAACAAACGACTTTTTTTCGAGTGACTTTTCCTGATTCGACTAGACACTTTTTCTCTTCATTAGCTGAAACAGTAGACAATTGTTTTGTAGTCTTACTGAATCGATAGACACAAGCGAAAAAGCTGTGCTGTTTTTGTTGACGCTTCGG
>JAEEQB010000093.1 GCA_016285075.1 Prevotella sp.
TGCCGAGGCAGCAGCTTTTCTGCTGGGTGAACATGCCAAGTTCATCACAGGAACAGACCTCCTCATTGATGGCGGCGTGATAGCTTCCATCCGTACTGGAGAGTTCAAACTTTGGAGAGAGGATTAGAAACTATGAGAAAGATTGTTTTATGTATAATCACATTAATGACTGCAATGGTTATGGAAGCTCAGAAGAATCAGACTCATCTCACGCTGAATAACGGTGTTGTCATTCCACAATTCGGACTCGGCGTGTACAGCATTCCCGCAGGGGAAGTGACTTACAACTCGGTATTGACTGCCCTGAAGGCAGGCTATCGGCACATCGACACGGCTCATGCCTATCGGAACGAACGCAGCGTAGGACAGGCCATTAAGGACAGCGGCATTCCCCGTGATTCCATCTGGGTAACAAGCAAGCTCTGGCCCAATGAGTATGGCGAGGAGGTGACACCGAAACAGTTTGACAAGATGTTGGAGCGTCTGGGGTTGGAATACATCGACCTCGTTTATCTGCATCAGCCCTTGCGCGACTACAACGGAGGCTGGCGTGCTCTGGAAAAGGCATTGGAGGCTGGCAAAGTACGTGCCATCGGCATCAGCGACTTCGATTTCAGCGACGAATTGTTTAATTCCATCGTGGAGCCTGCCCGCATCAAGCCGCAGATGTTCCAGATAGAGTGCCACCCATACGCTCAGCGTGAACACTGGCAGGAGATGGCCAAGAAATATGATATCAAGATCGAGTGCTGGTTCCCTTTAGGAGGTCGTGACTCGAAGGGTGAGATCCTACGCGATCCCGTTATAGGTGAGATTGCCAAGGCTCACGGCAAGAGCGCTGCACAGATCATCATCCGCTGGCACATCCAGAAGGGCTTCTGCGTGGTACCCGGCTCGTCTAATCCGAAGCATATTCAGGAGAATATCGAGGTGTTCGACTTCGAACTGACTCAAGACGAGATGGCGAAGATGGCCTCTCTGAACAAAGAGAAACGCTACTTCAACATGACCTATAAGCAGATTAAGGAATGGATGGAAAACTACGAGCTTTGGGATTAAACTGAACCAGGTCAGAAAAAAACAAAAGGCCAGTTCCAGAAATATTGGGACTGGTCTTTTTTTTTATATTTCGATGCAGTCGATGAGGTCATTTTCCAGCGACTATTATCATTTTGTAGATAATTGACGATGGTCGAGTTACTGTAGCTGTTTTCGGAGGCGGATTTCATACATGGCACTTGCAACTTATGTTCCAACTTGTAAAACGTGATGGTCAATAGCTGTTTACATCAGCCAGGGCATCAATATACTAATACCTGATTATGAAAGTTCTTTCCCAAAAGGTGACAGGGCCAGCTTTGCCAGTCTAAAGTGCATCTTTCCGAATGGGATGCCGATGATGGTGATACAGAAAATGAGACCGTAGAAGATGTGGGTGAGCCATATCCAGATGCCGCCAACGAAGAACCACAGGACATTCATGAAGATGCTCAGGCAGTCTGGTTGCGACTCCCGCCATTTCACTTTCGTACCGAACGGCCAAATGGTCAGCATACCAAGCTTCAGACTCTGCAAGCCGAAGGGGATGCCGATGATGGTAATCATCAGTATCAGTCCTGCGATGAAATACTCCAAGGCTATGTGCAAGCCTCCGGATACGACCCAGATGATGTTTCCTAACGTCTTCATTGATATTACTTCCTTATAAAAGTTTCTATCTGTTAGACGTAAGATTGTGGCGAAAAGTTCTTGCTTAGGCAAGCGGCAAAGCCGAGCGGCACTCATTTCTCCAAATAAGCCCAAGTCAGTCCCGGTCCAACCTCCTCGCTCTTGTAAGGCTTAAACCCTTCACGCAGATAGAATTCATACGGAGGTCTTACTTGTTTGCAGGTGCAGAGCCAGACGCGGTTATGTGGCAGACGTGATTGAATCTCTTGGAACAGTTTCTTGCCAATGCCTTGTTGCTGGTATTCTGGCAAGACCATCAGACGGCCAATGTATAGGGAGCCATCTGTCACGTTGCCATTAACGGAACCGATGATAATTCCTTCGTCGTTTTGCACTTTCAGAGTCGTACATTGTGCAAATTCCTCGTAGGCATGTTCCAATGATTCTGACAAAATTGGGGCATCCTCCCAATCCTATTCCTTGCACAGTGGGCCAAAAGCCTTGCGCTGCAAGTCGAGAAGAGCAGGAACATCCTGTATTGTTGCAAGTTCTATTTTCATATTTGTATCACTTCACCCCATGCACAAGCATCTTCAGGGTGTAAACGGATTTTGATGCGGTAATGAACAGGATATTACGTTCTTTCCCACCAAAACAAACGTTGGCTGTCCAGTCCTCAGGAATGGGGAAATGGGCTATCTTTTGGCCATCCTTGTCGAAGACGGTCACGCCATCGCCAGTGAGATAGATGTTTCCCCTGTCGTCAATCGTCATCCCGTCCGAACCCATGTCGGCAAACACCTGCCGGTTCGTCAGGTGGCCGTCTGGCTGAATGTCATATTTCAGGATTCTGTTTGCCTTTGCCTCTGCGACATACAGATGTTTCCCGTCGGGCGTTCCCACCAGACCATTGGGCTGGTTGAGCGTCGAGTCAAGCATGGTCAATTGCTTGCCTCCAGGAGCCAGATAGTACAAGCCCTCTACAGACTGCTGGCGCTCCGGGCTGCGCGTCCAGTAGTCTCTCTGAAAATAAGGGTCAGTCAGATAATATCCTCCATCCTTAGAGATCCACACATCGTTAGGGCCGTTCAGCAGCCTGCCTTCGAAGTCGGTTATCAGTATCTTGGAATGACCTTCCATATCGAAAGACCAGAGCTGGTTGTCCATATCTGCGCAGGCTATCAAATTGCCTTGGGCATCAAAATGCATCCCGTTGGAGCGACCGCTTTGGTCAGTGAACAGCGTTATCTTTCCCGTTTCACAATCCCAACGGTAAATCCTGTTGTTAGGCTGGTCTGTAAAGAACACGTTGCCCTTTGCGTCTGCCGCAGGCCCTTCTGTAAAGCTATACGAATCAGACACTCTTACAGGGGTTTCCCCTTCTGCAACGATATCCTTTGACTGACCCTGAGCACATGCCGCCATCACACAAAGAATAGCGCATGCCCATATGACTCGTGAGTATGATAATCTTTCTTTCATCATTTACAGGTAAGTTACAGTTTCCTCAATCGGCTTGCGGCTGTTGTGGTTGGCCAGCGGCCCTGCGCCTTCTGCCGGATAGCCGAGGGCGAGACAGGTCAGAATCTCTTCGTTCTCCGGCAACTGGAATGCTTCGGCCATCTTGTCGGGGTCGAAGAAGTTCACCCAGCAGCTGTCCACACCCACACTCTTGGCACAGAGCATCATGTGGGTAGTCACGATGGTGGCATCCTCAATGCCTGAATCGTACTTCTGGCCTGGATAAGTAAACACGTTGTTCTTGTCGAAGGCCACTATGAGCATGGTTGGCGCACCGTATCGGCACGGCGTGAGCGCATCAACCTTGACCAGTCCTTCTGCCGACTGCACAACATAGACATGCTGCTCCTGCAGGTTCTTTGCCGTCGGAGCCAAACGTCCTGCCTCCAGGATGCTGTCGAGTTGTTCTTTACTGATCTGACGCGAGTCAAAACTCTTGCAGGAGTACCTGCTTCTTGCTAATTCAATGAAATCCATAATCGTGTTGGTTTTAAAAATATACTATTTTGCGCACAAATATACGATAAAAATCCCAAAGTAAGGTAATACAGCCTTGGGATTTATGTTTTATTCGTAAATCTGCCCTTCGAGAATTTCTCGAACGGTGTTGCCTCGGTTACATCGGTCAGCGACAGGCAGTATTCACGGAACTCTTCTACGTTCATTGTCTCAATCAATCTTGTTTTCGGATTCTGAGATATAGCCTTTGCTGGGCATAGTCAATCAATGCTCCATATTTGTCGAGGAAGTCGGTGCCAAGCACTCCGTCAACTTGCCTCGCATGGTTCTTCCTGAATTCGGAGTTGATGTATGATATATCCATCAAGTACAGGTCTTTCTCCTCGATATCATAACCGTTTATCTGGAACGTTGCAGCTGTCTTGACAAGTGCAGAAACAGAGCCGATACCAGCCGCATAGTCACCTGTCTTGGATGCTTCAAGACCGAACTTTTGCCTCTTGGACTTGTCGATGAGTGTGGCACCGCCTCCAGTATCAATGAGGAAAACGCAAGGCTTGCCATTCACAGAAAAGGTAGCCGTAATATGTCCCGTCCTAGTCTTGAACAGCTTTACTTCATCATAACCTTTTGACACCATTACAGAGTCAGTATCATTGGCAAAAGGGCTTTCCTTCACCCTCTTGTTGCCGGTACATCCTAAAAGGACAGTCAACAGGAAAAGGAATATAAACTGTTTCATTTCTTCTGATTATGAGAGTAAAATCGTTCATATGCAGACAGTACAAGCGAGGCACAGGCAAAGAAACCTCCCACCAGACAAACGCCTATCCATCCTGCCATATTCCAGCCAAGGCCGGAGAAAAAGGTTCCGAGACTGCCGCCGATGAAGAAGGTGGTCATGAAGATGGTGTTCACCCGGTTGGTGGCTTCGGGCAACTGTCGCAGGCTGCTGCTTTGGTTGGCCACCTGTAAGCACTGGGCACCGATGTCAGCAAGGATGATGGCAATGATAAGTCCAGCGTAACTCTCGCCAAACAGCCATGCCATGATCCATGCGGCAAGCTGGAAACATCCTCCAAGGATGGACAT